>NZ_JBHHMI010000052.1:0-9891 GCF_042136365.1 Paenibacillus enshidis | reverse complement strand
AACGGACACCAGACACCACAGCCTACAGACACCCATCTCACTCGGGCTACTAGACTCTGAGGGGGGCGAATCCCCTTCTTGCAAGAAAGCTGGCAAAAAGCTGGCTGCTTTGATTCAGCGTCAACCCTAGCAGTAGACATCCTTGCAGGCAGCGCAGGTAAAGCCATCTACAGCAGAATCCGCAGGCCTTTTGGGACTTCTACAGCAAGCTGTACGAAAATCAGCAGTTCGAGGCCGACCTGAGGGCCAACACTTATCTTGCAGACGTAAAAAAGATTACAAAATCGGCGGGTATTACGGCGTGAATGGCACCCCCGCTTTTTTTCGTAAACGGCAAAAAACTGCGATCAACCAGGAACTGCACCGCCTTGAAGGGATGCCGCCTCTTGACCGTTCACTCTACTTGATGCCTGAAATGGTGTAGTTGTCAATAATGTATTTTTGAAAAATGATGAAAATGAAGATGATCGGCACCACCATGAAGGCCGATCCGGCCATTTGCAGCGCAAATTGGCTCTCGTTCTGTCCCTTCAGCAAAGAGAGACCGACCGACAGGGTATACAGCTTCTCATCATTGGCAACGATGAGCGGCCACAGAAAGCTGTTCCAGCCCCCGATAAAAGTCAGAATGGCCTGCACCGCCAGAATCGGCGTCGAAATCGGAAGCACAATCTGCAGAAAGGTCCGGAACTCCCCCGCTCCATCCAGACGGGTCGCCTCAAGCAGCTCGTCCGGAATGGTGGTCATAAACTGGCGGAACAGAAAGATCGAAAACGCCCCCACCAGTCCCGGCAGCACGATGCCCGCCATCGAGTTGGTCAGATGCAACTGGTTGAGGATCAGATATACAGGGATCATGGTCACCTGTCCCGGGATCATCATCGTAGCGAGCACCAGATAAAAGAGGACTCCTCTTCCTTTAAAATGGAACTTGGCAAAGCCATATCCGGCCATCGCGTTCAGGAACAGGCCGATGAACGAGAACAGGACGATGATCAGCGTATTTTTCAGATAAACCCCGAATGCCATATTGTCAAACAGATTGCGGAAGTTCTCCAGCGTGAATTGCTGCGGCCAGAGCGTTGGCGGAATCTGCTTTACTTCTGCTTCCAGCTTGAATGAAGACAGGATCATCCATACAAAGGGGAGCAGCATCAACAGCCCGCCAATAGTCAGGAGTATGCCGACCGTCCATTGAAACGCTTTTGCTATTTTCACAGAATCACCTCTCTCCATCAGGACTCCGTTTTATTTTGCAGACGGAACTGGATCAGTGTGATTGCAATAATCGCAAAGAACAGCACGAATGACCCTGCCGCCGCATAACCGAACTTGCTAAACTTGAAACCGTTGTTGTAAATGAACAGAGCCGCCGAGATCGTGCCATCGAGCGGGCCGCCATCGGTCATAACAAACGGCTCCTCGAAAAACTGCAGCCAGCCGATCATCGTGGTGATCGAGACAAAAAAGATCGCGAAGCGCAGCTGCGGCAGTGTGATATACCAAATCTGCTGCCAGGCGTTGGCCCCGTCCAGTTGAGCCGCCTCATAATAGGATTTTGGAATTCCCTTGATCGCCGCGATGAAAATGATCATGTTCAGCCCGATCCCCCTCCATACCGCGAGCAGGATCAGCGATATTTTGGCCGTCGTCGGCTCGGTCAGCCACGGAACCGTTCCCAGATTCCACTCTGACAGCAGATAGTTGAACAGCCCGAGTGTAGGGTTGTACAGATAACTCCAAACGACCGCCACCGCGACCACGTTGGTTACGGACGGCAAATAATATACGACGCGGAATGCGCTGAACAGCCGCGATTCCCCCATATGAATCAGGATGGCCACAGCCAGCGAGAACAGCAGCACCAGCGGTACACCGATGACTACGTAGAACAGTGTATTTAACACCGCTTTATGGAAAGCGGGATCTGCCAAAACATTGCTATAGTTCTCCAGTCCAATGAACTGAATATTGCCGTAATCGATCAGGCCTGACAGATCCATATCCGTGAAGCTGATGACAAGCGCGAGCAGGATTGGCACCACCGAGAACACGGCAAGCAGTATGACCGAAGGGCCTATAAATAAATATGGCGCTAATTTCGAGCTCCCTTTCATACATTCACTTCCTTTGCTTAGTCCGGATACTCCCCTACTTTTTCAAAATGCTCGCCGCCTGCTCGTTGAACGCATCCAGTTCTGTCTGCACATCAGCCCCGCCGCGGTAAATGCGCTCAAAGCTCTTCAGGTACTGCTGAGCAATTTCCTCCCATGCGGCAATCTGCGGCATCGGCTCGGCATGATCCAGCTGCTCGCGGATCATTTTCAGGTTCGCGTCTTCCTGAAGACCGGGATCTTCCCATGCTTTCTTATTCGCCGGCAGCACGCTCGCCAGCTCCATCCATTTCAATTGGGTTTCAGGCTTGCTCATGTAAGCCAAAAATCGGGCAGCTTCATCCTGATGCTCGCTGAACTGGAAGATCGCCAGATCGGAGCCGCCCAGCACGGAGGTATTGTTCTCTTTGGCCGGAAGCTGTGCGACCGCCCATTTACCTTTCAGCTCGGGGGCCTGCTCTTCAATCTGCTTGATCATATACGGTCCACTGATGAACATCGGCGCAATACCTTCCCCTTTAAGTCCCTGCACCGAATCAATGCCAAGATCGGTCGCATTGGAGCCATTCTGGAAAAAACTGTTCAAATACTCGACGGCTTCCACGAATTCCGGCTGATTAAACAGCGGATTACCCTGCTCATCCATAATCCTGGAGCCGTTTTGCCGTGCCAGCATGAAGGAAAGCGACTGCTCCTTCGGGTTGAACGAAATGCCATATTTGCCTTCACCGCGGGCAGCCAGCTTCTGCGCCGCATCGGACAGCTCTTCCCAGGTTTTCGGACCTCCAGGATAACCGACTTCCGCAAGAAGATCGGTGCGGTAGAACAAAATCTGCGCTTCCGTATACCACGGCACGGCAATCATTTTGTCCTCAAATTTGGTGGTGGCAATCGCCCCGGCAAAGAAATTGTCCTCCGCGAGCTCGGGATACTGGCCGGCATACTTCGAAAGATCAAGCAGCGCACCTGCGCTGGCAAACTCAGGAACCCAGGAGGTGCCCATCTGCACCACGTCCGGACCTGATTTCGAAGCAACCGCTGTCAGCAGCTTATCGTGGGCGTTATCCCATGGCAGAGCCTGTACCTCTACCTTGATGTCCGGATTCTCCTCTTCAAAATGTGTGACTATATCGGGCAGCGCCTGCGCTTCTGCGCCCATCCCCCACACGGTGAGTGTCGTCTGCCCATCCTTCTCCGCTCCTGACGACGTATTCCCGGATGAGCAGCCTGCGAGCGCTCCCATCATCAGCATGGAACCGGCCAGTACGATCCCCAGTTTTCTTTTCCACATATCCATTCCTCCCGATTGTGCATTGAAGTAAGATGCCCGGAAATGCTTGTAACCCCTGATCCATGTACGATCTATTGTGATGGCTTGTTATAGAAACGTTTCGATTGTCATTATAAAGCAAAATGAAACCGCATTCAATAGGGTTCGGAAATATTTTTACACATGGGGAAATGAGCAAATATACACAAACATCAACCTGTAAACGGTTCAATTTCGGCCGAATAGCCACTCTTCTTCCGTTTGACTCCCTTTTCGGAAGCAGATATAATCCACTTAACCCCATTATAGAAACGTTTCGAAAGTTTGTTTTCCGTCTATGCGGAGCCTAATAACAGAGACTGCCTGGAAGGAAGCTTCCGCTTTGAGAAATAAAGAAAGGAATGAGCTCATGACTACGTACACCGACTCCGGCACCCGCCTGCAGGCAGGCAATCTGTCCTTTGAATTTCTGAACAGCGGAGATATTTATCAGATTCGCTCCGGCAGCATGATGATCAACCAGCTGTTATCCAATGAGATTGACGGTTCTCTCAACAATTTGTATCTCCGTCTTCATAGATCTGACGGCATTCGCTCCTTTCCCCTGCTCGGTGTTCGCTCGGCCAGCCGGATGCGAAAGCACCGGAATCATATCGTGTGGGAAGGCCGTACGGAAGACGTCAGCTATAAAGTGATTTTCAGCCTGAGCAGCCGCGATGTCTGGTTCTGGGATGTTGAAATTGAAGGCAGCGGGGTGGCCGTTGACCTGATTTATGGACAGGATGTCGGTATAGCCGGCATAGGGGCCGTGCGCAGCAACGAGGCGTATTTGTCCCAGTACATTGACCATACCGTCTATCATGACGACATTCGGGGATATGCGGTATGCTCACGCCAGAATATGCCGCAGGAAGGGACTTTCCCTTATTTGCAGCAAGGCTCCTTGACGGGAGCGGCCGCTTTCTCCACGGACGGATTCCAGTTCTTCGGCCTCTCGTATAAAAAGACGGATCAGCCGGAAGCCCTGTCCATGGACTCGCTGGCGAATGAAGTCTATCAATATGAATTTGCCTATACGGCGCTTCAATCCGAGCGTGTCTCCCTGAATGGGAAAGCGAGCTTTGTGTTCTACGGCTTGTACAGAGCTGACCATCCGGCAGCCGTGACGGCGCTCGAGTTCACAGACGTATTGGAGCAGGCCCGCGAAGAGGTGAGCGCCTCTCTCACCCTTGCCGCTGCACTGCCTGCGGATATGTCCCTGGCACCAGCCCCGTCCGGAACAGCGCTTGCTGCAGCGGGGCCGCTGTCTGCGCTCCCGCTGAGCGAAGAGGAGATTAACGCCCTCTTCCCTAACCGCCGTGAAGAAGAGCGCGAAGGGGACGAGCTGCTCTCCTTTTTTACAGATACCTATGAGCATGTCGTTCTGCCAGCCAAAGAGTTGCGTGTTGAACGCCCTCACGGCCATATTCTGATGGGCGGGCACCTCGGCTCCAGGGAGGAAATCGTCACAACCACCTGCTACATGTACGGGATATTCAATTCCCAGCTTGTGGTGGGCAATACGAATTTCAATAAAATGATCACCCATGCCAGAAATCCGTTAAATGCACAAAAAGCCTCCGGGCAGCGCATTTACGTTGAGATGGACGGCGTTTACCGGCTGCTCTCCCTCCCTTCCCTGTTTGAGATCGGCTTTAATTACGTACGCTGGTATTACAAAATGGAAAAGGATACGCTGATTATAACGAACAGTACGAATACGGATTCCCCTGATATACAGCTTCAGGTGACCTCCGCAAGCGGGCATTCTTACCGGTTCCTGGTCACGCAGCAGATCTCCATGCATGTAAATGAATACGAACTTACGTTCCACATGGAACAATCCGGCGACAGCCTCGTCTTCCGAGCCGACCGGGCCGCGCTTAGTACGGAGGCCTACCCCAACCTGCAGTACAGCCTGCAGGTGCAGGGGACAGCCTTTGAAGCAGGTGATGAACGCATACTGAACAGCAGCGCAGTCCCCGGCGGTGCATCCCTTGTTGCGCTTGAACTGAGCAGCACTCCCGAATGGACGCTCATCGTTCAAGCCATGCTGTACGGCAAGCGAGCAGCCGCTGTCCCGGCACAGGATTGGGACACAGCGCGGGAAGATTACCGGCGCTACCTGGGTTCGCTCATGAACAGCTTCAAGCTCCGGCAAAACGGCCGCGAAACGGATCATCTATTCCGTTTTAACACCCTTGCCTGGTGGTATACGCACAACATGCTCGTCCATTACACCGTCCCGCACGGCCTGGAGCAGTATGGAGGAGCGGCCTGGGGAACACGGGACGTCTGCCAGGGGCCTGTGGAATACTTTTTGTCGACCCAGAATTTCGCCGAGGTCCGCAGCATTCTGCTGACGGTCTTCAGCCATCAGTACGAAGATACGGGAAATTGGCCGCAATGGTTCATGTTCGACAGCTATGCGAAAATCCAACAGGAAGAGAGCCATGGCGATATTATCGTATGGCCGCTCAAAGTGCTCGGGGATTATTTGACCGCAACGCGGGACTACAGTATTCTGGAGGAAAATGTGCCCTACACGGACCGGCATACCTTTGAATTTATCCAGGAGACAGCTCCTGTGCTGGAGCATGCATTGAAAGAAATCCAATATATCCGTGAACACTTCCTTCATGATACACATCTGTCCGCCTACGGGGACGGGGATTGGGATGATACGCTGCAGCCCGCCAATGCGCAGCTCAAGCAGTACATGGCCAGCAGCTGGACGGTGGCCTTGACCTATCAGGCGGTCAGCCGTTTCGCCGCGGTGCTGGACGCTTCCCCGTCAGCCGGAGCTGCGGCCCCGCTGCACGAAATGGCGGAGGGCATCCGCCGCGATTTTGAGCGCTATATGCTCGGCTCGGACGTGATCCCCGGCTTCGTCTATCTTGAAGATCCGGACAGCCCCCAGCTGATGCTGCATCCTTCCGACTCGGAGACCGGCATTACCTGCCGCCTGTTGCCGATGACACGCAGCATGATCAGCGAGCTGCTGACCAGGGAGCAGGCGCTCGCGCACGAAACGCTGATCCGCGAGCAGCTGCTGTGCCCGGACGGCGTCCGCCTTATGAACCGCCCAGCCTCATATGCCGGCGGCGTCAGCACGCATTTCAAACGGGCGGAGCAGGCAGCCAATTTCGGACGGGAAGTCGGGCTGCAGTACGTCCATGCCCATATCCGCTACGTGGAAGCGATGGCCAAGCTGGGCCGGGCACAGGAGGCATGGCACGGGCTCAGCGTTATCAACCCGGTAGGCATCCGCCACACGGTTCCGCATGCGGAACTGCGGCAAAGCAACGCGTACTTCAGCAGCTCAGACGGCAAGTTCCGGACCCGTTATGAAGCGCAGGACCGCTTTGCAGAGCTGAAAGCCGGCTCCGCGCCGGTTAAAGGCGGTTGGCGGATTTATTCCAGCGGTCCCGGCATCTATATGAACCAGCTGATTGCGGGCTGCCTGGGCATCCGCCAGTGCGAAGGCGATCTCGTCATCGATCCGGTGCTGCCCGTCGGGCTGGACGGATTGGAGTTCCAATTCGCCTATGCGGAAACACCGGTCACCTTCATATACCATCTGCAGGGCGTTGAACGCTCGGTGACCCTGAACGGCAGTGCCCTGGAATGGACGCCGGAAGGCAACCGTTACCGCGAAGGCGGCATGAGAATTAAGCGGCAGCAGTTTGACAAAGGCCGTCTGGCGGATGGCAACCGGATCGAAATCACGCTGTAATCAACATCCGGAGGATTGGCTGAGGATGGCGATCTCTTCACGATCGCCATTTCCTTTTGGAAATAGAGGAGGAACACCCATGGTCAGTATTAAAGATATTGCCCGGGAGGCGGGCGTCTCCATTTCGACCGTCTCTTATGCCCTGAACGGCAGTACCAAGGTGACGCCGGAAACATGCGCCAGAATTCTGGCGATTGCCAAAGAAATGAATTATGTGCCCAATGCGGCCGCACGCAACCTGAAGAAAAGGGAAACCCGCATCATCGGTGTATTTCTGACCGATTTCAGCGGTGACGTATACGGTGATTTATTGTACGGCATCAAGGAGATTCTGAACCGGAAGGGATACGATCTGATCGTGTGCAGCGGCAAGCAAGCACACCGCATGCTGCCCGAGCGCATGATTGACGGAGCGATCGTGCTGGATCAGACGTTCTCCAGTGAGGAGCTGCTGCAGTATGCCGAGCGTGGGCATAAAATTGTCGTCCTCGACCGGGAGCTGAACCACCCGAATGTGAACCAGGTGCTGCTTGACAACAAAGCAGGCGCCACGCTGGCCGTGGAATACCTGCTCGAGCTCGGGCACCGCCGCTTCTACGCCGTTACCGGCCCCGAGGGCTCCTACGATTCCTGGCAGCGGATGCAGGCGGTCAGACAGACCGTTGAGCGCAGCGGGACGGCGGAGTTCATCGAAATCCAGGGCAACTTCGAGAAATCGGGCGGCGAGCAGGCCGCCGAGCGGGTGCTCTCGGAGTTCAAAGCAACGGCCGCCGTGTTCTGCCTCAATGACGAAATGGCCGTTGGGTTCTACAACAGAATGGCCGGCACGGAGCTTGAAATCGGCCGCGATATCCATGTAATCGGATTCGACAATATCGAGCTGGCCCATTACCTGCAGCCACGCCTCTCCACCATCGATTACTCGAAACGGAAATGGGGCGCGGTAGCCGCCGGGCAGCTGCTCGATATTCTGGCAGGGCAGCCGGTGGAGCATGAACGGATTTATGTCACACTGGTCAAGGGGGATTCTGCTAGAAAAGTACAGCCATAAAGACATTCAGCAAACGTTCAGCGGAGTTTAAGACTGGACTCATTTTCCTGCTTTATGATAGGTCCTGTACCACAAAACATAGCAGAAAGGTGGCGTTTCAGCAGTATGAACAACCGTTTAAAACCGAACAGCAAGAATACGAAAAAAGCCATTCTGGCAGGCAGCATGGCACTTGCCGTACTTACAGGGGCCGGCATCTGGTTTACCCAACCGGCGCAGGCGGCGGATACAACGGCGGCAGTTCAAGACAAAGCGGCTGATCAAGGCAGCCGGGGAGCAGGCGGACACGGTCCGAGAGGAGGCTTCGGCTTTGGTTCAGGCGAGCTGCAGACCCAGTTGCAGGAGTGGCTGTCCCTCGATGCGGACACGCTCAAGTCTGAGCTAAAAGAAAAGACCCTGGCGGAAATTGCGGAGGCGCAAGGTGTTTCCACCGAAGACCTCAAGTCCAAGCTGGAAGCATGGCTGAAGGAAAATGTGCCGGCGAACCGCCCGCCCAAAGAAAGTGCTGGCGACAGCAGCACTGATAGCAGCACTGATTCACAGTCTGCCAAGACTCCCGACTTTGCGGACATGGCTGCCAAAATGCTGGAAAGTAAAGGCTTCGGCATGGGACATGGCCATGGCCACGGCGGCATGATGGGCGGTGGTATGATGGGCGGCGGCATGTTCGGAAACAGCCAGGAACTGGCCACACTGCTCGGCTTGACCGCCGACGAGCTGAAGTCGGCAATCAAAGAAGGGTCTTCTTTAGCCGACATCGCGGAAGAGCAAAATGTAGACGTGGATGATGTTATTGATCTGTTGGTATCCTCCATGACCAAGAAGCTGGACGCACAGCTTGAAGAAGGAAAACTGACAGACAAGCAGTATGAAGCACGGAAGACTGAGCTGGAAAACCGGGTTACCAAGATGGTGAATGGCGAGCACCTATAAAAGGAAGCTGTTTTGCAGCAGGAGCGGGCTGCGAAACAGCCTCTTCTTCATTTCAGGCCTCCCCAATACCATCAACAGCAACGCTGTGCAAACCAACGGAACCCTTGTAGACAAATCGTGGGCCACTTTTTTCAAACTACGACAGCATAATTAACTAACTTACTCAACTTTCGCAGAGCCCAAATCCACTTCAACCTTTGTAGCTACCGGGTTCTGAGGAATTCGAATCCCCTTCTAGTGCGTGACAGTCAAGCCGCCAGCCGATCGCGGTAAGACATGTGATACTCTCTTTTCAGGAGCTTTGCACGATTATCCCATTGGATCAGGTTAAGAAAAACAGAAAACCGGGAACCGAAAATACACTTTAGGCACGTTAAAGAAAATAACGGAGCAAATGAGGCACGAAAATACCTGTTGTTACGCGATTCAGGACCATCGAATGGGTCTATTATCTTTTGGATTGTGCCTTACGGAGAAGCAGATCGATTCGAGTTCATGAGACGTTCTTTGGAGAAAACAGAGCGTTGTAGGTGATGTGAAACCGGCCGAGAGAGAAGGAGGGAGCGAAGCAAGGCACCGAAAACATAAAAAGACCCGGGTCCTCGTTGCCGCTTGAACCTGAATTTTTCCAATTTTCTCGTTCATGCTAACCCACACCGTTCAAGCCACGCACCTTATGCTCACCTTTCCTCGTTCAAGCCCTGCGATCAGGCCGCAGCCGCAAGAGGCTGCACCGGTTGGCGCGCAA
>NZ_JBHHMI010000051.1:0-10415 GCF_042136365.1 Paenibacillus enshidis | reverse complement strand
AATACTTCTATTCGGTTTACAGTTTTATATAACATTCGTCAAAAACTTACACGACAAGTTTTTTGCAACAGTCAAGTTAATAATGAAAACACTGATGAAAGCAGCTCAGATCACCAAGTACTCGAAAAAAATACATGCCCAAGTCAATGAGATCCCAATTCCAGAATTGCTGATAACGAAGTTTTGGTAAGGGTCAAAGCTGCTGCGGTTAATCCACTCGAAATGTTAGTGATCACGGGTAGACCCGCATCTTAAGTTAGTTATTCATGGCAAGGTACGTATTTTTGACCACTATAAGTTTCTTTTAACACTTTAATACATTGTTATAAGAACTTTATGTATTTAGAAAATGTACGCGTAATTGCTCTTGAGTTTGCTGATCGTTCACTTAATTGTATAATGAATGAACGAGGTGATACCATGGCAAGATACAAAGAATTTGAGGTTAATGAAGTACTAGATAAAGCAATACAGCTCTTTTGGGAGCAAGGTTACGAAAAAACCTCGATGCAAGAATTAGTTGAGAAAATGGGGATTCACAGAAGAAGCATTTATGATACTTTTGGGGATAAGCATGCCTTATTTATGCAGGCGCTCAAACGATACGAGGCTATTCAAAACAAAAAAATGAGAATATTGGTTGAGAAGCAAGAACCGGTGAAGGAATTGATTCGGCAATTTTTTGAGACCACTCTAAAACAAAAAGGAGACCCACAAGGGTGTTTCATTGTTAATTCTGGAGTGGAGTTGGGATTATTAGATCCAGAGGTTTCTTCCTTTGTTGAAGAAAGTTATTCTACAACGGAGAAGTTGCTATGCAATCTTATTCTTTCTGGTCAACAAACTGGTGAAGTCAAAGCTCAACTTGATCCTGAGGTTCTTTCTCATTACTTCATGAATGCTTGGTTAGGATTACGTACAATGGTGAAAACAGCAACTAATCAAGAAAAGTTATCAGGTATTATTAATACAACACTAAGCATTTTAGATTGAAAAGAAAAATATGATTCTTAAAGGGGAATTTTGCAGCGAAATTTGATACAGCCAAGCAAAGCTGTTTTACATGGAGGGGTGGGCATGATAGGCTAGCTGGCCTCTGCGAAGCCTATGGCTTCGCCCCTTCGCAGGGAATCATGCCCACAGAGGCTCCATGTCAAACCCGCGTATAAATTTGTATATTGAATGTACAAAAGAAGTCTTCCTTTAAATGGTTGCTCGTCACTTCCATTTTACTAAGGAATGGCTTCTTTTTGTTACAATAGCGTAAGCTGCCTCACAGCTCTACTGCTTCTGTCCTCTCAATCCAACACTTTATTTTTCAGTCTGATTCCTTATTCTCACAATTGATCTCTGTTGGGCGGATTTCGCGTTGCTTGCTTATGTGGGCTTCTTTTGCTATTATAACTGACGAACGTTCGTTAGTATAGGGGTGTCGGTTTGAAAAACAGTGAAATCAAGGATGCGGCATTAAAATATTTTACGATTCACGGTTATGAAGGGGCTTCTCTCGCTCAAATCGCGGATGCGGTCGGCATGAAGAAACAGTCCATCTACGCTCATTTCAAAAGCAAGGATGATCTGTTTTTGCATGTTCTGCGCGATGCGAAGGAAGCGGAACTGTCATCCAAGCTGGAGTATTTTGGCACCAACGCTTCGCCGGACCCTGAGCGGGACTTGTACGGTTTTTTGCAGCTGATCATTGATTTGTTCCAGAGAAACGAGCTATTGAAATTTTGGCTGCGCATGTCGTTCTTTCCGCCGGCGCATTTGGCTCAAGATATTGAGAAGGAAGTCATTGATCTGGAGATGCAAGTGCAGAGGGTACTGGAGCGCAAATTTCAGGAATGGCTTGATGCCGGAGCCATCGTTGGAGACGCTGCGCAAATACCGACATTGGCTTTCCAGGGCGTAGTAGACTCCATTATATTGGAGCTCGTATATGGCAATGATGAGAAGCGATTGCGGGATAAGCTGGAAGCGTCTTGGGCTGTTTTTTGGCGGGGCGTTTCGCGTTCATGATAGAATGCATCAAGTTCAGAAATCGACCAGAAAGTGCAGAAAGAGGTAACGATCATGCAGAAACCGATTAGAGAGCAAAAAGCGGTATTACTCATACTGCTAAGCAATATATTTATTGTTTTTCTGGGCATTGGTCTGGTTATCCCCGTCATGCCGTCTTTTATGAATATTATGCATTTGTCGGGCAAAACGATGGGTTATTTGGTAGCCGCATTTGCGGTTGCCCAGTTGCTGGTGTCACCGATTGCTGGCCGATGGGTCGATCGTTATGGCAGGAAAAAGATCATCCTGCTCGGCCTGTTGCTGTTTAGTATTTCGGAATTGATTTTTGGCGCAGGTACGAATGTGTGGGTGTTGTATCTCGCCCGGGTGTTAGGTGGGATCAGCGCCGCATTCATTATGCCGGGCGTCACTGCTTATGTGGCTGACATTACTTCGGTAGAAGAACGCCCCAAGGCGATGGGCTATGTTTCGGCTGCGATCAGCACCGGTTTTATTATCGGTCCCGGCATTGGCGGTTTCATTGCCGAGTACGGCATACGGTTGCCTTTCTACTATGCGGCCGGGGTTGCTTTTGTGGCATGTCTTTGCTCTGTATTCATGTTAAAGGAGCAGTTGACAAAAGAACAGCTCGCCGAAATTTCTGCACATGCACAGCAATCCAGTTTCGCAGGCGATTTGCGGAAATCGCTGCGTCCGATTTATTTTGTCGCTTTTGTGCTCGTATTTGTGCTCGCATTTGGACTTTCGGCGTACGAGACGGTATTCAGCTTGTTTTCCGATCACAAGTTCGGCTTCACACCGCAGGACATTGCTGTCATCATCACGGCTAGCTCCATTTTCGGTGTGGTCGTACAAATTTTCCTGTTCGGCAAAATGGTTGATATACTGGGAGAAAAGAAGCTGATCCAGATCTGTTTGATCGCCGGAGTTGTTCTGGCTGTCATTTCAACTTTGGTCTCCAACTTCTGGGTCGTTTTGGCGGTAACCTGTTTTATTTTTCTGGCATTCGATTTGCTGCGCCCGGCGCTTACGACATTTTTATCCAAATCCGCCGATAAAGAACAGGGTTTTGTCGCCGGTATGAACTCCACGTACACCAGTTTGGGGAACATTGCCGGACCAGCCATTGGCGGAATTTTGTTTGATGTCAATATCAACTATCCTTACCTGTTTGCCGCCATTATTATGGGAATCGGGCTCATTGTGACTTTCATGTGGAAGACAAGACCGGGAACGGAAGGCAGCGGTTTATCTTAACGTAGCAGCGGGATAAAAGAGACGGTTGAATAAAAAACAGGAAGCCCACTCCCGGTATGACAGTCGTGTCCGGAAGGTGGGCTTCCGCGATTAAACAAAATGATGTACGAACATCATTTTGTTGAAATTAACGTCACAAAGACATTGACAGCTTTTACCGCAAGGATTATGATGAATTTGAAATAAACAAAATAGCTTTCAACACATGATGAGAGCGCATACAACCGAGGTTGGAGGATATGAACGATAGCAGAAGATTGACGCTCAAGGAAATTTCACAGATGATCGGAATCTCGGTGGCGACGGTGGACCGGGTGCTGAACAATCGGGGCAACGTCAAGCCTGCAACATACCGCAAGGTGATGGATAAATTGCAGGAGCTTAATTACACGCCGAACAAGTCGGCCAGTTTTTTGTCGCGGAAGAAGGAATTGTCGCTGGCGATTGTGTTTCCGGAGCTGCCGGATTATTTCTGGGACCAGATCGAGAGGGGGATTCGGACGGCCTATGAGGAGCTGAGAGATTATGGGCTTCATATCGAGCTGTTCAAATCCGAAAAGTATGATCTGGAGAAGCAGAAGCAGGCCGTTCTGGACCTGATTGATTCCAAGGCGTTTGATGCGATTGCGATCTCGCCCAATGATTCCGAGGAAATGGCGGATATTATCGACAAAGGGATCGACAGCGGCATCCCCATTTGCACCTTCAACAATGACTCTCCGCTCAGCAAGCGGCTGTTTTATGTAGGCTGTGATTACCGCATCGCGGGCAGATTGGCAGCAGACCTGCTGTGCAAATTCTCGGGAAGCCATGGCAGAGTCGGTCTCATTACTTCGGATGCCTCATCAGTACCGTCGGCCACGACGTTTCAGATGCAGCAGAAAATTATGGGCTTCAGGGAAGTCATTGCTGAATACGGCAACGTGGAAATGACGCAGATGCTGAAGCTTAAGCAGAAAGAGTATGAGGACCCGGATACCTTTGCAGAATTATTCAGTCAGGTCGATTCTGTTTATGTGACAAGCGCCAAGCTGCAGGTAGTGGCTGCTCATTTGGAGAAGGCGGGATTGGCAGGCAAAGTGGCTTTGATCGGGCATGACATTACAACGGAAATTTATGAGTTCCTGTGCAGAAATGTCGTGACAGCAACGATTTGCCAGGATCCTGTGAACCAGGGTTATCTCACCGTAAAGACTTTGTTTGCCCATTTGGCTTATGGGGAGAAGATCAATATGCGGGAGAACATCACGAGATTGGAGCTTGTAACAAGGGAAAATGCCCGCTATTACATTTAAAAAAGCATCGACGCCTTATTCTGAAGCTTACAGGAGTAAGGATACATGCTTTACACAGTAAAATGATTTACGTACATCATTAAAACTATTTCGACATCATTATTTCGATTTTTTCTTTTCTTTCGGAGTAAAAGCATAAAGGGGGACTTATCGTGATCGGCAAAATGAAGGCGCTATCAATTATCATGTGCCTCATCCTTATTTTGACGGCCTGCACCCCGGGCCAGAGTTCTGGGGGATCGGGAGATAAAGTGAAAATCACCTGGTGGGACACGATGACCAGCGACGCCAGCGTAGCGGCCATCAATAAAATCATTTCTGAGTATGAGGAAGCACATCCGAACATCACGATAGAACGGACCTATGTGTCTTACTCGGATATCAAAACCAAGCTGCTGCTTGGGTCCATCGGCAACCAGGGTCCGGATATCGTCTGGATCGATAGCGCGGACCACCAAACCTTTTCGGCTGCTGGTGTGCTTGCGAACCTTACCCAAGAGATAGAGGAGTGGGGACAGGCCAAGCATTACATTGAGGGACCTTGGTCATCCACAGTATATAATGGCCGGAATTATGGCGTACCCGTTGGAAGCAACAATCTGGCTCTGTATTACAATACTGATCTTTTCAAAACAGCAGGATTACAGCCTCCTGCCAATTGGGATGAGCTGCAGGCTGCGGCCAAAAAGCTGAGCAATAAAAATGTGTTCGGCTTTGCTGTAAGCGCCGTTAAAACGGAAGAAGGTACGTTTCAGTTCCTGCCGTTCGTGCTGCAGGCGGGTTCGGACATTCCGGATTTTGATTCACCGGGAACTTTGAAAGCGCTAACCATGTTAACGGACATGGTGAATGAAGGACTGATGTCCAAAGACGTAATCACCCAAAAGCAATCGGATACTGCAACTCAGTTTGCCGCAGGCAAGGTAGCCATGATGGTGAATGGAACTTGGCAAATTCCTTTTCTACAGAAAAATGCAAAGGTGAACTGGGATGTTGTCAAGCTCCCGTCTGATATGCAGTCAGCAACCGTGCTTGGCGGAGAAAACTGGGCTATCTCAGAGGCTTCCAAGCACAAGGATATCGCCTTTGATGTGATTCAATTTGCCAACGAGCCGGAGCGGCTGAAAGAGCTGCTCAAGACGAACGGCCGGCTGCCGAGCCGCAGCGATTTGCTTCAGGATCCCTTCTGGCAGGAAGACCGGCAAATGAAGGTGTTTGCCGACAGTATGCAGGTGGCAAAAGCGAGAGCATACGGTCCGAACTACGCCAGCATTTCGGAGGCGATCCAAACCATGCTTCAGGAAGCGCTGACAGGGGCAAAAACACCGGAAGCGGCTGTGAAATCGGCCGGTTCCATTATTGACTCGCTGCTTCAGGAACAACAAGAAGAATAGAAAGGGGGGGATTCGGGATGGTGCACTCTGCAATGACTCCGGCAAAACGCTCCTCCAGATCGTTTTCCTCATGGAACAACTATCTGTTCGTTCTGCCGATCGTGCTGTTTGTGCTTGTGTTTGTCCTGTTCCCGATCGTTTATAACATTACGCTAAGCTTTCAGGATGTGAATGTGTATAACTTCAAGAAGGAGCATCATTTTGTCGGCTTCGAGAATTATGTAAGCACGTTCAAAGATCCCGTGTTCTATACGGCTTTTCGCAACTCCATCGTATTTACGGTATTCAGCCTTGTTTTTCAGTTTGGCATCGGATTTGCGTTAGCGTTGTTTTTCAACCGCAGATTTCCGGGGCGTAACTTGATGCGTTCATTAATGCTACTCGCCTGGATGCTGCCGATGGTCATTACGGCCTCTGTATTTCAATGGATGTTGAACGGAGATTACGGAGTTGTCAACTTCATTTTGCAAAGCCTTGGCATCATTGATCAGCCGTACAGCTGGTTGAGTAACCAATCCACTTCACTGCTGTCCACGATTATTGCGAACATTTGGGTGGGGATTCCGTTCAATATGATTATTCTGTTAACGGGTTTGCAGGGAATGCCTGAGCAGCTGTACGAAGCCGCCAAACTGGACGGTGCAGGCAAATTAAAGCAGTTTCGTCATATTACGCTGCCCCTGATGCGACCGACCATCCTCATTCTCATCATGCTGGGCATCATCAATACGTTCAAAGTATTCGACATCATCTTTATCATGACCGCCGGTGGTCCGGTGAATTCATCGAATGTACTGCCGATCTATTCGTACCAGATGTCCTTTACCAAATTCGAGTTCAGCCAGGGGGCGTCCGTGTCGATGATTATGTTTGTCATCCTGCTTCTGATCGCAATGGTGTACCTGCGTATGACGAACAAGGAGGAGGCGAACTAGGATGGAGCACAGCCGTAAAAACATTTTCCTGACCGTCATTGCCGTCATTATTACCATCATCTTTCTGTTTCCTGTGTACTGGATGGTCAAAACGTCACTGACTCCAATCACGGATCTGTTCCAGACCCCTCCGGAGTTTGGTTTGATGAATTCGACGTTTACCGCCTATATTGATAACTTCATCAACAATCAGGATATGCTGCATTACATTGGCAACAGCTTTATCGTGGCCATCGGTACGATGGTGATGTCCCTTTTGTTTGCAGTACCGGGAGCGTATGCGCTCGCCAGGCTTGATATCCGGGGCAAATCCATTCTGCTGATTTTGCTTCTTGCCATTCAAATGCTGCCCGGAATTACGATGGCGATGCCCTTGTTCATCATGTTTTCCAAGCTTCACCTTGTGGACAGCTATCTGGGCCTGATCCTGGCGGATATGATTCATGCGCTGCCTTTTGCCGTGCTGATATTGCGGCCATCCTTTCTGGCGCTTCCCAAAGGTCTTGAAGAGGCCGCGGCTATCGACGGCTGCAACAAATTTACAGCGTTTACAAGAATCATTTTACCGCTTGTTGTGCCTGGCATGATGACGGTTGCCGTGTTTTGCTTCCTATTCGGGTGGGGGGATTTCATTTTTGCCTTGACCCTGACGACAGAAAACAGCGTTCGCCCGTTGACCCTCGGTCTGTACCGGTTTATCGGCCAATACGGCACGGAATGGAACAACCTGATGGCGGTAGCGACCATTGCGGCCATGCCGATTATCATCATTTTCGTCGCCCTGCAGCGCTATGTTGTGGGCGGAATTGTAGCAGGATCGATGAAAGACTAATTATCCATAAAGACAGGAGAGAACCATACTATGAAATTTACCGACGGCTACTGGCACGTAAGATCAGGACTGCATGTACTGTCCCCTGTGGAAATTCGTGATATTCAAACCGACGCGCAATCTGTGACCGTGTTTGCGTCCACCAAAAAAATAGAGCATAAAGGCAACACCCTCAATACCACATTGCTAACGGTCCGTTACAGTTCACCAATGAAAAATGTCATTGCCGTGGAATATATCCACAATGATCTGGACGAGATCCTGCCCAAGTTCGAAATCCATCAAGAAGAGAATCTTGAAATTGCCGTAAAAAAAGAGAACGGGCGAGTCAGCCTCACCAGCGGCGAGTTGAGTGTGAACATTGATTCGCGGGACGGATGGAAGGTGGATTATGAATATGATGGCCGCCGTCTGACCGGCTCCGGTTATAAAGGACCGGCCTATATCAAATCCGCACCTGATGCAGCAGTGTATATGCGCGAACAGCTCGATTTGGGCATTGGTGAATACATTTACGGCTTGGGAGAGCGGTTTACTCCTTTTGTGAAAAACGGCCAGGTTGTCGACATGTGGAACGAAGACGGGGGAACCTGCAGCGAGCAGGCGTACAAAAATGTTCCGTTTTATATTTCGAATTACGGTTACGGCGTGTTTGTCGATCATCCGGAGCAGGTGTCTTATGAAGTGGCTTCCGAAAATGTGTCCAAGGTGCAATTCAGCGTTCCTGGGGAAAGTCTGAAATATTACATTATTGGCGGCAGCTCCATGAAGGAGGTGCTTGAAAATTATGCGGCTCTCACCGGCAAGCCAGCGCTTCCGCCGGCATGGTCCTTCGGCTTATGGCTGACGACGTCGTTCACGACGAATTATGATGAGGCGACAGTGAACAGCTTTGTTGACGGGATGCTGGAAAGGGATATTCCGCTGCATGTATTTCATTTTGACTGCTTCTGGATGAAGGAATTCCAATGGTGTGATTTTAAATGGGACGAAGATGTCTTCCCTGACCCACAGGCAATGCTGGACCGGCTGAAGAGCAAAGGCCTTCATATCTGTGTCTGGATCAATCCTTACATCGGACAAAAATCATATTTGTTCAAGGAGGGCAAAGCGAACGGTTATCTGGTTAAAAATGCGGACGGAAGCGTGTGGCAGTGGGACCGCTGGCAGTCCGGTATGGGGCTTGTGGATTTCACCAACCCGGCTGCGGTGCGATGGTTTAAAGACAAGCTGATCGAGCTGGTAGATATGGGAGTGGACTGCTTCAAAACGGATTTTGGTGAACGGATTCCGACGGAAGTGGTGTATTTTGACGGATCTGATCCAGTGAAAATGCATAATTACTATACCTATCTGTACAACAAAACCGTGTTCGAGGCGCTTGAGGAAAGCCGCGGCAAAAATGAAGCGATGCTGTTCGCCCGTTCGGCTACGGCAGGCAGCCAGCAGTTTCCGGTACATTGGGGCGGCGACTGTTCGGCAACCTATGCATCCATGGCCGAGACGCTGCGCGGCGGACTATCGCTCGGACTGAGCGGATTCAGCTTCTGGAGCCATGATATCAGCGGCTTTGAACAGACGGCGACACCAGACTTGTACAAACGCTGGACTGCGTTCGGGCTGCTCTCTTCCCACAGCCGTCTGCATGGAAACCAATCGTACCGCGTGCCATGGCTTTTTGATGAAGAGTCCGTGGATGTGCTGCGCTATTTTACCAAGCTGAAAAGCAAGCTCATGCCTTATCTGTATTCCCAATCAGTTGAAGCTTCTCGGATAGGTCTTCCGCTAATGAGGGCCATGGTGCTTGAATTTATGGAGGATGCAAACTGCGCACCGCTTGATCTGCAGTATATGCTTGGCGATTCTTTGCTCGTGGCTCCAATTTTCAATGATTGTGGGCAAGGCCGCTATTACTTGCCGGAGGGAAGATGGACACATTTTCTGACAGGCGAGGTGGTGCAAGGAGGAAAATGGTACAGTGAACAGTATGATTATTTCAGCCTGCCGTTTTTCGTTCGTGAAAACAGTATCGTCGCTATAGGACAGAATGACCGGCGTCCGGACTACGATTATGTCGATGGGATTGAGCTTCACCTGTTTGAGCTTCAGGACCAGGGTAAAGCTGAGGTGACTGTGTACAGTACGGCGGCCGAAGCAGAACTGCGCATCAGCGTGCAAAGGGAAGATCGCAGCATCTTGATTCAGGCCGAAGGCACGGGCAAGCCTTGGAAAATGGTTTTGCGTGGCATCAGGGAAGTCGAATCCGTGGACGGAGGCGGCTGGGGAACAACGGATGAGGGAGTTTGCATTATTCCGGATACAGCGTTGGGTCAATATCGGGTTGCTTTGTAAAATTGGGCCTTCTCATGAGTAATTAATGTGCTAAAAAGTGAAAACCGTCAGGGAGCAATCTCCCGACGGTTTTCTGGTGTACGGGGTATTTCCTGATATTTTGTTGTGACCTCAAGCTGTACAGTGCGGCTGGTATAGGTCACACGAAACGCTGGTTAGCAAGATAAAAAAATAATGCTTGCAAACATGAATGATTACATGTTATATTCTTATTCCGGCCGCTTGATACAAAATGCGGCTGCGAGAATGATAGTTTGATCTTTGAAAACTGAACAACGAGTGAGTAGGTTTTACATCGTAAAACCGATCCGTGAAGCCATTTGGTTCG
>NZ_JBHHMI010000050.1:0-11422 GCF_042136365.1 Paenibacillus enshidis | reverse complement strand
ATCTCGCGATGATTCTGCAAGGTATCCTCGTTCTCGCCCTTATCCCGTGAAATACGCAGGTAGGTCGCCCCGAAACACCCCACTTCTATGCTGCCCATACAGGTCGCCAGCCTCCTTTGTGTATCATTCAGATCCATTTGTGCTTGGCCCACTATTCTATTCTATGAAATAGGCTGGGGATTATGAGCCGCCAGCGCATTCGCTATTTTTTCAAGCGTGTCCATTCCTCCACACGAGCCGAACGGAAAGTTATATGTATAATTGAGGGTGCAGTAAGGATCGGTGGTCATTTAATGACCGGCGGTAAAGAAATGATTGACGCATTTGAAAAACTTTCTGAAGCGGGGAACGGCGTTTTGGCAATCCCTCCTTATAATGAAGAGGAGCACAACAAAAGCCGTGAATCTACAGTAGTGTGAGCGGCCTAAGAGATTTGGTATGACGACAAGAACATACGCTGATGAACCCCCCCTATCGCCATAACCCGTTCATTCGTATCCAGGACAGCTCGTTTCATCTCCAGCTGATCCACTCTGATTTCCCGAATCTCCTGTTTAATCTCTTGCCGATCGGTCTCCATTTTATCGAAGCTCTCACTCATCTCAGTCTCCATCTTATCAATGCGCTCATGAACCGGTTTAAGTTCTTCCCGGATTACAGACTGCAGCAATTCCTTTAACTCAACATTCATAAGATCCCGCTCCTTATACTTTTATGATGTTATTGTAGCAGATGACTTGATGGACTAAACATACTTTTTAACGTCATTTCTATTAATTTCATCGCAGCCACAACCATGTCGAATGTAACGAAAAGCCACCCATTATCGGATACACCTCCTGGGACGTATCGTTATCCAGAATCGGTTCCATGTCTGCCAATGTACCCACTCCTTGTGTGAATAAAAAGCTCATAGGTTGGCGAGAACAATTATGGTTATCTTTGGCCACCCTGCAGGAACTGGGTAAGCGCCTGAAGAGTGGCCAAAATTGTTGATGGTCAAGCCAGTTTGATTACACTGTGAGCTTGGGGGCCAATGTCATCATTGAAGTTACGAACCAGCGGGAGGAATGGCCTCAAGTTCAGTCACAGGAACGCTTGTCCGACTGACCCTAAAAAAAAGGCCCGCTCATGTTTTAGAATGAGTGGGCTTCACTACAATTTTCTTTTAAAATCTCGAATATAGGAGTCGGTTTCAATGGATTTAACAGAAAGCATTTCAAGAATACGGTCTTGCCTTTCTTGTCCTTGAAGCAGTTCGTTGATATCAACTTTAACCTCTCGCACATCTGTCTCCATGGTATCCAGTCTGCTCTCAACCGCTCCAAGCTTGTCCTCAACCGCTCCAAGTCTGCTATTGTTTTCCCCAACCATTTTGATAAGTGTTCCGAGCATTTCTTCCATACGGTTCAACTGGTTGTTGTCCTGCATGCGTTTAACCTCCCTATTTCACAGTCTGAATACAAGCATACATGACGGAGCCCTGCCTGTAAACCCGTTCTTGTTTGGGAAGATCATGCAGGTTGAAGCGGCTTTTCTGCATGGGTTCAGGCTTGGTGCGCGGCCACCGTACCATTCGGGCTTGGAAAACCGCATACATCGCAGCTGACCGAATACGTTTGGTTTGGAACCAAAGTAATAGTTGTCGAGGAGGTTTGGGTAATCGCCGATCAAAAACGCTGCACGGTCTGCCACCCTCCAGTTGAATAGCCATCTGAAGGGTGGATTGTACTTCTAATTTAATACGGGCTACATATATCGTCCGAATATTTGGTCACCGTTACACTCGTTTGAGCTCGTTCAACACCCCAAGCTGTAGCTCCTCCAGTACCCGCACCAACAGATACTTCTAATTGTATGACGTTATTTAAAGCACCGCCGTATCTGATACACATACCAGAGAACAATTCGTTAAACCATCGTCATTATTTAGAGCAGTGCCTCCAACAAAATTTGAAGCTACAAAGCTGCCTAACACCGTTTGATTGAATGTTCCAACACCATTTCGTTGATTCAAACTTACACTTACACCTATACCAGCAGTTGGGCTAGTGCTATTCACACCTCCAGAAATTGCATAACACACCATATATGTTCCGGTTTCCGGAACAATAATACTTCTACCACTAACCAGAATAGAACCGTCCCCTACTTTTGTATTGCCCGTAAAATCTATCAGTTGCGTAGTATTTGCTGGAATGGTCTGAAGGCCGTTTCCTTGAATTTCCGCCATAACACTTGGGGTTCGGCCGGTTGGGCCGGTAACCCCGGTCATCCCGGTCATGCCTGTCGCTCCGGTCACGCCCGTGACGCCTGTTACACCAGTCGGGACGTCAATTCTTATTCCCTATAAATTTGAACGTGTGTGGTGTACGAAAAACCGGAATTCCTTGATTTGATGCGGGTTTTCGGCATATGAGATCGTTATGCAGATGCACCGGATCAGATCATTTTGATTCTTTTCAACTCAGCTTCTTGTTGATTGGAATTGCAGCCCCAGAGTGATACTAGCGCCTGCACCAACATTTGCTATATCATTAATAGTCAGGTGATGTTTCGCCGTGTTTGCAAGGGACGAGGGTGGGATGCAGGGCTTCATCGATCAGGTATCCTGCTGTGGAGCAGGCGGGCTCATGCCGGAGAGCACTTCAATCATCATGGCCGCGCCAAGCTTAAAGCCGTGTGTAAACGAGGAGGCCATATCGATTCCCTGGACTTGATGATATAGATCGGTTAAAGCTTCAAGCTCGTCGAAATCTTCTTCGGCAAGCTTCTTTTTCCAGTGATTCAGGGACGCGGTGATTTGTTCGTTCAGCAATCTGTATTCCGGGCTTTGGGAGGCACTTTTTTCATGGGGAGCCAGATCACCATAATAGAGTGATTCCAATACATTTTGCATGCTGCTCCACCTTTCTATGTATTTTTCTTAGAAAAGCACAGAGGTTTCTTGCCACTTATGTACATTCATACGTTGAGGATCGGATTGGCGAATTACAGAATCATTGGTACTAGTATTAGTACCGTTCATAAAATCATTATATGTCCCGCATATGCGGGACGTCAAGTAGATATTCAGAAAAGTGAGGAGATTCGAATGGGAAAGAAAGTGGTTGTAAAAATAAAGGAACTAACCAAAGCTAATCAGATTTCATTACGGGAATTATCCAGAATTTCAAATGTTAGAAAAGCTTCATTAAGTGAATTAGCAAACGGCAAAAGAGAGAGCATCAGCTTCAGCCATATTGAAAAAATCGCAGCAGCCCTGAATATTCAGGATATTCGTGAGATCATCGATTTGGTGGATGTTGAGGAATCGTAAATGCTGCCATGGATGCGAATCTGTTTATTATTCTGTATAAATTGACCTCATAGTTTACATGTTTGCCTTCTTGAATATAGGAGACGGTCTGATGAAGAAAGGGGCACAGAATCGCCCCTGTTATGTGGGTTGTTTTTACTGGATTTTTACAAATGACCGGTGCAGGAAGCGAAAGTAATCCGAGGTATATTTAAAATGGTCTAGTCTTTAGATTCGGAAGCTAACTGAATTTTTTGTGATTTGTTCTCCTTAGCAACCACGCTTCAGGGACTTGTTATGAACCTAAAGCGTGGTCTTTATAATTAAGCCAGCTTGATTACACTGATACTTGTGGCACCAAAAAATTCAGTATTACCACCACTAGTATTTCTTAGATTTATAATATCTGCTGTTGCATCCGTAGTAATAATCGTATTTCCAGAAAGTGTTTGACTGGCATTTACACCTATAGTGACTGAGCCAACAGAATTGTTTCCGGGTACTAAAGAACCGTTTTGATACAAGCCGACAGACACACTCGATGAATTTCCTTGTGACCCAACGTTGGCCTTATAAACCACGGAATAGGTCTGGTTCGGAGCCAGAGTGATATTCCCATTAGTGTTCATGATTGCATTACCGTTTTGATCGAAAGTTCCAAGGGGGACGATACCACCATTAGGGACAAGTTGACCTACAGTTGCATCCGTTATCCCGGCTACCAGATTATTGGCCGTCACGGTCGGTCCCGTAGGGCCTGTCACCCCCGTCATCCCGGTGGCCCCAGTCGCTCCGGTCACGCCCGTGACGCCTGTTGCGCCAGTCGGGACGTCATTTCTTATAGCAACTAAAATTATCACACGTAATTTTTATGTATAGGCTGAAAAACTGTGTATTCTCCGGGCTTTTTCAGTCCCCAGGGGAGGACTCCCACACCTCATTGGCCGCTCGCGGCGAGCAAGCGGTTAACATCATTCTGTTTTTTGTTATACGTATTTACGTCATCTCCCCCATGTCTTAGAAATATTCAATGGTATAGTCAAAGGGATAGCTTTCACGTTCCGGGCTTCTGGCAGGCAGTTCCCGGATCTCCTTCGGCATGACCCGCACATAGTAGATTCGTTTGACCCTTTGCTTCAGAATTTCGTTCTGCTGCTCGGCCGGAAGGGATTTGAAATGCTCAAACGATCCGATGCGGTGTGCCTTCACATCCAGTTGCGGGCCTGTTGCGATGTCCCGGACTTGCTTTCGGATCTTGTCCCTGGACTCCTGCAGGATGGGATGTTGTTTCATCCGGGTATGCACCCTTTTGAGTAGTTTGTACGGCAACTTCCTTGCCAGTGCGGGCTCAAGGAGCTCTGCCTGCTCCTCCTTGTTCTCCCGCAGTTGCTGTTCGATCAGCATCAGACGTTCGTGTAAATCCATCAGGATGCTTGTCTGCTCTTGCGGCTGCAGATGTTGATCCCATTGTAACCTTTTATCGTTCTGGAGCTGTTGCAGTACCTCTTCTTCCAGCGACTGCAGCTTCACTCCCTGATTGTTGCATGTTATGCCGCTGTCAGGTAGTACTTTTCGGCAAGGCATGATGAGTAACGTACCGTTTTTCCTTTTGTGAATCTCAAGCTTTCTTCCGCAAATCCCGCAGAATAACAGGTCTTTGAGCAGGGTGGCTCCCGTTTTATCTGCTGGTCTCTCGCGGGTGAAAGGGTCTGCCCCCCCCCCGTTCCATTTTATACCAGTTAGCTCGTTCCCACTCTTCTTCTGGAATGATCGCGGGATGGGCATCTTCCGTGACGATCGTCTCCACGATCTGATACCGGTACACCTGGCCTTTCTTGATTCGCTGGCGATTTTGGAACATCAGGGTTCCCTTGTACACCGGATTGTGCAGAATCTGCTGGATGGTTATGGGCAGGAAGTCATGTAGATGTTGGGTTTTGAGGCCATCCCCGTTGAGCCTGTCGGCAATCTTACGGCAACTCAAACCTCTGAGGTACAGCTTGAATATATAACGAACCATCCCGGCCTCTGGCTCGTAGATTTCCAGCTTCCGGGTGTCCGGGTTGCGCCAGTAACCGTAAGCCGCCCTGCCGCTGACATGCTCTCCTCGACGGGCCCGCTGCATTTTATTGACTTTCGTGCGGCGGCCGATCATCTCATATTCCATCGAGGCGTATAACGAGCTGATATCATACAAATAACGGGAGGCCTCTGAACCGGCCAGGTCAAAGGCTTGCGTCGGCGTAATGATTTTCACATCATGCTCAATACATTCTTTTTTAATAATCTGGGAGATAAGCCCATTGCGGGACAGGCGGTCCAGTGATACGGCAAAAATAGCCTGGTAGCGCCCAAGGTTGCGGAGCAGTTTCTGTAACTGAGGACGGGCCTCCAACTGATGCTTTCCCCCGCTCACGATTTCTTCGTACACCTCAAAGGTGTACTCATGCTCGCGGCAAAATTCCTCCATCAGCTCACGGTGATTCTGAAGTGTGTCTTCATTTTCCCCCTTGGACCGTGATATGCGCAGGTAGAGTGCGCCGAATATTCCGGTATTCCCATCCATCGTGTGTAGATCACTCCCATCCGCCTTCACCAATACTCAATCGTGTAGCTGAACGGGGATTTCAGGCGTTCACGATTATTGGCAGACAGCGCCTATTACTGCTTGGCCCACTATTCTATTCTATGAAATAGGCTGTGGATTATGAGCCAGAAAAACATGCTGCTCACCCCAGAGCCCGATTTTCACTAAAGTTGAAACATTCCCGTATATCAAAAAAAGGAGCCTAATTAGGCTCCTACTGCTTGTTCTTTGACTGCTTTCATGACATTTTCCAATACCCTGATCTCACGTTCGTTGATATAAGATTCACCGCAATGGTTACAGATGGTTGCTGGCACCTTCACATTCCCTATCTTTGGTAAGGGCATTTCGACTTCGCCTTTTCTCATGTCCTCGCTTTCGCAAGCCACACACTTCTGAACGCTCATGGTATCACGCTCCTTTTATCCATTATAGAACATAATATTCCAAAACGTATTCTCTCTTTAACTTATAGGCCAATTCCTCCGTTCGATCCTCCATGGCTCCCGCTTCATTTTTCTTCATTTGCATCAACATGCCTTCCACCGCGCATCGCGCTCTGGATTCTATTCAGCTGCTCCAAGTAGCCTTTATGCTCATTCTGATCCTTCATTCTGACCATCCTCGTTCAACCTGCCAAAAAAATAGGGAGCAGTTGAATGATTCGATTGACTTTTTGGTCCACAATAATATATTATTATTGTGGACCGAAAAGTGGGGTGAAGCGATGTCGGCTAAAAAGATGGGGCGTCCTCTATCTGACAATCCCAAAAGCGAAACGATCAAGATACGTATCGATCAGGACATGATGCGCAAGCTCGAAGCTTCTGCTAAGAAGCTCAATACGTCACGTTCGAATGTCGTGCGCAAGGGGATTGAGAAGATCTACGACGATCTCCAATAATAAAAAAGGAAGCAGCGTTAGCCCCGAGAAGAGCACCGCTACTTCCTACCACGCAATCGCTTGAATAAGCAGACTGCATAAATATCCTACCATGTGCAGGAATCTCATTCAAGCGATGCGATGACCTTTTATGGGAGGTTGAATATGAAAACGATTCTGGAAGCCTTGTACCGCGGGCAGCTTCATCCCGATGAGACCATCGTACCATCTCATCCGGAATACCGGCTCTTAAGCCGGCAAGTGGTGGCGCAGACGGAACAATGGCGAGACCGATTAGGTGAAGAAGCATTTCGTGAGCTTGAGGCATATTTTGATCTGTGTGACAGCGTCAATAACATGCAGGTTGAAGCTGCTTTTCAACATGGGTTCAGGCTTGGAGCCAACTTGATGATCGAAGTCTCGATCAAACGTGAGGAATGGCTTCAGGATGTAGCATCGGGCTTGTCTTGATGATACACTAACAACTTGTTGACTGTCCTGTATGCGGATAGGACCATAATCATCGACTACCCGGTCCGCTCGTAATGAGCGGGCTATTTTTATGCGATAAGCAGTTGGACCGTTAATGGGAGAATTTCCAATAGGAGTGTTGTTGCTGCAAGTAGCCTTTATGTTGATTGTAATGAGACCATCGTGCCATATCAGCCAAGGCACTTTCATAGTATCTATCTGACTTATTAATTAAGACATTAATTTTCCCCTCAAACCTCAAGAATAATTCCCTCCCTCACGATGTTATGTTGTAGGGAAGAAAGTTCGCCATCCCACTCACCCAACAAGGAGGTGACAGCTGAAATGTGTTGTACACTATCATCATCAAGCAAAACCTCAAACAATGTATCAGAAACGATCTTACGAAACGGTGAGGCTTCCATATCTTTCCCTACAAACATAAGATCGAGATCAGAATCCTCCCTAAAGTCGCCTCTAGCTCTAGAACCAAATAATACAACTTGTTCTAAATCAACTTTATCAGAAAGTTTTACAATCAATTTTCTAACCGTACATATTTCTTCTTGCGTCAGTGCTGGAATCTCATCAATTTTTAATCTGGTTATAGTGTTAAGGCCAGGTCTGGAGAAATTTGCAGATACTTCATTCTTTTCAAAATCTAACACGGAAGGATGTGTGTAACCATAATTTTTAAGCAAATCTTTAATTTGTCTCACTACAGATTCATCTACTTTATATATTGCCAACTTAGCACCTCCCATAGATCAATATTATTCATGATCAGCGATTAACTCCTTTCATCTTTAATATATCACCATATCCAGGTTCTTACACAGGCGATGCCTACTGAATGAAGACCGGATACCGGCATTCGTGAATTTCAAAAGTATTCCGTCGTGTAGTTGAACGGATATATTCTTCTGTTCTTTATCATACATACGTTCTCAAAAAATGGCCACCTTCCAGAAAGGAAGATATGCCCGAAAGGAATCTCATTCAAGCGATGCGATGACCTTTTATGGGAGGAACCGATTAGGTGACGAAGCATTTCGTGAGCTTGAGGCATATTTTGACCTGTGTGACAGCGTCAATAACATGCAGGTTGAAGCTGCTTTTCAACATGGGTTCAGGCTTGGAGCCAACTTGTTGACTGTCCTGTATGCGGATGGGACCACGATCATCGACTACCAGGTCCGCTCGTTATGAGCGGGCCTGGTAGTCGATAAGCAGTTGGACCGTTAATGGGAGAATTTCCAATAGGAGTGTTGTTGCTCCTGCTACGTACGGAACATAATTTTGAGAATTTCGACCACCTTCTGTTGATCAGCCTCGCTCTGGTTCTGTAGCAGCACTGCGGCCTCCAGAACCGCGCCGCTCATCTCAATGCCCTTATGGTCACCGTCAGATAACAGTGCGGATAAGCTCACTTCCAGCGCATTCGCTATTTTTTCCAGCGTGTGTATTTTGACATTATATTCCCCCCGTTCGATTTTGCCGATATAGGAAAAATTGGTGCCCACCAATTCCGCGAGCTGCTCCTGCGTCAATCCTTTCAACTTCCGATATTGCCGGATTTTACGGCCAATCCTTGTTAACGTTTGCTCCATGTTTACGCTCCACTGTCTCTTTTATTAACTAAAGTGTAGACAACTGGAGCCAAATAATTCAGGTATATACATAGACAATGAAAATATTTAATTGTCTGTTAGTAGACTATTTTGTATAATTAAATCATTAACCGTCGATTGCAATCGACGGTCCAGCCATATTGATCAACGAAGAACAGTCTTGCACATACAGGCTGTTCTTTTTTCATTCCGGTACATACGCCATTCCGAAAGGGAGAAGATCATGGAGAAGCTGAAACAGGAAATCGAGCTGAAAAGATGTGAAATGGAGATCCTGGCGGTTGAAAAAGGCTTCCTTGCTCCAGAGGTATTGCAAATATCCCAAGAGCTGGACCAGCTGATCAACCAGTTTTACCAAAATGCTCTGCCCTTAAGAAATTAAAGGTTGAATTGGTGTTCAAGCGGCGGTTAACATAATTCTGTGTTTATAAAGGCATACTTTTGCGGATGGATAGACAATGAAAAAAAGAACGGCCAGAGCCGTTCAAGAGATTCTCAAATTCATGGTAATCGGCAAGGAGTTTCCTTCTCACTATGAACCCCTGATCGTTTTTCCAAGTAGGCAATTAGCGCGGCCACCCTTCAGGGTCCGTATAAGTATATACACTGAAGAATGGTGCGCCTGACTGTCCATCGAAATCGCCATTATCCAGCTAGACAGCGATTCGGACCAAGCTAAGCTAACTTAATTACACTTACATCTGATGACCATAAACAGGAATGATTCCTGGATTCCCGGACGGTACATTGAGATGAACCACCGTAACTCTGCTATCCTCAGGTTAAGCGATTTTAAATACATTTACCTTTGCATTAGTATAGGATGCGGCAGGCGCGTTAACGTTGGTGTTAAAAAGTTGTAGAGCACTTGACTGAGTTGTGGAGATAATAGCTGATGCTGACAGGCAATTTGCAAAAACGGTGCTTGCGTTAGTTGTAGATTGTACAGTGCCAGGAATGATATTGCCGTCTAATGCAAAACCAGCAGATACCGCCCCATTTACCTGGGTTGGAAAACCGCATACATCGTAGCTGATCGAATACGTCTGATTGGCAGCCAAAGTAACGGTTGTCGAGGAGGTTTGGGTGATCGCCGTCCCGTTCGATGTTGTGATTGTGCCTAGATTCATAGGTGAGTTACGGGCAATACTCTGTAGCGGTCCATTAAACGTACTCAAGTAATTCGCCGTCACGGTCGGACCCGTAGGACCTGTCACTCCTGTCGATCCAGTTGCCCCCGTTGCCCCAGTCAATCCGGTCACGCCCGTGACGCCTGTTACACCAGTCGGGACGTCAATTCTTATTCCCCATAAACTTGAACGTGTGCGGTTTACGAAAAACCGGAATTCCTTGATTTGATGCGGGTTTTTGGCATTTATGCAATCGTTTTTAATACTTGGCCGAGAACACTGGTGTGATAATAGAGTAGACCGACCTCTTTCGAGGCCAGCCCCTCAATGAACGGCTCGTGCGGTTTTCCCGCAAACCGCTCTACGTTACTTACTCTCGAAATTTTTGGGCCCGTTTCTTGGCGCGCTCGTATGCGGCGGCTCTTCGCTCCCAATATGTCTTGTCATTAGCTTTAGAGCGCTGTTTGCCTGCTGCATGTTTGGCCCGCCGTTTGCGAATAATGGACAGGTACTCGGAATCCGAAAGAGGCTTTCCGGTAGCAGCATCCTGTATGATTCGTTCGGCGTATCTTAATCCCGCCCCTATGAGACGTTCATGGGTGTAGATTAGACTTAACATTTGAGTTCTTCTGTATGTCTTGCTCCCGCCTCTTTGTGAAAGTTTGCAGCGCCGTATGCGTTGACGGACATAGGTGTCTAGCTCCTTGACCTGACGACCAAGCAGGGTTGTTGCGCATCTGCATTGACCCTTGATCTCCCGATACGTCTGAACTGCCTTTGCCGCCTGAGCCCAATGGTTGGCTTTTCCCAGTATGATGGGATTCACCTTCTTCGTCAGTGCGACTAAGCTCAGCGTAAGGCTTTTCGGCGTTTTTTCCTTGATGGCTTCGCGGTAGTTCTTTAGCGCTTCCGGGGTGCATCTCAATCCAAAGCTCCATGCTCCGTCTCGCTTTTGGAACCAACCTTGGATAGCTACGCCCAGATACTCCAGTTCAGGGATCGTCCTGCCGTTTGGGGTGATCTGTTCCTTCAGCTGCAACGTCTTGGTCTTTTCGGGGGAGAGCTCCAATCGCAATCTCGTCATGACCGATTTAACGATCGTTTCTCCTCGTTTGATCTCATCTTCATCTCGCCCGAAGAGTACGAGGTGAGTAGCCCGAGAGAATCGCACTCTCAGGCCCTCTCAGAACCGGACGTGAACCTCTCGGCTCATCCGGCTCCCATTATCCAGCCGCAGGCAATATGCCTAATCGCCAGTGAGCAAATAGTTCTGGAACGTTCTTCGCGAGTCGCCCTAGCCACCGAATAGCCCGCGTTTTGTGTCTCTCCAGCTTCTTGTATTTCCGCCGAGCCCACTTAACGAGCGCATCATTCATATGACGCAGAACAGTGTACAATTGCGACTTGTAAAAGTGGCCATAG
>NZ_JBHHMI010000004.1:0-320730 GCF_042136365.1 Paenibacillus enshidis | reverse complement strand
GAAAAGAGGTACAGCCTCCTCAACTTTTTTGAGGGCTGTACCTCTTTCGTTTCAAATGGACTTTTTCAGTGGCCTCGCACCGGCATGGCACCCCTTTTTACTTCACATCATGACAGTGCTTTGCGGGGCCCACAGCGGTTAAGTTGTAAGCGCTGCATATGGCTCATTTTCCATTTGTTAGCTTGAAAACGCCACGTGAGAAATATATTCACATACCCAATGTAGTACGCCGTAAACTGCATCGTCCAATGGAATTTTGCGATGAAACCCACAGCCGGTGGTATATTACAAGCTCAATTGATATAAAACCCGTCGAGCTCCTCCAACCCCTCCTGGCGTATTATATTTACTATTATTGAATTAAACTCCTTTACTGGTTCAAAATAGGATTCCACTATTTCTCTGGTTATGTTAACCGTAGGTTTATAGTCAGCATCCTGCCTATCATCCATCAGACGATTGTACATCTTGGCTAAATCAGAGCTAATCAAACCTTGCTTAAAAAGCTCCTTACCTACCCACGCTCTAACTTGAGTGTGTTTATTTTCCGGGACATCTCTATGTATCATCAAAGCCGATACAGATTGGAAAGCAGAATAATAAAGGGAAGCTATGGCTGCCGGATAATCTTCATTCTCGAAAGAATACACAGCAGCTGAATATTTCCCTTTAGCTCTTTTTAGGAACGATTTGACTGCCTCACCTTTAAAAGACAACCTGAACACCATCCTTCAAAACATTGCTTTTAAAAGTAGGTAATACTTTCCCTGAGTCCCAATCGTCTTTGTTAAAATACGTTACGCTTATAGGCGGCTCGTAGCATGGATTTACATCAAAAAGCATATCCGACAAATAGTGTCTATTTTCAGGATGATCCTCCAATTCTGTCAAAACAAGCAAGTCTATGTCACTTTCCTGTTCAAAGTCCCCCCGTGCTTTTGACCCAAAAAGGATTGCCTCTCTTACTTTAAAAGGACCTTCGATTCTGTGTAATACCTCTGCCAAAGCTAGCTTCTCTTTCTCTACAAGGAAATTCAGGTTAGATATTTCTGAGCTGCGCATAAACCTCATACCACCTTAACATGTCCCATATAGGGAGTAATATAAAACGGGTTATGGAAGCCATGTTCTGGGATGCGTTTCAATCCATACCCCCACAAGAAGAGTAACGAGCTGCTCAGTGTTTTTACAGAAGTCCAATCCGTGTTTCAATCCATACTCCCGCAGGGGAGTAACTACGGACATGCTCCATTATGTTCAGAACGTCCTTGTTTCAATCCATACTCCCGCAGGGGAGTAACACAGCTCAGCCGCTCATTACCGTCAGCGTATGCCCAGTTTCAATCCATACTCCCGCAGGGGAGTAGCGGGCGTTTTCAGCCCTTGTCCCGTAAGGGCTCCGGGGCCCAAAAGTGCGAATCCCGAATTTCGTATGATTTTACACAGGCCAATTTTAGGCTAAAACCGTGAAAAGCCGCATGAAATCTGGTGGTGCGAATCTCCCGGGGATTTCATGTGCGCTTGGGGTTCGCACTCACGGCTGCCTACAGCACAAGTTGCCTTTCCACCACCCTATAGTAGCATAAATCCATCCTGAAAATAAGCAGCCGCAAACGTATATTTGCCTCTTTCAAACCCGGCCCAGGGCCTCGACGATAGCAACATTCTCTGCTTGCAGCCACATGTCCCCAACTATGCAGCCGCCATAAAACGACAAGCCTCGACGCAGCGGCGGCACGCTTCCACACACTGCTGGCAGTGGTCGGCTTATGCCTGCTGCATCAGGCGGCATGCCGCAGATCAGCTTACGGACGAATCGACCAGGGCGGACAATCTCCGTTTGATCTCTTCCTTCTCAAAATGCTCACCAATGAATACGGCTACATCCTGCACTTCACCCTGTGGGTCAATTTTCATAAAATCCGATTCCCGGTAAGCATATTGAAACAAGAACCTTCCGCTCGTATCATGAAACGTCAGAATTCCTTTAGCCCGGTAAATATCACGCGGCAGCTCCTGCAACAGCTTTTCAAATTCCACACTGTTGACAGGTCCTGCAAAATAATGGGTATACGCCATCACATGCGAATGTGCATCATGCGGCTCATGGGCTGCATGCTCGTGGCCGTCACTGCTGTCACTGCAGCCACAGAACTCCCCATGGTCATGGCTACAAGCATTGGCATGGCTGCCGGAATGCGGTATGCTCCCCGCATGGCCATCCTGCTGCCCTTCTCGCTGGACCCCGGCGATATCCATGTTTACCAAAGTCTCTATAGGAACATCACATTGAACAGCCGGCAGCACCGGAGCATAAGCGTTCCATTGGCGCAGCAGTCCGTTGAGCAGATCGCGGTCTTCACCATTTATCCGGTCTGTTTTGTTTAAAAGCAAAATCGACGCACAGCGGATTTGCTCCTGCATTAGCCGATAGGTCTTGCCCCGCTGCTCCTGATACAGATCATATAAATGAGCCGCATCCACAACCGTAATCAGCTGCCTAAGCTCAAGTCGGACATAAAGCGAGGTCTCGGACACTCCCTCCAAAATATCCAACGGATTGGCCGCGCCGGTTGCTTCAATGATGATGACATCCGGAGCCTCCTGCTGTACCAGCTCCACCAGCTGCAGACTGAGGTCTCCCCGGATGGAGCAGCAGATACAGCCTCCGAGCAGCTCCGCTGTCGGCACCCGGGCGTCAATCAGTTGACCGTCCAGGTTCACATCCCCCAGCTCGTTCATCACAACTGCGGGGCGTTTGCCATCAGCGCGAAAAGCGGACAGCATTTTTTGCAGCAACGTCGTTTTACCACTGCCTAAAAAACCTGATAATATGTAAACAGGTACTGCCTGTTCCATAACAACCTCCTGTAAAGCTAAATCTGTATACAGAACTTTCATAAATATGACTGGAGTTTACATAACGAGTGTACTATAAGCGGAGGCAAGGAACAAGCGACTTTCTATCTCTGTTTCAATTTGATAACGATGAAGACTTCTCCTATGATTGTAATTAGCGTTTAGGGCATTTGAGTTTGCTAAGGAGGATTTTTATGAATTCAACCGTTGAAGAACATCGCCGTGAATCACCGCAGCAAGTGGCGTGTATGGTCATTACTGTGTCGGATACTCGTACAGAAGAGACGGATACAGGGGGGCAGCTCCTGAAGCAGCTGCTGCAAGATAACGGGTACAGTGTGGCGAAGTATGCCATTGTCCAGGATGATTATGAAGGGATCCGCCAGCTTGTCTTTGAAGCAGCAGCATCCCGAAAGATTGAGGCGATTTTGCTTACAGGAGGTACAGGAATTTCGCCGCGGGACACCACCTACGAGGCTGTTGCTTCGCTGCTGAATAAGGAGCTTCCGGGTTTCGGCGAGATTTTTCGTTATTTAAGCTTCACGGAGGATATCGGTTCGGCGGCTATTTTGAGCAGAGCGATTGCAGGCACGGTTGGACGAACCGCCGTCTTCTCCATGCCGGGATCTCCCAAGGCCGTCAAGCTTGCCATGGAGCGCATTATTATTCCTGAACTCCGTCATGTCATGCGGGAAATCTATAAACCCTGATTCTCATCCACTTGCTGTATGAGGCGGGGGTGTTTATCATGAATACGACACCTTGAATATACACCCGATATTATACAAAATATTAAGACGCAAACTAAAGTCGGAGTCTGACAATACGGCTTATGCCATCATTTAAACGGACAGGAGTGCCGCTATTTCCGCGAAATCAAACCTTTATGGGCTGCGAACGGACACCAGATCCGTTATTGAGCATTTCAACGTGCGTTTTAGACTATTTTCGGGCAAATAAGGTTCCCTCTGTCCGATAGAAAGTAAAATCCCGTCTTTTGGGGCAAATAAGGGCGCTCCTGTCCGGTAACGTAAAAGGCATCTGCCCCCTATCGGTCAGATGCCTTTAAACATAATCGCGTATTATTCGTCATGCTCTGGTTCTGGAGCCATATAGCTGTCAATCATCTTTTGCTTCAGCTCCCATGCCTTCTGGCTGATATTTACGCGGTAAATCTCCGGATTCATCTTGCGCAAATATTGCGGCCAGAACAGAGCGAGCTGGTCGCGGTGGTAGCTGCGGATATCATCAAGCGACGGCAGATCGTAGACCTGCTTCCCATCCACGAAGATTGGCTCCAGCATCGGGATGGCGTCATAATTGGCGACATACTTTTTCAGATAAGGATGCACAGGATTGAACAGCTTCAGCTTCTTGCCGTTGCGTGGCCGATCTTCGTCCGGGAATGAAATATAATCGGCCACGGCTTTTTTGGTCTTCTGATCTACGATCCGGTAGACGTCCTTTTTACCAGGGGTGGATACCTTCTCCGGATTAGCGGAAATTTTGATCGTTGGCACCATTTCCCCGTCCTGTTCCCGCTCCACCAGCTTGTAAACACCCCCGAGGGAAGGCTGGTCCGAAGCGGTGATCAGTTGGGTTCCTACTCCCCAGGTGTTGATACGTGCTCCCTCCGCCTTTAGATTGAAGATTGTATTCTCGTCCAAATCGTTGGAAGCAACAATCTGCACATAATCCAGTCCCGCTTCATCCAGCATATGCCGCGCCTGAATGGACAGATAGGCCAGGTCTCCGCTATCAAGGCGAATGGCTCTCATGCGTTTCCCCTGCGCCTCCAGCATTTTGGCTGTTTTAATGGCATGAGGCAAACCGCTTTCCAGTGTGTCAAACGTATCCACCAACAGTGTAACCTGATCCGGCAGCACCTTCGCATAGGCGTCAAACGCCTCCTGCTCGGACATAAAGCTTTGCACCCAGGAGTGGGCATGCGTACCCGCTGTCGGTATCCCGAACCGCTCTCCGGCCAGCATATTGGAGGTGGCGTGGAATCCTGCCACATATGCAGCACGTGCGCCCCATACGGCGGCATCTGCTTCCTGGGCACGCCGGGTGCCAAACTCAAGCAGCGTGTCTCCGTCGGCGACCTGTTTGATCCGTGACGCCTTGGTGGCGATCAGCGTCTGATAGTTCATAAAATTAAGCAACGCCGTTTCGACCAGCTGCGCTTCCATAATCGTGCCTTCCACTCTGACCAGCGGCTCATTCGGAAATACAAGAGCCCCTTCCTTCATGGAATGGATCGTTCCGCGGAATTCGAACCGGCGCAGCTCCTCCAGGAAACGCTCATCGTACTGCTCCTCCTGCTTCGCCAGATAGCGGATATCCTCCTCGGTAAACTTCAGGCTGGAAACATAGTGTACAATCCGTTCCAGACCGGCGAATACCGCGTAGCCGTTTCCGAAAGGAAGCTTGCGAAAATAAGCCTCAAACACTGCGTGGCGCTGGTGTGTGCCATTGGCCCAATGGGCGTACATCATGTTAATCTGATATTTGTCCGTATGTAAAGCAAGACTGGTCTGCATCGTTATTCATCCTTTCTCACGATCCCCGGCTGCTGTGTTCATGTACTGTGTAGTAAATCCCGGCTCAGCGCTTTAGAAGCTCTTCTTCCGCCGCTACGACGCGCGCGCCAAGGCTGCCGCTGAAATGTCCCAAAGCCCATTCATGGCCTGCCTCGTTAAAGCTGGCCACCGCATCTTTGTAGACTGTAATGTCAAAGCCTTTATTATAAGCATCCACTGCCGTATGAAGCACACAAATATCGGTGCATACCCCGATCAGATGAACCTCGGTTATGCCCCGCTCCCGCAGCTTTTGCTCCAGTGGCGTACCACAGAATGCGCTGTAACGGGTTTTGTCCATCCAGAAAACCGCTTCCTGATTGCGCTCATATACCTGCTGCAGCTTGCCGTACAGTAGACGGCCGGACGTGCCCCGGATATTATGGGGCGGAAACAGCTTCGTTTCAGGATGGTACGGGTCCCCTTCCTCATGAAGGTCAACAGCCATCACCACGAAATCCCCCTGATCAAGAAAACGCTGCGTGATATCAGCGATCCGCTCATCCAAATCTGCCGCAGGCTGGCCGACAGGCAGGCTTCCATCCACAAAATCATTCGTGTAATCAATAACAATCAATGCTTTCATAGCTCCCACTCCCCATGATTGATTTCATGTGTATATGGATAATCGCGGAATCGTTCTGTCGCTGAATCTGTACAGCTGCGCAGGACGCTGTGAATACTGGTTGGAGCTGAGCGGATTGCCCTGCTCATCCCGCACCTCTTCCAGAATGCCCTGTCTGCTGCGGGTGGACGTGATTTTGCGGATAAAGTTAGGCTCCTCAAAATCCGGCACCACACTCTGAATGACCTGGTACAGCTCCCCGAGCGTAAAATGAGGCGGCAAAAACTGCTTTGCTATCGTCGTTTGCAGCATTTGCAGCTGTATCTGGCGGTAAGCATCCTGAATAATTTCTTTATGATCAAAAGCCAGCTCAAGTTCCTCAAGCGCCTCCTGAATAGTGAACAGACCAACCTCGGAAGCGTCGTCCGCCGCTTGCCGCTCCTCCAGCATCCATTCCTCCACCAGCGCAAAGAACGCATGGGATATAATCCAGCCGCGCGGATCACGACCCGGCTTGCTGTATACGCCCAAATATTCCAAATGTCCGCCGTCGACGCCCGTTTCCTCCATCAGCTCACGTTTGGCCGCTCCTTCGATGGACTCATTTTCCCGGCAAAATCCGCCCGGCAGCGCCCAGCGGCCCTCGAACGGCCAGCGGCGGCGCTTGATCAGCATGACCTTCAGCTCGCGGAGCGGCAACGTTTTGGTTACAGTTTTCCGTTCCCGCTTCGTCAGAGTAAACATAACGATATCTGCGGGGGCTCCGTCCGGAGTTCTGTATTTTGTTGCATCATAGCCGGCATTTTGCCCCAGTTCCTGATCGTTATTTACACTCATTGTCATCACCATATTATATCATTTTGATATTTTCATTATGAAGTCATAATATGAAATGTCAAGCCTGTTCTTTGGAAGGACTGCTGTGCAGTGCCCGGAAAGTGGCTGTAGCCATACAGCCAAGCGTGCCTTTTTCGTCACGGACATCCGCTTCTGTCGTAATGGTGCGCCCTGCTTCATGTATCACCCGGGCCCTTACCTCCAGCTTTCCTTTATGCATGGCGGACAGAAAATGCACATTCAAATTCGTCGTTACACATGCAGCCTGCGCACGTATTGAAGTAGCGGCCATTCCCATCGCCTGATCCATTAGGGAAGTCAGCACACCGCCATGAATGATATCCATGGAATTCGTATGCTGTTCACCCGCCTCGAGGCCGATCCGGATTTCGCCATTATCGGCACCAATAAAGCTGCAGCCGAGAAAACCCCAAAATTTAGTTTCTCCTTCTTCAATCATCTTACGCAGTACTTCCATGCTGTTTCTCTCCTTAGTATATAGATGTGGATGGCAAAAAGGCACGGAAGCCTATGCTTCCGCACCTGAGATCATGTTATTCGCTGCAGCTGGAGGAAGGTGAATCCTTGCCTGTCTCCACACTTACTTTTTCCGATACGGTATCACGGATGGCCCCCATGATCATTTGCAGCAGCTCGTTGATTTCCACCTGGCTCTGCTGAAATTCGTTCACGACCGGAATGCCGTCAAGCTCACCCTGCAGTTGTTCAATTTCCTGTTCAATTTTCGCCACCATCGCTGTATTTTTAAGTGATTCGAACGCAACGATTTCCTTCTGCTTTTTCTTCATGGCGGCAATCAGCTGCTGTATGCGCTGATGGTTCTTGATCTTGTCCTCCGCCTTCCGGAAAATCTGCACTTCCTCACTGTTCTGAAGCAATTCGGCCAGTTCTTGCGTTTTGTGCAAAATATCCTGACGAAAGACCGGATATTTCTGATCGTTCTTCGCCGGATTCAGCACATCTTCCTGCACTCGATCTTCCTTCACAGTCTATCGCTCCAATCTGTTGATCTTTAGGATTCCACAGCTACCGGTTCGGCAACCAGCTCGCCTTTGATATACCAAGTCATCACATCCGTGATTTTAACATGAACGAAAGTACCGATGAGATCCGGAGAGCCGGTAAAATGGACCAGCTTGTTGGTACGCGTACGCCCTGCAAGCACCTTGTCATTGTTCTTGCTTTCGCCTTCGACGAGCACTTCCACGATCTGGCCGCGCAGCTTCTCGTTGCCGCCGCGGCTGTACTCGGAAATGGATTCGTTCAGACGCTGCAGGCGCTGCTTTTTTACCTCCATTGGCACATTGTCTTCCATCACGGCTGCAGGCGTTCCCTCGCGCGGAGAGTAAATGAACGTATAGGCGGAATCAAAACCAACCTCCCGCACAAGCGACAATGTATCTTCAAATTGCTCATCCGTCTCACCCGGGAAACCAACAATAATATCAGTTGTCAGCACCACATCCGGGATCGCTTTCTTGATTTTCGCCACCAGTTCAAGATACTGCTCACGGGTGTATTTACGGCTCATTTTCTTCAGCACCGCACTGTTCCCGGACTGCACCGGCAGATGAATATGCTCCGCCAGGTTGCCTCTTTTCGCCAGCACTTCAATCAGACGGTCGTCAAAATCACGCGGGTGCGAAGTGGTAAAACGGATGCGGGGAATATCGATCTTGTTGATATCATCCATCAGATCCCCGAAACCGTATTGGATATCGGTAAAATCTTTACCGTACGCGTTGACATTCTGCCCCAGCAGCGTAATTTCTTTAAAGCCTTGACGGGCCAGCTCCCGCACCTCGGCAATGACGTCCTCCGGACGGCGGCTCCGCTCTTTGCCACGGGTAAACGGCACGATGCAATAGGTACAGAACTTGTCACAGCCGTACATGATGTTGACCCATGCCCGCATGCCTTCACGCTTCTTGGGCAGGTTCTCGATAATGTCGCCTTCCTTGGACCATACCTCGACGACCATCTCTTTGCTGAACAGCGCCTCCTTGATCAAATGCGGCAGACGGTGGATGTTATGAGTGCCGAAAATCATATCCACAAAGCCGTGCTTCTGCAGAATACGATTAACAACCCCCTCCTCCTGTGACATGCAGCCGCAGACACCAAGCAGCATATCGGGCTTCTCTATTTTGAGATGCTTCAGATGGCCCAGCTCACCGAACACTTTATCCTCCGCATTTTCACGGATGGCGCAGGTGTTCAGCAAAATCAGGTCCGCCTCTTTCCGGTCTTCTGTCGAAGAGTAGCCCATCTGCTCAAGCAGGCCCTTGATCGTCTCCGTATCATGCTCATTCATCTGGCAGCCATAGGTATAGACGATATATTTTTTCCCTTGCCCAAGGTGCTTGAGCTCCTCAGGCACGGCATTTTCATAAAGCACGTTGATGCTTTCCTTGCCGCGCTGCTTCTCCTGACGGTGGTTCGGCTCTGATATGATATTGATTTCCCGGCCGCGGATGCGTATTTTTTTGCCGTTTTCATCCTCAGAGATGATTTTCGCGTCTGAAAAATCAAAATACTTCGCATAGTCTTTTGTTTCTTTAGCCATACGGCGGATCACTCCTAATCCGATCTATTCCACGCTAGCCGCGCTGATATTATACAAATAGGCATTACGCTATATTATAACATGAGTTGATCGGCTTAGCCATGGCGTGCAGGAACAGCAGCTGCGGCCAATCCGGCCGTAGCTCACAAGCCTCAATAACAACTAAAAAAGATCCAGCCCGCAGGCTGAATCTCATCGAAAACAAGCTATCTATTCAACGATTTCCGCAGAGTCGCCGTTCTTCACGCCGGCTGCGTTCGCTTCATCCGTATCAATGTGCATATCCAGTGCAAAAGAAGGAGATACCCGGGCAAGCACGTTTTCAAATACAAGGCCGCGTTCGCCGCCTACACGGACTTTCAGCAGTTGCTTGTCCTGAATGCCCCAATTCTCGGCATACGATGTATGAAAGTGAATATGGCGGGCAGCTACGATCACACCCTTGTCCAGTTCAATCTCGCCTGCCGGTCCTTTGACCGTAATACCAGGCGTACCGTCGATTTTGCCGGATTCGCGTACAGGCGCTTTGACACCCAGGGCGAAAGAATCGGTCCGGGAAATTTCAAGCTGTGATTCAGGACGTGCAGGGCCCAGAATACGAACAGTTTCAAACTTGCCTTTAGGGCCGATAACTGTTACGGTTTCATTTGCAGCGAACTGTCCAGGCTGGGACAGGGGCTTGAATTCAGTCAATTGATAGCCGGCTCCGAACAGAGCTTCAATGTGTTCCTCTGTCAGGTGAATGTGGCGTCCGGATACGCCTACAGGTACGATTTTACTCATCGTGTGTCACTCCTTTTTCTCTATAACAATCCATGCGAACCTATGCCATTATACTCCTTTTTGCAAAAGAAAGAAAAGCGGATTACACAATGTTCCCTAAACTGTCGCTTTTCATTCTGTCGTCCGGACTCAATGCTTGCTAATTCTGTTTTTTCGGGAGATTTGCCTGTAAGTAGGATATTGCACTCCCAAACAACCATCTTTTGACGAGCTCTTCCGGATAGTACTTCAGCAGAAGCTCTGTCAAAGCCGGGTAGCAGCCGGGATGCTCCAATCCAATGACATGCTCCTGAATCCCGTCAAAGTCCGAACCGAACATGATATGCTCCGCCCCTCCCAAAGCACAGATATGCTCCAGATGGTTAAGTAAACGGTCCATAGGCGGACTGCCTTTCTCCTGCAAAAACATCGGCACAAAGGTCAATCCAATCCGTCCGTTCCGTATAATCAGCGCTTTGATTTGCTCATCGTTTAAATTTCTTGGATGCGGAAAAACGGCGGCGGCGTTGGAGTGGGATGCAACCGGCGGCCGTGCACTCTGCTCCATGACCTCCCAAAAACCCCGCTCGCTCAAATGCGACACATCCAGCAGCATACCCAGCTCATTGCAGCGCTGCACCAGTTCTCTTCCCTTGTTGGTCAGCGCCGCATTTCGCCGCTCCAGTACCCCGTCTGCAGCCCAATTGGCAAAGTTCCAGGTTAATCCGATGAGCCGGACTCCCAGCGCAAAGCACAAATCGGCATAGAACGGATTGCCTTCGAGTCCGTCTACCCCTTCCAAAGAGAGCATTCCCCATATTTCCCGGCTGTCAGAGCGGGCAACTCGTTCCGCCTCCTCACGCCAAAGCAGCGTTTTCAGCCCCCCCTTCGGAGCGGCTATTCTTTCCTGGAAGATCTGGATCTGTCTGGCGACATGGTCCATACCCGGGTTTCCCGCCTCGGCAGGTATGTAGATCGCAAACGTCTGCAGCTTTACTCCCCCCGCCTCCAGCCTTTTGCCTGTCACATCCAGCTCCGGATGATTGAAATCGAGCCCGGAGTTCAGCATCATTTTACACAATACATCACAATGAAAATCAGCAACAGGCCACGGTTGATGAGTGGTTGGCATTTTCAAAAAAACTCCTTTCCCTGAGCAGCAATTAATAAACAAATAAAAAAAACGTCTATCGACGTACATTCACAGAAGCCAGACCGCGTTTAGCGGAAGTTTTTCTTGAGGTTACAGAATTGTTCAGCTCCGCTGAAAACTTATAAATTCTATAACCATAAAAAAGCCTGTTTACAGATCAAAGATCGTAAACAGGCCTTATAAGCAATCTCTCGATTATCTCGGTTCCACAATAAGCTTGATTGCGGTACGGTCTTCTCCATCGATCACAATATCTGTAAATGCCGGAATACAAATCAAATCCACCCCGCTAGGCGCTACAAATCCCCGGGCAATGGCTACTGCTTTAATTGCTTGGTTGAGTGCACCCGCTCCAATCGCCTGCAACTCAGCATTTCCGCGCTCACGCAGGACACCCGCCAATGCGCCGGCAACGGAATTGGGATTGGACTTTGCTGATACCTTTAATACTTCCATAGTAAGTACCTCCCCTGGGAATATGGTGATGGTTTGATTCCACTAGTAGATGATATTCGAGGGGCTGCAAAAAAATTCCTGCTTTTTGGAATTATATTTTAACAGTAGAGCGTGTGCGGATCAGTTCATACGCCATTCCCCTTCCTTTAACCGTATCTTTTCAATTTTACGGGCTTTGCCGTCTTCATCATTCAGTTCCACACACACCGCATGGAAGTGCCATTTGCCATTGTCGACCTGAAAGCGAACAGGGAGTTGGGTTTTGAACTTGCGCAAAACAGCCTCTCTCTCCATGCCAAGGATGCCTTCCCATGGCCCGACCATCCCGACATCCGTCTGGTAGGCGGTTCCCTGCGGCAAAATCGTATCATCATTGCTCTGCACATGCGTATGCGTGCCTACCACGATTGAGGCCCGTCCATCGAGATGCCAGCCCATGGCAATTTTTTCCGAGGTCGCTTCCGCGTGGAAATCAACAAGAATATGCTTGTGCTTCCGCCGCAATTCGTCTACAATCTCATCTGCGACACGGAACGGGCAATCGATGGCCGGCAAAAAGGTCCGCCCCTGCAGGTTGACAATGGCTAACTCTTTCCCGCCTGATCGTACAACCGTATATCCCTGGCCAGGAGTCCCTGGCGGAAAGTTCGCCGGCCGGATCATTCTCGGTTCATCATCAATGAACTCGAAAATCTCTTTGTTGTCCCAGGTGTGATTTCCCATCGTAATGCCATGAACGCCCCAGTCGAAAAACTCCCTGGCAATGGCCCCGGTGATTCCCCGTCCGGCAGCCGCATTTTCTCCATTCACAATAATAAAGTGGGGCTTGAACTTCTCCTTCAGGAAGGGAAGGTTCTCCCTCAAAGCTTTTCTGCCCACGTTTCCTACAATATCTCCGATAAATAATACGTTGATTTTAATTCCTCCTAACCTGAATTGCATCCGATACTTCTATTTTAACAGAATGAAAAGTGGCCCACACGGGGCCACTTTCATAAGTGTATCTATTTGGCATACTCAACCGCACGGGTTTCCCGAATGACGGTTACTTTAATATGCCCAGGATAGTCAAGCTCATTTTCGATCGTTTTGGTAATATCACGCGCCAGACGGAAGGCTTCGGCATCATCCACTTTTTCCGGTTGCACCATGACACGGACTTCACGTCCGGCCTGAATGGCATAGGATTTCTCAACACCTTCAAAAGATTCGGAGATCGCCTCCAGCTTCTCCAGACGTCGGATATACGTTTCCAGTGTTTCTCTTCTGGCTCCCGGTCTTGCAGCAGACAAGGCGTCTGCCGCTCCTACCAGCATGGCAATGACGGAAGTGGCTTCCGCATCACCGTGATGGGAGGCGATGCTGTTGATGACAACTGGATGCTCCTTGTACTTCTTCGCCAGTTCCACGCCAATTTCGACATGAGACCCTTCCACTTCGTGATCAAGCGCTTTGCCGATATCATGCAGAAGGCCTGCACGTCTCGCCAGCACGACATCCTCACCTAATTCTCCGGCCATCAAGCCTGCCAAGTACGCCACTTCCATGGAGTGCTTAAGCACATTCTGGCCATAGCTTGTACGGAACTTGAGACGTCCGAGAATTTTGATCAAATCCGGGTGCAGGCTGTGCACTCCCACTTCAAATGTAGCCTGTTCACCATATTCTCTGATTCGTTCATCAACTTCCCGACGGGATTTCTCCACCATTTCTTCGATACGGGCCGGATGAATCCGCCCGTCTGCGACGAGTTTCTCCAGAGCGGTCCGTGCAATTTCACGGCGGATGGGATCAAATCCGGACAAGATTACAGCCTCAGGCGTATCATCGATAATGAGATCAATGCCCGTAAGGGTCTCTAGCGCACGGATGTTACGTCCTTCACGTCCGATGATGCGCCCTTTCATTTCTTCATTCGGCAAAGTTACAACAGATACCGTCGTCTCGGCCACATGATCTGCGGCACAGCGTTGAATAGCCAATGTAATGATTTCGCGGGATTTCTTATCCGCTTCCTCTTTGGCCTGCTGCTCAATTTCCTTGATCATTTGAGCCGTCTCATGACGAACTTCCTGCTCTACGTTAGACAATATGATGCTCCTCGCATCCTCCATCGTAAGGTTGGATATCCGTTCCAGTTCTGTCACCTGACTTTTGTAAATCAGCTCAATTTGCTGCTGGGTTTCATCAATTCTTTTCTCTTTGTTAGCCACTTGTTCTTCTTTTCGTTCCAGCGATTCTATTTTTTTATCCAGCGACTCTTCCTTTTGCAGCAGTCTTCGTTCCTGCCGTTGAATTTCATTCCGACGTTCACGAGTTTCTTTTTCAGCTTCGTTACGGATGCGATGGACTTCGTCCTTCGCCTCCAGTACCGTTTCTTTCTTCAGTGCTTCTGCCTCTTTCTTTGCGTTCTCCACAATTTGTACGGCAGCTTGCTCCGCACTGGAAATTTTAGCTTCTGCAATAGATCTGCGAATAAAATAACCAATCCCGAACCCAAAGAATAATGCGGCTACAACGAGAATGATCGAGATTCCAGGACTCATACTGTTCACCTCCTCGTTGGTTCCTCCAAGGCATTCCTTGGGACTTGTTCAGTTGTTCATTACGCTTCATCAATGTGAACATGCTTCCACATGTACAATACCGCCCGAAGGGCGGCTTCACTTGTTATGGGCGATGAGAATCAGTTCCAGACGTCCCCTTTTGGGGAAGGAAAAAGAGGATCGTGTGAACACGGATTCATGTCCATTTTATTACTCGACAATCAGCATTGTCAAGAGAAGGCAAACATACATACGTCTCTCTGCCGCCAGCTCCGGGAAGGCTTACAGGCTAATCCCAAAGCAGTTCATCCTCCTCTGCTTTCAGATCTGTCTGGTCATTGCTGCGCAATGACTGAAGAACTCTTCTCGTAAGCTCGCCGGAATAACCACGCCTCATTAAAAATGAATAGGTTTTTCGCTTTTTTTCGCTTGCTTCACCACGAGTCTGATCCCATTTTTTCTGACCTGCCTGCAATGCGCTCTCCCATTCCTCCGCCTCGCTGATATCGCCGAGTGCATGGGCAATGATCGATCTGTCCACACCTTTTTGCTGAAGCTCCTGCCTGATCCATAACTTCCCTTTTCCCCGACCGGATACTCTCTGCCGTGCCCACTGCCTGGCATACAGTTCGTCATCCACCAGCCTCTCTTTTTCTAGACGGGCCAATGTTTCCTCTACGACTGCCGGTTCCAGTTCTCTCTCCAGCAAGCGCCTTGACAGCTCCTGACGTGTTCGCGGTTTGCGCGCCAAATATTGCAATGACATGACATATGCCTGCTGCCTCTCATCTGCCATGACAATGTCCGACAGCTCACTTTTATTGAAAAACGAACCTTTGGTCATGTGGTATTTGATCATGACATCCTCAAGAACAGATAGCGAATACGGTCCGAAGTGTATCATGTATCTGCCCCGCATGCCGCGCTTTCCCTGCTCTACCCTGGTAATTTCAAGCTCCTCATCACCCGGGAAATGTTCTATGCCCTGCTGAATTGTATGCTTCTCTTCCACCGGCTCATACTTCATTCCTGAAAGGCCCTCTCTTAGCTTTCCTTTTTTAAGATATATAAATGAAAACGCCCTGCTCATCACAAGCAGGGCGCCATTGTAATCCAATATAACGATTATTCAAGCTCAAGCAGTTCTTGCTCTTCTTTGGCTTCCTTCGCAAGATCCTCAGCGCTCGGAGCCGCAACCGTCGTAACGAGATTGCTTGCAACGCGGATTTTCTGTTCAATGGCATTCGTCAGGTTCTGATTTTCTTTCAGGAACTGCTTGGCATTCTCACGGCCTTGACCGAGACGCTCCCCTTCATAAGAATACCAGGCGCCGCTCTTATCAACAATGTCAAGCTCGGTACCCATATCGAGCAAGCTGCCTTCCCTGGAAATGCCTTCTCCGTACATGATATCCACTTCGGCTTGTTTGAAAGGAGGGGCCACTTTATTTTTAACAACTTTAATCCGGGTGCGGTTACCCACGACGTCGTTGCCCATTTTCAAACTTTCAATACGGCGTACATCCAGCCGGACTGTGGAGTAGAACTTCAGAGCACGGCCGCCCGGCGTCGTCTCCGGATTGCCAAACATAACGCCGACTTTCTCGCGCAACTGGTTGATGAAGATGGCAATGGTCTTCGATTTGTTGATGGCACCGGAGAGCTTGCGCAGAGCCTGGGACATCAGGCGTGCCTGCAGACCCACATGCGAATCTCCCATTTCACCTTCGATTTCAGCCTTCGGTACGAGAGCCGCTACCGAGTCAATAACAATGATATCTACTGCGCCACTGCGCACAAGCGCTTCGGCAATCTCCAACGCCTGCTCACCCGTGTCCGGCTGGGAAAGCAGCAGTTCGTCAATGTTGACACCCAGTTTTTTTGCATAGGAAGGATCCAGAGCATGCTCCGCATCAATGAAGGCAGCCTGTCCGCCAGTCTTCTGTACTTCGGCAATCGCATGCAACGCTACCGTCGTTTTACCTGAAGATTCCGGTCCGTATATTTCAATAATGCGGCCTCTTGGAAAGCCGCCGGTTCCTAGCGCAATATCCAGAGCAATCGATCCACTGGGAATTGTCTCCACCTGCATGTGAGTCGATTCACCCAGCTTCATGATCGAACCTTTACCAAATTGCTTTTCTATTTGACGGAGCGCCATATCCAGCGCAGCACGACGATCTGACAATTAGCTCACATCCTTCATTGTTTATACTGTTATAATACCTTGTTTGGACACGTTTGCCAAGCATTTTTTCGAACATACATTCGTTTTTTTTTGCGCTGTCCGATAACATCCGACAACTTTGGACCAGCACAAGGGAGCATTCTTTAATGATAGTAAAGAAGTATTCACTTCCTCAAACAAAAAAAGAACCGTTGGCAAATTCGTTGCCACGGTCCTTCCGTGTAACTGGATTATATCATTCTTTTTCATTTTCTACAAGCCGGCGCCACAGTCTGTATAAAATAGCCTTGGCCGAGCGGATGCGAATGGTCTCCCGGTTGCCGTTCAGGCGCAGCTCATGAATCTCCGTCTCCTTGCCCCGCTCCGCGATCGCAATATAGACAAGCCCTGCAGGCTTAAGCTCGGAATAACCCGGACCCGCCACGCCTGTAACCGACAGCCCGAAATCGCTGTCCATGACCATTCTGACCTGCTCTGCGAGCACCTGCGCCACCTCCGGGCTCACCGCTCCCGGACAATTCTCTCCCTCAAGGTAATCATGGGGCACATTCAGCAGCTTCTTCTTGATCTCGTTGGAGTAACAAACGATTCCGCCTTTGAAAATCGTAGCGCTGCCTGGAATGGACGTTAGCATTTCCATAACGAGACCACCCGTGCAGCTTTCCGCCGCCCCGACTGTCAGTCCCAGTTGGCTCATCCATTCCACAATGATTTTTTCCAGGGGCACATCTTCACTGGCATACAGGTGCTCAGGCAGACGCTGCTGGATCTGTACCTCCGCCGCATTCAGTTTGACAAGCGCTTCCGCTTCGCTTGCCGCCTTCGTAGACACCCTGATCGTCACTTCCCCTTCCTTGGCGTAAGGGGCGATTGTCGGATCGCTCTGCCCTTCGATCAGATCAATCAGCCTCGTTTCAAGCGCAGATTCGCCGATACCGGCAAACTTCAGCATTTTGGAGTAAATCGCCATTGCGCTTCCACCTAATGCGTGCTGCAGAATCCACGGCTTTGCCTCCTGTTCAAACATCGGCTTTAATTCCTTGGGAGGACCGGGCAGAATAACATAGTATTTCCCCTCTTGTACAAGCGCGTTGCCCACAGCTAGCCCGGTTTCATTTTTCAGCGGTGTGGCTCCAGCAATCGTCAAGGCCTGGCGACGGTTGTTCTCCGTCATTTCAACACCACGATCCCGGAAGAAGCCCTCGATTTTATCCATCGATAATCTGTCGATATGCAGCTCGCGTCCCAGCACGGAGGCAATCGCATCCTTGGTCAGATCATCCTGGGTCGGCCCCAGCCCGCCGGAAAACAGAATAATATCCGCCCGGCTCTGCGCCGCTTTCACCGCGCTCTCAAGGCGTGTCATATTGTCGCCTACCACGGTTTGAAAGTAGACATCAACCCCGATCGCCGCCAGCTCCTGGGATAGATACTGGGCGTTTGTGTTCACAATTTGCCCCAGCAACAATTCGGTGCCTACTGCGATGATTTCTGCTTTCATTTCGGTGTCCCCCATATCAATTAATATCGCATCTCCGCTGCTCCAAAAGAAAAAGCAATAGGCAACCCTATTGCATTCGTCCTCAAGCACAGGAAAGCCTGTGCTCAAGCTTTGGAGGAACGGAGCAAATGCTTATTCTTTACAAAATAATCATACCCCGAATAAATGGTAATGACAGCGGCCGCCCAAATCGCAATTTGATCAAACGGAATCCCCATAAAAACAAAAGGGAAATTGTTGATCAGCAAAGCAACAATCGCCACGATCTGTATGACCGTTTTCAGCTTGCCCCAATTGCTCGCAGCCACCACGGAGCCGTCAAGCAGCGCAATCTGCCGCAGTCCGGTAACGGCAAACTCCCGGCTTACGATAACTACAGCCACCCAGGAATCCAGCTTCCCCATCTCCACAAGCGAGATGAGCACTGCAGTGACAAGCAGCTTGTCCGCCAGCGGATCAAGCAGCTTGCCCAAATTGGTCACCAGGTTGTGCTTGCGGGCCAGGTATCCGTCGATACCGTCCGTGCTTGCGGCCACGATAAAAATAAGCGCGGCAAGCAGCTGGTTGAAAGGCAGACTGAAGGTCCCCCATTGCAGCGGCTCAGGATAGAAGCTAAACTCCACTAGCAGGCAGATCATCATAAGCGGAATAAGACAAATCCGTGCCAGTGTAATTTTGTTGGGTAAATTCACAGTTCACTCTCCCCTGACAATTCTTAAATGCTTATGTAATTCGAACAGCGTCATCGCCGATGGCTTATCCGTGTATCGACTTCAAGTATAATATACGGCTGAAAGACGTGTCAAAACAGGGCTATGCCTGTATCCGCCGGATGCCAAAAGCAAAAAAACTCTGGCGCAACCGCACGGTACACCAGAGGAAAGCCTTATTTGAAGTTTGTGAATTGCAGGTCGATGGAAAGATCCGCTTTATGCAGCATCTGAATGATCTCCTGAAGATCGTTTTTGCTTTTGCCTGTTACACGGATTTGATCCCCTTGAATCTGACTCTTCACCTTCAACTTCGAATCGCGGATCAGAATGTTGATCTTTTTCGCATTTTCCTGATCAATCCCCTGCTTGAAGCTCAGCTTTTGCCGGACCGTGCCCATCGAAGCAGGCTCCAGCTTGCCGTAATCGATATTTTTGACAGCAAGCCCGCGTTTGATCATTTTGGATTTCAAAATGTCGATGACCGCATTCAGCTTGTATTCGTCGTCCGACGTAATTGTCAGAGCATCCTTATCCAGCTTGAGACTGCTCTTGCTGTCCTTGAAATCAAAGCGTGTCTCAATTTCACGTTCCGCCTGGTCCACGGCATTCACAAGCTCCTGCATGTCCATCTTGGAAACAATGTCGAATGAATTTTCTGAAGCCATATCGTCACATTCCTTTCGGAAGAAAGTTCAAACTATAATTATATGGAAAAGCGATCCGGATGTCTAATATTCCACATGGAAAAAGGTGCTTTTCACGGTATACCCGAAAAAAACACCTCATAAAACAAGACAGTTAAGAGACAGCTCGCAGTCGGCGTTATTCCACGGCCGAGTCCGTTTCCGAATCGTTAGCCGTTGAATTCGTACCTGCTGTGCCGGTCGAGCCTGGAACGAGCCGGATTCGTGTCGTCGCTTTGCCATCGGAAACGGGTTGCCCGCCAACCGTAATCGAGGTTGCGGAAGCAGCGCCCGATTTAATATACAATCCCCGCTCATCAAAGTCGAAAGAATAATTTTGTCCCGCTTCGGTCATCCCGTACTGCAGCTTCTCACCGCTTGAATTTTCTCCTCTGTATACCTCAAGCCAGCTCGTTCCGGTTGCTTGAATCTCCACTTTGACAGGACCGCCGCTTGCGCTGGACACACTGAAAATGGTCGTTTTTCCGGCCTTGCCGTCTTCGGTTACCGTAACCCCTTCAGTAGTTCCTGTCCCTTCATCCGTTCCCGGTTGTTCCGTCCCGGTATTATCCGGTGGAGTCTCTCCCTGCCCGTCAGTACGGCCGCCCCCGCCGGTCTCGCCATTCGTCGTGCCGGTCTCCCCCTGCGGTGGAGCGGAAGTATCGTTGCCTGCTTCATCCGCCGGAGGGGCCTCTCCCTGATTCCCGGTCTCCCCGGTCCCCTTGCCGCCGCCGGTGGCGGGTGGTGTTGTCTGGCTTTGGTTATTATTTTGGGCTACATCGTTTGGAGGAATGCTATCATTGTTGTTTCTGCTTGCGATATAAAAATAAATCAAACCAAGTATCAGAATCGGGAACAGCCACATTAACGCGCTCGACATCCATTTCACATTCCGTTCTCCCGACGCGCGGGCTGCCCGTTTCTGAATAACCGGTTCCATCGTCGCTTCCTGCTCCTGTGCAGGAACATCCTTTTTATGGCCTTCAAGAAGTTCGTCCGCATTTAATCCTACCGTCTCGGCGTAGGTTTTGATAAACGCTCTAACGTAAAAGGTTCCTGGCAGCACTTTGTAGTCGCCTGCTTCAATCGCTTCCAGGTACCGTTTGCGAATTTTCGTCATATCTTGGACATCGTCCAGGCTCAACCCTTTTTGCAGCCGGGCCTCTCTTAACTGCTGACCCAGTTCAGACATGCCATCATCTCCTCATTTCTATCCACTGTTTTAAATGTCGTCCGTGTAACTGGTAGTAAATGTATCATATATAATTTCCTCGTTCGGATTGTTGCGCAGCTCAATGATAATATTGAAATCATCAAAACTGTAACCCGATTCGCGGACAAAAATATCCGGATGCTCAATCACCTTCGTGCTTGGCATATTCATAATGTCCTGCAGTAAATTATAGTGTTTCTCGTTGGAGCGGATTGTACTCACAATACCGTCAATGATAAAAACATTATTTGCATTCATTTCCTCTTCAGAAAGCTGGCTGCGAACCGTTTGGCGCAGCAGTGTGGAGGAGACAAACGTCCATCTTTTCGCAGCGCACACACTGCTGGCTATAATAGACTCCGTCTTTCCGACCCGGGGCATTCCCCTCAGACCGATGACCTGATTTCCATCCCTCTTAAATACTTCACCCAAAAAATCAACAAGCAACCCAAGTTCATCCCGCGTAAAACGGAATGTCTTGCGGTCATCTGAATCACGGTCAATATAACGACCATGACGGACAGCGAGAATATCAACCAGCTTGGGTGGACGGAACGCGGTGATGGTGATGTTGCTGGCTTTTTGCAGCATCTCGCCGAGAATGCGGATTTTATCATCATCATCCGTTTCAAGCAGCATGCCTCTCCGCTGTCCCTCTACCCCGTTAATCGTCAGAATATTAACTCCCAGCATCCCCAGCATGGAAGCAATATCCCCGAGCAGCCCGGGACGGTTGTTATGTATTTTGTATTCCATGTACCATTGTTTGGTTTCAGCCGTCACTTTGCCACCTCTTCAAGCCATTATTCAAGCACATTCGACATAGTTCTATGAAACTTCCTTACAAGCGCATTTAATTGACATCCATTTTTGCAACCACGTTTATGATATATAAAATAGTTATGAATTACAAGAACAGGTCTGTAACTATTGCAGAAAAGCCCCCTCTTGGGGGCTTTTCCGTTCATTTACAGGTTAAACACTGGTTTTGGCGAGCTTCACCATACATTTGGCAATGACGTGACGCTCATCCTTATCGGCTACATCCCACAGCTCTTTCAGAGCGCGATTGGAGTGGTTTGCCGGATCGACCTTTTCATCCAGGAATTCCCCGATTTCGTAAGCCAGATTCGCAATGGTTTCCTCGCTAAAACCCATTTTTTCCGCTTTGGCTACACGATCGCCAAGGAATTTCTTCCAGGTATCAAAATCTTTGAGTACTGTCGACGCCATGATTACATCCTCCTCAGTAAGGATTGAGATTTTAAAAAATCTACAGATGTAATATGCGCCTTGTCAATCCCGGCTATGCTGGAGGTTTCCGCCAAAGCTGCCTCTTCAGCCAATCAGGTTACCCAACCGCCGTTCGGGCTAATAATCTGGCCATTGATATACCCGGATTCAGGCAGCGCCAGGAAATACACAAGCGAAGAGATTTCATCCGGCTTCGCCAGTCTTCCGGCTGGAATTTCTTCCTGAAGCTCTGCCAGCTCGCCGGGATCAAGATGCTCCAGCATGGCCGTATCTACGGCGCCCGGGGCGACCGCATTAACCGTTACCCCCGAAAGTGCCGCCTCTTTGGCTAATGCTTTCGTGAAGGCATTTACTGCCCCTTTGGTTGAGGAATAAAGCACCTCGCACGATGCGCCGGATAGCCCCCATACGGAAGATACGTTGATAATCCGGCCATATCGCTGTGAAATCATATGTGGCAGAAAAGCCTGTGTACACAGAAATGTGCCTTTTACATTGACGGCCATGACATCATCCCATTCTTCCTCGCTCACGTCCGATAACAGTCCGTAGTGGGATATTCCGGCATTGTTAACCAGAATATCAGGCTTTAGTCCGTGGTTCTCCAGCTTTTCCCGCATGCGCAAAATTTGCTCCTTGCTGCGAAGATCCGCAGTGACCGTCATCACGGAGCCGGCATAGTTCATGCAACGCCGGGCCACTTCGTTGGCCTCTTCGTGGGATTTCATGTAATGAATCACCACATTCATGCCCACAGAAGCAAATCGCTCCGCAATGGCCGCACCGATGCCACGGCTTCCGCCGGTCACCAGCACCGTCATTTCCCCTAATGCCTTGTTAACCGCTCCGGTTTCTTTCTCCATGTTACGGACTCACCACCAGCGAAACGGCCATCTGCCCCCAGTCTGTGTGCTCTCGCAGGCGACGGTTCACATCCTCAAGGGTGATGCTTTCATAGACCGGCAGCACCTCAAACAAATCGCTTCCTCTGAAGCGATGGCGGGTAAATTCATGGGCAATGTTTTCCGGGGAGTTGAGCATGCGCAAATAACCGCCGATTTTTTTCTTGCGAGCCCGTTCGAAATGCTCCTCCGCAAATCCGCTTGCTTTGACCGCCTCAATTTCCTCACGGATGCGGGACAGCAGACGGTCCGGGTCCTTGGTGTCGCCGCCGATGGCCGAAAAAGCATAATGATGCGAGCTGTTGTATTCATGGCCAAAGCTGTCCGAAATGAGCTCCTCATCGTATAGCTTTTGATAAAGCTGTGTGCTGGAGCCGAGCAACAGATCAAGCATCAGCTTGCTTTCCAGATCATGACGGAGCAATTCTGGCCCAGTAAGACCGGTCTTTTTCTCCTTAAAACCGAAGAGGAATTTGGGGAGGGATACCGCCAGCCTTGCTTCACGTCTTTCCTGGGCTACACCAGCCGGCTCCTGCTCAAAGATTCTCTCAATATTGCCCTGCGGCTTATAATCCTTGTCGCTTTGGTTTTTACGGACAAGGTCGAATACCTTTTGCGGCTCCACCCCTCCTACCACGAAAAGCAGCATGTTGCTGGGATGATAAAAAGCATTGTAACAGGTATAGAGCGTTTCCTTTGTAATCGTGCTTATCGACTCCACCGTACCCGCGATATCAATATGTACAGGATGCTTGGAGTACAAAGCCTCAATAAGGCCAAAATAGCTTCTCCAATCGGGGTTATCCTGGTACATGTTAATTTCCTGGCCGATGATGCCTTTTTCCTTATCCACACTCTGATCCGTAAAATATGGCGCCTGCACAAAATCGATCAGCGTCTCCAGGTTATCGTAAATATGCTCGGTTGCCGAAAAGAGATATACGGTCTGCTCAAAGCTGGTAAACGCGTTGGCAGATGCACCGTGCGAGGAGAACTTCGTAAATACGTCTCCATCCTCTTTTTCGAACATTTTATGTTCAAGAAAGTGGGCGATTCCGTCCGGAACCTTAATCTCTTCCTCCCCTTCAACCTTGAAGTGATTATCAATGGAGCCATATTTCGTGGCAAACGTGGCGAACGTTTTCTGAAATCCCGGTTTGGGAAGCACGTACACGTGCAGGCCATTATCCATTACCTCGAAATACAGTGTCTCCTGTAAATGATCATATGCTATGCTCTGCACGGCTACTCCTCCTTCTGATCTCTCAAGAAATAAATGGTATCCAGGTTAAAAGTCTGTGCCGCTTCCTGCACGTCCTTGACGGATACCGCTTCTACCTGCTCAAGCAGTTGCTCAGCTGTTCTTTCTTTGCCGGAAAGCTCTCTGTTAAAGTCAAACGCAATCATTTCGAACGCGGAATCCTGCATCTCTTTAAGCAGATTGCGGATCATGGCTTTCGTCTGGCTCATTTCCAACTCACTGATGCTGCCCTTGCGCATATCGTCAAGCTGCTGACGGATAATGCTTACGGCCTTTTCGTAATTGGGAATTTCAATTCCGGACTGAATGGTGGCAAGACCTTTATGTCCGTCGTAACGGGAAGAAGCATAATAAGCAAGGCTTGCCTTTTCCCTTACGTTCACAAACAGCTTGGAATGCGGGTAACCGCCAAGAATGCCGTTATACATCAGCGCAGAGGCATATTGATCGTCGCTGTAAGTAATCGAGGTTCTGAAGCCCATATTCAGCTTCCCCTGATTTACATCAAGGCGCTCAACAACGGTCTGAACATCACGAGGCTGTGCAGATATATCAGCACTTCTGTACTGTGCCGCAGAAGAGCGGTCAAGGCTGAAATAACGGTCTACAAGCCCTTCCACCTCTTCCAGAGACGTGTCCCCTACCACATACAGATCCATGCTGGCGTTTGCGAGCCAATCTTCGTAAGCCTTGTAGAGGCTGTCCGGACCGATCGCATCCAGATCGGAGCGCTGTCCGAGCGGGTGAAGGCGGAAAGGCTCATTTTTGAACATTTCCTCTACACAGCGTTCACCTGCATAGCGAATTTTGTCGTTAACGATCGCCTCCAGCTTTTTGCGCACATTTTCCCTTTCCTGCTGCACATAAGTCCCGCGGAAAGCGCCATTCTCCATGACCGGACGCGTCAGCACTTCCCCGAGAAACGAAAAAGATCTGTCGAGCAAGCTGTCCGTGCTGCTTACGAAGCTGTCATTAATGGTATCCATCCGGAACTGGACGATTTGGTAATCTCCTCTTTTATATATATCGAACCCGAAGCCGGCTCCATACATTTGCTCAAGCTGCTCCCTGAATTGGATGGTTTCCGGATAGGAAGCCGTTCCGCGTCTCAGTACAAACGGGGTCAAAGCCACACTTGAAACGGTGGTCTCCTGCAAAGGAATTCCAGCGTAGAGCGATATCGCATACGTCTTAAAGCGTTTGGTCGGCATCACGTGAATACGCAGCTGCCGCCGGCTGCCGCGCTCAAATCCTGTTTTTATCAAGTCCAAAACTCCTTTGCGACGTCATTTTAATTCCTTCACGAACGGCAATCTGTGCCAATTTTTATTGTAAACGATCAAAAAGGCAAGAAGCAACCGGAGACAAGCTCCGGTTGCCGGTTTTTAATAGCGGAAAACTCCCTATTCTATTCATTGGCAAGGCTACATACAGAAAATGTGCTCCCCAATCCTCTTCACTTGTGGACGTGTCCATATCCATTTGGAGGTTGCCGTCTTTGGATTGAAATAATAGAGGCATCCGCCTGATGGGTCCCAGCCGTTCAATGCCTGCTGGACTGCCTTACGGGCCTGTGGATTCGGCGTCAGCCAGATTTGACCGTCAGCCACTGCTGTAAACGCCCCCGGCTGAAAGATTACACCTGACGGTGTATTGGGAAAACTGGGTGATTTCACACGGTTCAGAATAACCGCCGCAACAGCAACCTGCCCTTCAAACGGCTCGCCGCGCGCCTCCCCGTAAACGGCATTCGCCATCATTTTCAGTTCGTTTTCGGACAGGCCGTTCGCTCTGCCGGGGCTCAGAGAAACAACTTCGGCTGTGGAGGCTGCCTTTACCCCATCCCTTGCCCCGCCATTGCTCGACGCCTGCCGTTTGGTGCCTTGCTTGTGCAGAGGCGTTTCGGTCGGCTTCCAATGCCCGGTGGCATTCACCAGCTTCAATTTTGTTTTAGAGCCGACGACGCCGTCGGGTTTTATGCCGAATTCGCCTTGGAACCATTTTACCGCCCCTAAAGTTTTACTTCCAAATTGACTGTCCACCTTTCCATAATAAAAGCCAAGCAATTTCAAACGGCTTTGCAGTTCATAGACATCCTGACCGTAAGAGCCGTAGGCAATCGGCTTGCTGCTGAAGACCGCTTCAGCAGGTTCCGCTTCATGAGTCTCAGTTTGCTGTGGAGGCTGATTGTCGCTCTGTTTTTCACCGGACTCAAGGAAGGCTGAATATATTACGGCCGTAACCGCCAGTACACCCGTACATATCCATAGGGCTGTCTTTTTCATCATTCGCTCTACCTTTCTTTGTGGGATGAACAGGATGGCTACGCTTATTATGACAAGGGAGAAGCCTGACTATTCACACCGCCCCGGACCCACTGAAAGGTTTTGAGTGACAAAAGAGCCGTTCAAGCTAATCGCTTGAACGGCTGGCCACGTTCCCCTCAGGAACTGATTTTATTTTGCTGATACTGCTCAAGGGACATCAGAACCTCCCGCGGCTTGCTTCCCTCATAAGGGCCGATCACACCGCGTGCTTCCATGGAATCGATCAGGCGGGCGGCCCTGGTGTATCCGATGCGCATGCGCCGCTGGAGCAGGGATACAGACGCCTGTTTTGCCTCAAGAATGATGCTCACAGCCTGGTCGTACAACTCATCCAGTGTATCATCCGATTCGCCTGCGTTCTCCTCAACTTCCGGCACCAGTGTGTCATCATACTGGGCTTCCGCCTGATCGCGGACATAGGTCACGATGTTCTCGACTTCCTGGTCGCTCAAGAACGCCCCCTGCACACGAACCGGCTTGGAAGCCCCCATCGGCATGAACAGCATATCCCCGCGTCCCAGCAGCTTCTCTGCTCCGCCCATATCCAGAATGGTGCGGGAGTCGACCTGGGACGAAACGCCAAACGCGATCCGCGAAGGAATATTGGCCTTAATTACACCTGTAATGACATCAACCGATGGGCGCTGTGTGGCAATGATCAGATGGATGCCGGCGGCGCGGGCCATTTGGGCCAAACGGGCTATGGCGTCTTCCACATCGCCGGCGGCCACCATCATCAGGTCGGCAAGCTCGTCCACAATAACCACAATATACGGAAGTACAGCTGCCGGATTGTCTTTCATCAGAAGATTGTAGCCTTCTACGTTCCTCGTTCCCGATTTGGAGAAAAGCTCATAACGCTTCTCCATCTCCACAACAATTTTCTTCAAAGCCAGCGAAGCCCGCTTCGGATCGGTCACGACAGGTGCCAGCAGATGAGGAATGCCATTATAGACATTCAGCTCCACCATTTTGGGATCGACCATCAAAAATTTAACTTCATCGGGTTTAGCTTTATACAAAATACTGGTAATAATGCCGTTGATGCATACCGATTTACCTGAACCGGTTGCCCCTGCTACAAGCAAATGGGGCATTTTGGCCAGATTGCCGATAATGGTCTGCCCCGCGATATCCCTGCCGAACGCAATGGACAGTTTGGCCTCCGACTCCTGAAACACCGGAGTTTCCATCACCTCGCGCATGGTCACCACCGATACCTCACTGTTCGGAACCTCTATGCCGATAGCGGATTTTCCCGGAATCGGCGCCTCCATCCGAATATCCTTGGCGGCCAGGGCCAGCGCAATGTCATCAGTCAGGCTTACAATACGGCTTACCTTAACCCCGATGTCCGGCTGGATCTCGTAACGGGTTACGGCAGGTCCACGAACAACTTCAAGCACCTTGGCGCGTACACCAAAGCTTTCCAGTGTAGCCTCAAGCTTGCGCGCCGTCTGCATATAGTCCTTCTGTCCGCCTCCCTTGCCTGCGCCTTGCGGCTTGGACAGGAGCTTGAATGGAGGCAGCTTGTAAGGCTTCGGAGGCGGCGGAGCCGGTGCCTGAGGGGCCGATCCGCCGTTCGACAGACCTTCTCCGGCTTCGGTTGCTGGCGCACTGTCCGCCTGTGCCTCGATTGTTTCGCCCTTCTCTGCTTCTGCTTCCACTCCGGCAGTAGGCGGCATGTCCGCTTCAGCATCCGCAAGCGGCGGGAGGTTGTTCTCCTCTTCCTTGTCGTATAGCTCGCTTTCTTCCGTGCGGACCTGCTCAAGGAAGTCCCTGATGATCGGCGAGCTTCTTATCTCCGCCGCTGCGGGTTCAGCAGCAATAAAAGGGGATGAATGCCCATCTCCTTCCACGTCATCGTACCGGTCTTCATACGCCAATGAATTAAACGCCGTTTCTCCTTCCGCCTTGTCTTCCGTCATATGAGCATCCGCCGGAGCTTTGCTGGAACCGAATAACTGAAAGAACAATGGCTGCTTCCGCTTGAGCGGTGAGGGCAGCTCTTCATAATCGTCGTCCAACTCCTCCTCGTCTTCCGGAACAGGCACAGGCTTGCCCTTTCTGCTTCTGCCGCTTTCCACAACCGGGATCGGGGACTTTCTTGCCTCCCACTTACGCTGCAGGCTGCTGCCTGTTTTCAGCACCTTGGTGCGCAGAATGCGTCCCAAATCCACATAGGAAAGCTGCGTAACAAGCATAAAGCTGATCACAAACATGACAAGCATAATGAGCTTGGCTCCCATCAGCCCGAACAGCCAGAGCAGGATCATCAGTTCCACAGCTCCAACATATCCGCCGCTGATCTCCTTATTCAGCATGGAATGCTGATCTTCATCCGCAGCAAACAGCTCGTCCCGCAAATCAATATGTATTTGATTCATCACATTCCCCGGCTGCAGCGCTCCAATCGGGCCAAGCCGCTGTTCCATGGAGGAAATGGTGCTCATTAGTGTTAATGTAAGCACGAATAAAAGCAACCCGCTCTTGCGGCCATTCCATTTGTTCGGCCACTTCCGGTGTATCATTACCATCAAACCGTAAAAAATGCCGATCAGGGGTATGACAAAGTAAAACTTGCCCAGCACAAGACCGAACATCTTGGATAATGAGCGGCCGACCGCCGCTTCACCGGACAGGGCGATAACTGAAAGTGTAATCAGAACAATGCCGTATATTTCGTATTTCAGGACGCTCCCCAGTGTCGTTTTCTTCTTCTTGCGTCTTCTGGCCATCATGGTCACCCCCAGAAGAATATTATACCACGTCCACCCGCATCCGCACATATGTTCTTTTTCGACAAGCATCTTGCTTTCCTACCGCATGGATAAATGGGTGGATTACCACTCAATCTTGGTGCCAGGAGCCAGTTTCGGGTTCAAGTAAGCATCAAGAGAACAATCCAGCAGCCTTACGATGCTCCCTCTTCTCTCCCCCTCGGCTCTTACCTGGATCAGGCACCCCTCCGCCCTGATTTCCTGCAGCGGGCCTGCTTCTTTCCACAAGCCCTCAAGCACCAGCTCCATCGGCACAATAGAATAGTGCGTCATTGGGGCAGTCCTCCTTGCTGTGCGGGAGCCGCCGCTCCGGAATGCCCTTGCACTGCGCCGCCATGCAGGGAAGGAATCACTTCCTGCGGCGCCTTGCGCCGTCTTTCGATGATGGCTTTATTCAGATAGGTCAACGCATCTCCGATGCCGCCAACCGCATCCATGAGCCCGTATTTGACAGCATCATGACCTCCCACAGCAGTACCGATATCACGGTTTAGCTCTCCTGTCTTGAACATCAGTTCTTTGAAATGCTGCTCCGAGATGCGGGAATGACTGGTCACAAACCGCACAACCCGTTCCTGCATTTTCTCCATATATTCGAAGGTCTGCGGTACCCCGATCACCAGACCACTCATCCGGATCGGATGGATGGTCATTGTGGCGCTTTCCGCAATGAGCGAGTAAGACGCCGATACTGCGATGGGCACACCGATGCTGTGACCGCCGCCGATGACTACCGTTACGGTCGGTTTGGTCAGGGAAGCGATCATCTCCGCTATGGCCAAGCCTGCTTCCACATCGCCTCCAACCGTGTTCAGCACCAGCAGCAGCCCTTCTATACGGGGATTTTGCTCCGCAGCTACCAGCTGGGGGATAATATGCTCATACTTGGTCGTCTTGTTTTGCGGAGGCAGGATAAAATGCCCTTCAATTTGTCCGATAATGGTCATGCAAAAAATATTGGATTCCGCAACAGGTACTCCAGTCTGTCCGAGTTGCTGTATACTTTCTACAACCTGGGACATTTTTTTATCTCCGGTTTGGGGGTTTTGCTCTTCCGCCTCCCCTTCCGTATTACCGCCATAAGATACCATACTTAACCCATCCCTTCATTAATAAATGCGCTATAGAGGTAGTTCAAAAAGTCATCTTTTGATCACGAAGGAAGTCAGAAAGCGGACTCGACATCGAATCTTGAATTCAGCCGGGTCTTCCGGTGCTCACGTACCTCAAGTACGCTCCGCTCCTCAGTCCCTGCTTCATCCAACCTTCTCGGTGCTGAAAACCTGACTTTTTGAACACACACTTATAACGAATAGTATGGTATTAAAATGGAAGATTTTATACTATCAAAATAAAAAAAGCCTCCCTCTGCGGAAACCGTCCAATATTTCAGCAGAGAGAGGCGACTGTGTGCCTTATGCGACTATAGAACTACACTTCCATAATAATCGGCAAAATCATCGGTCTGCGTCGGGTCTGCTCATACAGGAAACGACCCAGCGCATCTTTGACATTGGTTTTAAGCGAAGCCCATTCATTTACATTCTCACTCATCAGCTTCTGTAAAGTGCTGGAAACGATGCGATTAGCTTCATCCAGCAACCCTTCCGATTCGCGGACATACACGAAGCCGCGGGAGATGATATCAGGACCGGACACAATGGTGCCATCCTGCTTGCTGAGCGTAACGACAACAACGAGAATTCCGTCCTGTGACAGGAGTTTCCGGTCACGCAGCACAATATTGCCTACGTCGCCGACACCCAATCCGTCGATCAGCACATTGCCTGCCGTCACTTTTCCTGCTTTGCGCGCGGCACCGTTCTGAATTTCGACAACATCGCCGATATCCGTAATAAAAATATTGTCATGATCCACGCCAACCGACTCAGCCAGCAAAGCATGTCTGCGCTGCATTCTGTATTCACCGTGAATTGGAATGAAAAATTGCGGCTTCATCAGGTTGAGCATCAGCTTGAGCTCTTCCTGACTGCCATGACCGGACACGTGCACGCCTGAATTTGCTCCGCTATAATAAACCTCCGCACCTAAACGGAACAGCTCGTCGATTGTACGACCGACATATTTCTCGTTGCCCGGTACAGGAGTTGCGGCAATGATAACCGTATCTCCAGGCAGAATATCCACCTTGCGGTGAGTGGAGCGAGCCATGCGTGTCAGTGCCGACATCGGCTCTCCCTGGCTGCCGGTGCACAGGATGACGACCCGATCGGCGGCCATTTTGCCGACTTCCTCAGGCTCAATCAGCATGCCGTCCGGGATTTGCAAATATCCGAGATCATGGGCGATACCGACGACATTCACCATGCTGCGTCCGATCACAGCCACCTTGCGGCCAGTCTTCTCGGCGGCATTCACCACCTGCTGAATCCGGTGCACGTTGGAAGCAAAGGTTGCAACTACAACCCGCTGGCGGGATTTACGGCAAATATCCTCAAGCACGATGCCTACACTTTTCTCCGAAGGTGTGAAGCCAGGCTTCTCAGCATTGGTGCTATCTGATAAAAGCGCCAGCACCCCCCTGCTTCCAATCTCAGCCATCCGCTGCAAATCCGCGTATTGACCATTGACTGGAGTATGGTCAAACTTGAAGTCGCCCGTATGAACAACAGCACCCTCAGGTGTGTCGATGCAAACACCGACCGAGTCCGGAATACTGTGATTTGTGCTAAAAAATGACACTTTCAGGGTCGACCCCAGTTTGATCTCGGAGTCGGCATTGATCATGATCCGCTTTGTTTCCCCGAGCAAATTCGCCTCCTTCAGCTTGTTTTCCACAAGCCCCAAGGTCAGCTTCGTCCCGTAAACGGGAACGTTCAGGTGCTTGAGCACATACGGCAGACCGCCGATATGGTCTTCATGGCCATGTGTCAGCACAATGCCTCTCACTTTGTCACGGTTCTCCGTAAGGTAGGAAATATCAGGAATGACGATATCGATTCCGAGCATATCTTCCTCAGGAAATTTCAGTCCCGAATCCACGACAACAATGTCGTTGGCATATTGGATGACATACATGTTTTTCCCGATCTCTCCGACGCCGCCCAAAGCGAAAATCATCAATTTATCGTTGTTGGCTTTTTTAGACAAATGAATCTAAACCTCCTATGGTAGTTGGACGTCGTACCTTAATTTGTTATTTATTTTTCAAAAAAATACCGCACCCAGTCACTTGACCCCATTATACATGATCAAAAAGCGAAAACACAAGTCGCCCTCTTCTTTGCAGTTAGGTTTCCCGTTTTGCAAAAAACCATGAACGCAGGCCGTCTACTCCCTTTAACCACACCAGTTCGGGCAAAACAAAAAAAAGCGTTCCTCATCGGAAACGCTTCTGTCTTGCCCTAATCAAATTATTTTTCAAAACAGGGAGCGAATGAAGTCTGCTTCCTGCTCCGTTGGCGCCACAAGCGGCAGACGGACAGAACCGGCGGCAATTCCCTTCAGTTCCAATGCATATTTGACAGCCACTGGATTCGGGCATGTGAACAGGCCTTTAAACACAGGAAAAAGCGATTGATGCAGAGCTGCTGCCCGATCAGGGCGTCCGCCCGTAAAGGCTTCAATCATCCGCTTCATTTCCGAGCCAACCACATGGCTGGCTACACTGACGATCCCATAAGCGCCTACAGCCATGGCTGGAAGGCCCGAGGCATCGTCACCGGAATACACCTTGAAGCCGCCAGGTGCGGCAGCTGTTATCTGTGTGACCTGCTCCAATGAAGCGCATTCCTTGATTGCCACAATATTCCTGATTTGGGCCAAACGCAGCGTAGTCTCTGCCGTCAGGCTTGCCGCCGTTCTTCCCGGCACATTATAAAGCATGACAGGCAGGGAAGAAGAGCGGGCAATCGCCTCGAAGTGCCTGTACATACCCTCCTGATTCGGTTTGTTGTAATAAGGAACTACAAGCAGAACGCCGTCCGCGCCCACACGCTCGGCCTCCCTGGTTAAATGAATGGAATGGCGCGTGTTGTTGCTGCCCGTGCCTGCGATAATTTTGCAGCGTCCGGCCACCTTCTCCACTACAAAAGAAAACAAATTGATTTTTTCCTCATCGCTAAGTGTCGGGGATTCACCGGTCGTCCCCGATACAACGAGAGAGTCGGATTTTTGCTCCTCGATCAAATAATCAATCAAATCGGATGTCGCATCCCAATTAATCTCGCCTTGCTCGTCGAATGGTGTGATCATTGCTGTGATCAATCTTCCAAAATCCATCATGCTGCCTCCTTTCATAGCCCCATACCCGGTTAACGGTGTAGTTCGAATTTGGCATGAAGCGCGCGCAGCGCCTGCACCATATCCTCTTTTTTGACCAATACCCAAATGGTTGTGTTGGAGTCGGCAGACTGCAGAATCTGAATGTTGGCCTCCGCCAAGGCCTCGACAATCGTCGCCATAATGCCGGGCACGCCGTTGATGCCGCCCCCGATCACCGATACCTTCGCGCAGCCAGAGATCATCTTTGGGTTCAGGCCCATTTCCCGCAATATTTTAGCCGCTTTGGGGGCTTCACTGTCACTGACCGTGTATACCGCGCCTGTTGGAGTCACATTAATAAAATCAACGCTGATCCCGCTTGCGGCCATCGCCTTGAATACCTTTAACTGCGGATGATGATTCGCTTCCTCTGACTCAACAGTTATCTGGGTCACATTTCCAACGTAGGCGATGCCTGTCACGTACCGGTCAACCACACCTGACTGAACATCCTTGAAGCCTTCCGGATGCGTCACCAATGTACCTTCATTCTCGGAAAAGGTCGAACGTACCCGTACAGGAATGTTCGCTTGCATGGCAATTTCCACGGCTCGCGGGTGGATCACTTTCGCTCCGTGGTGCGCCATATTGCAAATTTCCGTGTAGCTGACATAAGTGAGCGGTTTGGCATCTTCCACAATTCTTGGATCTGCGGTTAAAATTCCGTTGACATCCGTATAAATATCGACCATTTCCGCATGGAGGGCGGCCCCTAACGCAGTAGCTGATGTATCGCTCCCGCCTCTGCCAAGTGTCGTGAAATCTCCGTTTTCCGTCTGGCCCTGAAAGCCGGTTACGATCACAACACGATCCCGCCCTAGTTCCTCCAGAATACGTGCAGGCTGGATGTCCAGAATTCTTGCATTCCCGAACTGGCTGTCGGTTATAAAGCCTGCCTGTGCTCCAGTCAATACCGTGGCGGAAATTCCTTCCCGCTCGAGCAGGCCGCAAAGCGTGGCTGCAGAAATAATCTCTCCGCAACACATCAGCAGATCCCGTTCGCGGTCAGGCAGACCGTCTCCGTTGCTTGCCGCCCAATCGAGCAGCGTATCCGTTGCATACGGTTCACCCTTGCGACCCATGGCCGATACAACTACTACAAGCTGAAAGTTGTTCTTCAATTCCCTCTTGATGTGACCGATGACCAGATTTCTGGCTTCAGGTGTGGAAAGCGAAGTTCCCCCGTATTTCTGTACTAAAATCCCCATAATTTCTCCTCCACCATGTGCACCTCAGGAACAGGCTTTTCAATATCCGTTCCTGCCAAACAATCTCATGCTGTATTTTTTCCGGCTTGCTTGCTCAATCTACTTCTTTTTCCCTTTGCCGCTGCAGCGAATTACCATATATTCTGAAAGCCTCCGGCTGCATCAGCAGCCGGAGGCCCGCCAGGCAATTACATGGTATGATGTCGCTGAATGATCATGGGCTGGAGCTGTCTGCCCTCCAGGGCTGCATAACATGCCTCGGGAATCAGCTCCATCTGAGCCACTAGCGAGTTGGGTTTCTGTTCCGGATTGTCCTGCCCGAATGGCACGAAATAAACGGATTTGGCCACAAGCAGCTTAGCGATATTCGCCGCATTCAGTCCAAGACCGTCATTGGTTGAAATGGCAAGCACCAGCGGACGGCCGTTCCGGAGCTGTGCTTTGGCAGCCATCAGCACGGGACTGTCCGTCATGGCGTTGGCCAGCTTGCTGGTCGTATTGCCCGTGCATGGCGCAATAACAAGGACATCCAGCATACGTGATGGTCCAAGCGGTTCAGCCTCGACAATTGTAGAAATGATATCATTCCCTGTTATATCTTTCAACTGTTTTTGCCAATTTTGCGAGCTGCCGAAACGTGTATCCGTCGTCAGCACCGAGCCTGAAATAATCGGAACGACCCGTGCGCCTTCATCTACAAAACGCTGAACGACGGGCATCACTTCCTCAAAGGTGCAATGTGAGCCCGTTATCGCATAACCTACTGTCTTGCCCCTCCAGTTCATATGCCTTCCCCCCGGTTCGGATTATCTTGCAAAAGCTGCTGAACCAATGCGTCCGCCATAATCATACCTGCGGTTTTGGGAGCTACGATGCCGGGAAGTGAAGGGGCAAGAACAGCCTTGATTCCAATCTTCTCCGCACTTGAGAAATCACATCCACCGGGAGCGGAGGCCAGGTCAATAATGACGGCACTCCGAGGCATTCGGGACAGGATTTGCGCTGTGATAATCATAGTGGGTATCGTATTAAAAAGCAAGTCAATATCGCTCACCTCATCCGCCAAATCCCTTGTCTCAAAAGGCTTCCAGCCCATCACGGCGGCACGTGCCCCTTCATCCTTCCAGCGAATCCCGATCTTTACGTCAGCTCCAAGCCCCTGCAGAGTTTTAGCCAATGTAAACCCGGTACGCCCCATACCGAGCACGATGCATTTGGACCCATGAATTGTAATTTCCGTATGCTGGATCGCCATCATGACGGCTCCCTCGGCCGTAGGAATCGAGTTGTGAATGGCAATATCGTCCCGATTCAGGAGCTCAACCAGCTTCAGACCATATTTGTCGCTCAAATTGTGCAAATACGGCTTAGCCATTCCGGTGTAAATTGTACAGTGCCCCGGTAGCACGGAAACATGCTCATCCAGCAGTTGCAGCGGTTCCTCAGCAAATAACGCGTTTACCTTTCCTTCATCATCACAGCCTACAACCGGCAATATGAGAGCATCCGCTGATTCCAGAACTTCTTCTCCCAGCGGCACAAAAGACACGCCGGGAATCTTCTCCGGAATGCGTTCAAATCCCACTGCATGCACAGAAGCGCCTAAATCGGCACATTTTCTCAGTACCTGCAGCTGTCGGGCATCTCCACCAATAACCAAAACCCGAATTCCTGTGAGCATCTGGTGTTCACTCCTTTTCCAGACACGGTATGGTTCATATTATGCGTTTACCCGGAAAGGGTGATAGAGAGCGCAAAAAACCGCCCATAGCGGGCGGTTCTCTTTGTCATATTCGTATTATTCGCTTGCAGGCCTATTATCTGCCTGTATGTCCGAAACCTCCCGATCCACGAACCGTTTCAGATAATTCTTCGACCTGCTTCAGTTCGACCCGGGGCACTTCCTGGAACACCATTTGGGCGATCCGTTCGTTCCGCACGATGGTAAATGGCTCCTCCCCTAAATTAATTAGGAGTACCTTAACTTCGCCGCGGTAATCGGCGTCAATCGTGCCGGGCGTGTTCAGACACGTAATCCCGTGCTTGTAGGCCAATCCGCTGCGGGGGCGGATTTGCGCCTCCAGTCCGGCAGGCATGGCAAGCGCAAATCCAGTCGGAATCAGGCCACGCTTACCGGGCTCCAGTACGACATCCTCTGTTACTGCAGCATATAAATCAAATCCGGAAGCAAGCTCCGACATTCTGCAGGGCAATTCAATATCTTCATTGCCCGCAAGCTTGTTAATTTCCACGTAATAAGACAAACTGGTCCCTCCTCAATCCTGTAACTGCCGCGTCCGAAGACCCGACCATGGCGACGGCGAAAGGCTGGGCGAACATACGGTCCAGCACGGCCTGTACATCATCCATCGTGACCTGCTCAATATTCCGGATCATTTCATCCAGCGTATAATGGCGGCCCAGCATCAGTTCATTCTTCCCGTTTCTGTTCATCCGGCTGCCCGTACTCTCCAGGCTCAAAATCAGACTTCCTTTAAGCTGCTCCTTGCCCTTGCTGAGTTCTGTGGATGTCAGCCCTTTCACCGCGGCGTCATGCAGCAGCTCCTGGGTCAGCTCAAGTACATCCTTCGTCTGCTTTGGCGCCGTCCCCGCGTAGATGGTCAGCATACCGCTGTCCGCATGGGAGCTATGATAGGAATACACGGAGTATGCAAGCCCGCGTTTTTCACGGATTTCCTGGAACAGTCTGGAGCTCATGCCTCCGCCAAGTGTATTATTCAGCAAAATCATAGCATATTGCAGCGGCTCGCCCGTGGCACATCCCGGGAACGACAGGCAGATATGGTTCTGCTCCGTGCTTTTTTCGTGAAACAGGAACTGTCCTGCAAAAGCAGGAACTTCCAGCTTTGAAGGCTGACCATGATTGTCAAAGTGGCCGAAGTGTTTCTCCAGCAGCTCGACCACATCATCACCGATATTTCCAGCCAGGCTGATCACTGTATTTTCAACGGTATAATGCTGTTTCATATAACCGCGGAGTTGGTCGCTGTCCATGGCCTGCAGGCGCTCCTCCGAGCCGAGAATCGGATAGGCCAAGGGATGGCTCCCGTACGCCGCTCTGGAAACCAGATCATGCACCATGTCATCAGGAGTATCCTCGTACATGGAAATTTCCTCAAGGATGACGTTTTTCTCTCTTGCGAGCTCCTCCGGGTCCAGCTTTGAATTAAAAAACATATCTGACAGCACATCTACCGCAATCGGCAAATGTTCGTCAAGCACCTTGGCATAATAACATGTGTATTCCCTGGAAGTAAATGCATTGACGTTTCCGCCGATGGCATCAAATTCCTCCGCAATATCCTTTGCGCTGAAGCGGTCCGTGCCTTTAAAAAGCATGTGCTCGATAAAATGGGATATGCCGCTGCTGGTTTCGTCCTCATGCCGCGATCCGGTCTTGACCCAGATTCCGAAGGAAACAGAACGTACGTTCGGAATTTTTTCCATGACCACTCTAAGGCCGTTGTTCAGCTGTATCAATTTCACTAAGTTGGCCCCCTTAAACTTAAACTTGCCTATGCCATGATGCATCTAACGCCATAATGTTCATCGTAACAGAAAAAGGAAGACTACTCAACCGCTTCGTCAAGGATCCGCTCCGACGAAAGTGTCTGGCTGACCGTGCCGGGTGTCAGTCCTTTGCTGCGTACAGCCTTGATCATATCGGCCAATGCCTCAGCTGAGGATTGGGTTGGATGCATCAGGATGAGTGAGCCAGGCCCAACACCGGCTCCAATTTTGCGCACGATGGAAGCAGGGTCCGGTTTTTTCCAATCCACTGTGTCCAGTGTCCATAAAACAGTCTTCAATCCCAGGCTTGCGGCGATTTCAACGGTCTGTTGATCATAATCCCCGGAAGGAGGAGCAAACCACTTATTCTGAACGCCAAGTGTTTCCTTGAGCAGAGCCTCCGTTTTCGAAATCTCCTGTTGTGCTCGCTCCCGGCTGAGCCGGCTCATGTTCGGGTGGGAATAGGCATGATTCGATATTTCGTGTCCTCTCTTCTGAATTTCCTTGGCGATATCCGGATTTTTCTTCAACCAGCTTCCGTCCAGGAAAAAAGTGGCCTTGACATGCTCACGATCTAAGATTTCGAGCATAGGACCGATGTATTCATTCCCCCAGGCTACGTTGATCATGAAGGCGGCCATCGGTTTGGACGGGTTGCCGCGGTAAATGGGGTGATGACCCAGATCATCAAGCGATACCTGCGGTGGAATTTGCTTATATATGTATTTTACAGGCATACCCGGAGTGGCAGCGGCCCTCCGATAGGTGGCTTCTATGTCTACTTCTACCCCGTTGTACCCGGGAACCGCCTTCCAGACATGGTCAACCTTCGCATCAATCGGGGCCTGCTTACGTCGCTCGGCCTCAAGCTTTATGATCTCCATAAGCTGCTCGCCTGCTGTCGCAGGTCCCCACACTTCTACTGCAATCTCTTCTTCCCACTGGTTGCGGACCTCTTGCACATATTCACGGATACCGCCGATTTGGCCAATCCACAGGACCAGAGCGGCACTCACCAAGGCAGCGGCGGCTATTTTCGCCTTTTTCATCCCATTCATCCTTCCAGCGCGTTTGTCCACATCCTATGAGCGCCGGACAGGTTTTATACCTCTATGGTTTCCTGCTTGCATATGTATTAAAAAAGAGCCAGAAAATTGCTCTGTCTCTTTTACAGATTCTTTGATGAGTATGAAGCGTTGTTGCTACTTGGCCGGCTGTTCTGCGGTCAATACGGCTTTGCGGGACAGGTTAACCCGGCCCTGTTGATCGATTTCGGTAACTTTAACCGTGATCGTATCGCCGATCGCCACCACGTCTTCCACTTTGCCGACCCGTTCGGTGGACAGCTGCGAAATATGAACCAGTCCGTCTTTGCCTGGCAAAATTTCTACGAATGCGCCGAATTTTTCGATACGTTTAACGGTTCCGACATAGATTTCGCCGATAACAACCTCTCTTACGATTCCTTCAATAATGGAACGTGCTTTCTCGTTCATTTCCGGATTGGACGAAGCAATAAATACACGGCCATCCTGCTCGATATCAATTTTCACGCCGGTTTCTTCGATGATCTTGTTGATGATCTTGCCGCCTGCACCGATGACATCGCGGATTTTATCCGGGTTGATATACATTGTAATGATTTTCGGCGCATATGGTGAAAGCTGCCTTCTCGGCTCTTGGATCGCTTCCATCATTTTATTCAGAATGAACATCCGCCCTTCTCTGGCCTGGGTCAGAGCGTCATGCAGAATGTTGCGGTCAATGCCGTCGATCTTGATGTCCATTTGAATGGCGGTTACTCCTTCAGCAGTCCCGGCCACTTTAAAGTCCATATCTCCCAGATGATCCTCCATACCCTGGATATCTGTCAGAATGGATACATGATCTTTATCCTTGATCAATCCCATCGCCACACCCGCCACCGGTGCCTTGATCGGAACACCCGCATCCATCATTGCCAGCGTACTTGCGCAAATGCTCGCCTGCGATGTAGAACCGTTCGATTCAAGCACCTCGGATACGAGACGGATCGTATAAGGGAATTCGGATTCCGACGGGATGACTTTGGCCAATGCACGCTCGCCAAGCGCACCATGCCCGATTTCACGTCTGCCTGGAGCACGCAAAGGACGCGCCTCGCCCACGCTGAAAGGCGGGAAATTATAATGGTGCATAAAGCGTTTCGACTCTTCCAATGAAATGCCGTCCAGAATTTGCACATCACCAAGGGCTCCCAGCGTACAAACGCTCAACGCCTGTGTCTGTCCGCGTGTAAACAAACCGGAGCCGTGCGTCCGTGGCAGGAGGCCGGTATCACTCTCAATCGGACGGATTTCATCCAGCTTGCGGCCGTCCGGACGAATCTTGTCATGGGTAATTAAACGGCGCACTTCTTCCTTAACGATATCATAGAGAACTTCGTTGACATCCTTCAGAAGCTCCGGTGTATCCATGTACTTCTCTTCAAAATGAGCAACCGTCTCTTCATTGATGGCATCGATCGCGTTCTGGCGTGCATGCTTTTCTTCGATTTTTACCGCTTCCACCAAACGGGCTGCGGCATACTCACGCACTTCCTTGTTGACCGTTTCGTCCACGGCATGCAGCTTGACCTGCATTTTTTCCTTGCCGGCAATCTTCACCAGCTCTTCAATCGTGGCGACAATGTTCTTGATTTCATCATGTCCGAACATGATCGCTTCCAGCATCGTCTCTTCAGGAACCTCATTCGCCTCGGCTTCCACCATCATGATCGCATCTTTTGTACCCGCCACAACCAGATACAAATCGCTTATCTCCTGCTGCTCAATGGTTGGGTTGATGATAAATTGACCGTTCACCCGACCGACTGCAACACCGCCGATCGGACCGTTAAACGGCACATCCGAAATACTCAGCGCTGCCGACGTGCCAATCATGGCCGCGATCTGTGGCTCACAGTCCTGATCGACACTCATCACAAGGTCCAGGACCTGAACATCATTGCGGAAACCTTCTGGGAACAGCGGCCGTATCGGACGGTCCGTCAGACGGCTGGCAAGAATCGCCTTCTCGCTTGGTCTTCCCTCACGCTTGATGAAACCTCCTGGAATTTTACCGACAGCATATAATCTTTCCTCATAATTGACGGTTAACGGAAAAAAATCCAAATCCTTCGGTTCGCTTGATGCTGTAACGGTACAAAGCACCGCGGTCTCGCCGTAGCGTACCATTACTGCTGCATTGGCTTGCTTTGCCAGTCTCCCCGTTTCAAGAACGAGCTTTCTGCCGCCAAGCTGCATTTCTACACGTTGTTCCATGGTATCCCTCCATTCTTTACACCTGTATGTTCTTGTTCTGCGTAAAAACAGTATTTCCTGCTCCAAGCCGATTCATAAGATAACTCTCTTTCATCGAAGACAGTCAGCGCTTAGGAAAAGGCACGATTGGAGGGCTCCCCGAAAATCCGGAAACCCGAGAAATTTAATAAAACCTGGCTGTTGTCCGCCGTCGCCTTTGCAGGGACATGCGGTGAACAACCAGGTTCTTTTTGGGCTTACACGTAAATTAACGGCGCAGTCCGAGTCTTTCGATCAGTGCGCTGTAACGATTTACATCGGTTTTCTTCAGGTAAGCCAAAAGCTTACGACGCTGACCAACCATCTTCAACAGCCCGCGGCGGGAGTGATGGTCTTTCTTATGCGAACGAAAGTGGCTTTGCAAGTTAACGATGTTCTCCGTCAGGATTGCGATTTGAACCTCTGCGGATCCAGTATCGGATTCGTGAGTTTTGTATTCGTCAATCAGCTGTTGTTTACGCTCTTGAGTCAATGCCATTCTGTTCACCTCCTTCATTATAATCGCCGTCAGCCGAGTAACCGCCGGTGAAAGCGTGAAACCAAGCCAAGGTTCACTGTTGCATGAGCAACGTAATTTAGTATAACACGGCAGAGTACCCATTGTAAATGCCGTACTAAAATCTTGAAGATGAAAGCAGCTGTCTTGCCGTATCCGCATCATTCCGGATTTGTGCCACAAGCTCCTGAACACCGCTGAACTTGCGCTCAGGCCGGATAAAGTGGTACATCTCCACCGCCATCGTTTCGCCATAGATTTGCCGGTTGAAATCGAACAGATGCACCTCGAATGACGGCTTCAGGTCCCCTTCATGAAAGGTCGGCTTCACACCAACGTTCATAACCCCTTTCAACTGCTCGCCGTCTACGGTGGCACGGACTGCGTATACCCCTTTCATGGGGATGACATAATTATCATCCAGCCGCAGGTTGGCGGTCGGAAACCCAATCGTCCGTCCTCTTTTTTCACCATCGCTTACGATCCCCTGCAGCCGGTATGAACGTCCGAGCCAGTCCAAAGCACGGGCAAGATCGCCTTCCCTTAGCGCTTTGCGGATGCCCGAGCTGCTGACTTTTTCCCCGTTCAATTCGAAGGGCTGCGCGGTCTCCACGGTCATCCGGTCACCCCCCAGTTCCCTCAGCATGCTCTCATCCCCTTCACCACGGTGGCCGAAGCGGAAATCAAACCCGACAACCGCCGTTTGCACCTGCAGCGGAAACAGCACATCTTCTACGAACTGCTGCGGAGTTACACGCGAAAAAGCTTCATTAAACTCCATAATATACAGCACGTCAACCCCCATCGACCTCAGCAGTGCCTTTTTTTCGGCAATAGGGGTCAGATAGCCCTCATAGTCACCCTTCTTCATGACTTCTTTGGGATGAGGATGAAAGGTCATAACAGATACCGGGCACTGTCGGCGCTCAGCCAATGAAACTGCTGTGCGGATTACGCTTTGATGACCCATATGAAGCCCGTCGAACTGCCCCATAGCCATAACCTGAGAGCGGGCATGCTTTTGTAAAACTTCAGCTGTCGGCGGGTATGACAGAGGTACAGTGATCATTCGCTTTTCACCTGCATTCCTTATATAGTTCTGAATACGATTACTGCTGATCCGAAAGAAACACCTTGATGGCTGTCACGGCATGCGACTCCGGATCACGGACGAAGATGCCGAGAAACTGGCCGTCCTCCCGATAAAGCCGGACAGGCAGACCATGCTCTACCGGCGGAAGCACAGCCCCCGGGGACAGTCGCTGTCCCTGTACGGCCGCTGCCGCTCTTTGCTTGACAACCGTATGTGCGGGCATAAAAGCAATCGCATCATCCACCGGTATCAGACGCTCGCCCAGCGTGCCATCTGCGGTACAGCGCTCAATATCTTCGAACGTCAGGCAGCGATCTGCTTTGATGCCGGCGGACATGGTCCGTTCAAGACGGACCATCGTGGACGGATAACCAAGCTCGCGCCCGATATCCACGCAAAGAGTACGGATGTAGGTGCCTTTGGAGCACAGAACCCGAAACGATACATCGGTATGTGTATCCCTGTTGGCAAAGCCGTTCATCTCCAGCTCATAGATGGTGACCTCCCGGCTTTTGCGTTCCACGGTTTTCCCTTCCCGGGCGAGCTCATACAACCGTTTGCCTGCTACCTTGACCGCCGAATACATAGGGGGCACCTGGCTAATCACGCCGGTAAAACGCTGCAGCACCGCTGCCGCCTCCCCCTCCGTCACCGCCCGTGCGTCAGTTTCCTCCACCACCGTACCCGTCATATCTTCCGTATCGGTCGCAATACCAAGACGCAGTGTAGCCTGATACTCCTTCGGTTGTTCCTGCAAATATTCCACAACCCGGGTCGCTCGCCCCAGACAAAGCGGAAGTACGCCAGTGACCTGCGGATCAAGCGTGCCGGTGTGGCCGATCCGTTTCATTCCCAGCAGACGGCGCGCCTTGGCCACCACATCATGGGAAGTAAAACCGGCGGGCTTGTAGACAGGCAAGATCCCTTCCCAACTTTTCTTCATAGCTGCTCCTTAACTCTGTTGACGACCCGTTCGACAACTTCCGCAAGCGTGCCCTCCACGCGGCAGCCGGCGGCCCGCACATGCCCTCCGCCTCCAAAGGAATGGGCCAAAGCCGCCACATCAACTCGGCCTGCGGAGCGCAGGCTGGCTTTGACTGCTTGTCCGTCGATCATCTTAAATAAAATGCCCACTTCCACTCTCTGGATGTTACGCGGATAATTTACGATTCCTTCCAGATCCTCGTTTTCGGCTCCCGCAGCCGCCATATCTTCCGGCCGGACAGTCACCCAGGCAATTTTGCCATCAGCGGTCATTTCCAGCGTCGACAAAGCCTGTGTCAAAATTTGCACCTGCGCCAGCGACAGGCATTCGAGCAGCCGTTCCGACAAATCCGGACCATTTACGCCATGAGACAGCAGTGCAGAGGCGATGGACATAACCTGGGGAGATGTATTTGAATAGCGGAAACCGCCGGTATCTGTCAACAGGCCGGTATAGACCAGGGTTGCTATCTCTGCATCCCAGTTTACGCCCCACAGTTCCAGCAAATCAAATAAAATTTCGGCCGTGGCTGCCGCATCCGCCTTAATCACATTGACACTGCCATAGCCGTCATTGGTCGGATGGTGATCTATATTCAGAATAAGCGCATCATCTGCAAAATACTGCTCGGTCAGCCCAACACGGCGGAAATCCGCACAGTCCACACAGATCACCCGGCTGTACTTGCGGTCCAAAGGCTGAACGCTCATATTCACGATGTCATCAGCATGCCACAAAAATTTCATTCGCTGCGGGATTGGCCCCTCGTTCAGCATCGTAAATTTTTTGCCCAGACATGAGAGAAGCCAGCCCACCGTTAAGGTCGAGCTGACTGCATCTCCGTCCGGCTGTACATGCGACACGATCAGGAAATCATCATGCTCCTGCAGGAAATTTTTTGCCTGCTGAAGCGCCCGTTCATAAGTCTGCATTGCCGTCTCCTTTACATTCAATTCATGATTGATCTTCCTTGCCGATGTCATTAAGCAGCTTCTCGATACGGCTGCCATAGGCAATGGATTCGTCAATTTTAAAAATCAGTTCCGGTACATGGCGGAGCCGGATTCTTTTGCCCAGCTCCGAGCGAAGAAAGCCATTGGCTTTGTCCAGCCCCTTGAGTGTGGCCTGCTTCTGTTCTTCGTCTCCCAGTACGCTTAAATATACTTTGGCCTGGGACAGATCATTGGTCACGTCAACACCCGTTACGGTCACAAAACCGATGCGCGGATCCTTCAGCTCGCTCTGGATCAGCAGGCTCAGCTCCTTTTTGATCTGTTCCCCGACACGTCCTGTTCGTATTTTAGCCATTGTAGCTCACCTTTCTGCCCTCAGCGTTCCACCGTCTCCATGACGAACGCTTCGATGACGTCGTTTTCCTTAACGTCATTATAGCCATCAAGGGTAATACCGCATTCGTAGCCTTGCGCCACTTCCTTGGCATCGTCCTTGAACCGCTTCAAGGAATCGATTTTACCTTCGAAAATGACGATGCCGTCACGGATCAGGCGGGCTTCCGCGTTACGGGAAATTTTGCCAGACGTAACCATACAGCCTGCGATAGTTCCGACCTTGCTGACTTTAAATATGTTGCGCACCTCGGCATGACCGATAATATTTTCTTTGTATATCGGATCAAGCATGCCTTTCATCGCCTGCTCGATTTCTTCGATTACGTTGTAGATAACGCGGTGCAGGCGGATGTCCACTTTCTCGGAATCGGCGGTCGCCTTGGCCTGATTGTCAGGGCGAACGTTAAAGCCGATCACAATCGCGTTCGAGGCCGCAGCCAAAATGATGTCGGACTCATTGATCGCGCCAACACTGCTGTGGATGATCTTGACGCGTACACCCTCAACTTCAATTTTGTTCAGGGAGCCTTTCAGCGCTTCGACAGAGCCTTGCACGTCACCTTTAATAATGACGTTCAGATCCTTCATTTCGCCATCTTTAATATGCTGAAACAGGTCGTCAAGGGTTACCCGTGTATTGCTGCCCAGCTCGGATTGCCGATGTGTGGTTGCACGTTTTTCAGCAATGGCACGTGCTTTGCGCTCATCTTCAAACACCATGAACGGATCGCCGGCCAAAGGCACTTCCGTCAAACCGGTAATTTCTACCGGTGTGGAAGGACCTGCCTCTTTCAGACGGCGGCCTTTGTCATTAACCATTGCCCGCACCCGCCCGAAGCAGTTGCCCGCCACAAACGCGTCGCCAACTTTCAACGTACCGTTCTGCACGAGAATCCGTGCCACCGAACCGCGGCCTTTGTCCAGCTCGGCCTCGATGATGGTTCCGCGTGCGCGCTTGTCAGGATTCGCTTTGTACTCGTTCACTTCCGCAACCAGCAGAATCATTTCCAGCAGATCTTCCAGACCCATTTTTTGTTTGGCCGACACATTCACGAAGATGGTATCGCCGCCCCACTCTTCCGGAACGAGCTCATATTCTGTCAGCTCTTGCTTCACTTTATCCGGATTGGCATCCGGCTTATCAATTTTATTAACCGCTACGATGATTGGCAAACCTGCCGCTTTGGCATGGTTGATCGCTTCCACCGTTTGCGGCATCACACCGTCATCGGCTGCAACAACGATGATGGTCATATCCGTTACCTGGGCACCGCGTGCACGCATGGCTGTAAACGCTTCGTGGCCAGGCGTATCCAGGAACGTAATCTTCTTGCTGTTGATTTCCACCTGGTATGCGCCGATATGCTGCGTGATGCCCCCGGCTTCGCCGCCGATAACGTTCGTGGAGCGAATCGCATCAAGCAAGGTGGTTTTACCATGGTCAACGTGGCCCATGATCGTTACAACTGGCGGACGTGTGGTCAGGCTTTCCGGTTCGTCATTTTCCTCAGTCGTTTCAAAACGGTCCTCTTCGACCGGAATCTTCACTTCGACTTCCACTCCGAATTCGCCTGCAAGCAGGAGAATCGTATCCATATCCAGCTCCTGGTTGATGGTAGCCATCGTGCCCAGCATAATGAGCTTTTTGATAACCTCGGAAGCATCCTTGTGCAGGAGCTTAGCCGTTTCGCCAACGGTCATTTCACCGCGCACGATAATTTTCTTCGGAGTGTTGTCAATTTTCTCGCGGCGCTGTTCCTGCTGTCCCCCGCGGCCACGGTTGTTGTTGAATTTCCCGCCTTTGCCGCCGCGACCGGCATTGCCACGGTTTTGGCCTCCGCCGCCTGTACGGTCCTCAAAGCGGTTGTTTCCTCCCTGACGGCCACCGCTGCCCCCCCCGTTGTTGCGGTTATTGCCGCCGCTGCGATTACCGCCGCCTTGCCCACCGCGGTTTTGTCCTCCACCGCTGCGTTCGGCCGTTTTGACCGTTGCTCCGCCGTCACGCTGGCCGCTGTTTTGCTGCGGACGGGAGCCTACGCTTGTTCCGCTTTGCTGGCGCGGTGCCGAACCTCCCTGCGGGCGATTGCCGCCGCCCGCATTGCCTTGTCGCTGCCCGCCGCTCCGGTTCTGACCGCCCTGGCCGGAAGAGGAACCGCTTCTCCGGTTATCCTGACCGCTTTGCGGTCTTGAGTTTGTACTGCTCTGGTTTTGGTTGGTTTTTTTATTATTCATACTTACCTGCTTTTCCTGTTGAATTTTGGGTTGCTCTGTCTTTTGCGCATGGATCTGGGCCGTACCTGTCCCGCTTTGCTTAGCGGCGTTGGATTTGATTTCCTTGAAGAAGTTTTCAACCTTGCCTACGGCATCGTTCTCCATAACGCTCATATGATTGTTAACGGGAATGTCAAGCCTTTTAAGAATCGTAATAATTTCCTTGCTGCTCATATTCAATGACTTGGCGTACTCATAAACCCGCAGTTTGTCTTTGCTTTCCTGTTTACTCAATATACTCCACCTCCGACATAATCCCCGCATGTTTCAAGATCATTTGCGCGAACCCTTGATCCGTTACCGCCAGCACGACCCGTTCGGCCTTGCCGACACTGTTGCCCAAGCTTTCCCGGTCAAACCCTATCAGCAGTGGAATGTTGTAGAATCCGCATTTATCGCGGAATTTCTTTTGAGTATTAACTGAAGCATCTTTCGCAAGGATGACCAGCTTGGCTTCGGAAACGCGCACAGCCTTCAGCACGATTTCATCACCAGTTACCAGTTTGCCTGCCCGCATGGCCAGGCCTATATTGGACAGCGCCTTATTCATCATCGGCACTGCCTTGTGCCGCCAGGAATTCTTCCTCGGCGGCAGCGAAATCCCGGGCCAATTGATCATGGATTTCCGGATCTACCTGATGCTTTAAAGCACGATCCAGCGCTTTGTTCTTCCGGGCCAGCTTAAAGCATGCGTCCTTGCCGCATAAATAAGCCCCCCGGCCAGATTTTTTACCGGTCAGATCAATCAATATTTCGTCTTCAGGGGTTTTGACGATGCGGATAAGCTGCTTCTTCGGCATCATTTCCTGGCAGGCCACGCATTTGCGCAGCGGTACCTTTCTCTGTTTCATTCGACTCCCCCCTTAACCTTGCGTTTAATCGACAGAAACGGAATCCTGATGCATTTCCTCGTCATTGCTGCGGGGTCTGCCGTACTCTTCTTCCGCCTGGGTTTCGCTCTTGATATCGATCTTCCAGCCTGTCAGCTTGGCGGCAAGCCGCGCATTCTGTCCCTTGATGCCGATGGCGAGGGATAGCTGGTAATCAGGAACGATGACACGCGCCATTTTTTCCGCTTCAAACACCTGCACCTCCAGCACCTTGGAAGGGCTAAGCGCATTGGCTACATATTCATCGACATTGTCGGAGTAGCGGACGATGTCGATTTTCTCACCGCGCAGCTCATTGACGATAGTCTGTACACGCGTGCCTCTCGGGCCAACACAGGAGCCGACCGGATCGACTTCTTCGTTGCGCGAGTATACGGCGATTTTGGATCGAAAGCCGGCTTCACGGGCCACAGAACGAATCTCCACAACCCCGTCGAAAATTTCCGGAACTTCAAGCTCGAACAATCGTTTGAGCAGGCCCGGATGAGTGCGGGACAGCAGAATTTGCGGCCCTTTCGTTGTATTCTCCACTTTTGTGATATATGCCTTGATGCGGTCCAGATGGTTGAATCTCTCATTCGGCATCAGCTCGCTGAGCGGAAGCGCTGCTTCAATCTTGCCAAGATCCACGTAAATATTACGCTGATCCTGCCGCTGTACGGTGCCTGTGACGATATCTTCCTCTTTATCGACAAAAGCGTTGTAAATCAGCCCTCGCTCCGCCTCGCGGATGCGCTGGGTAACCACCTGTTTGGCTGTCTGGGCAGCAATCCGTCCGAAATCACGCGGCGTTACTTCGATCTCCGCAATGTCGTCAAGCTGGAAATGCGGATTGATTTCACGCGCAGCCGGCAGGGAAATTTCGGTACGAGGATCCAGCACCTCGTCTACGATCAGCTTGCGAGCAAACACTTTGATAACCCCGGTGTTGCGGTTCATATCGACGCGAACGTTCTGGGCCGTGTTAAAGTTGCGTTTGTAGCTGGAAATCAGGGCGGCTTCAATCGCTTCGAACAGCACATCCTTGCTGATGCCTTTTTCCCTTTCCAGCTCATTCATTGCTTCAATAAAATCCATACTCATGGATCATTTCTCCCCCTTTCAAATCATGGCGTCTTGCGCAGAAACGGTTTGTTCCTTGTTCCAATCAAGGAGACCGGCCGTTTCACGCCAGACCAATCGTCATTAGTTGCAGTCAAGCATTTAAAATATGATCGCCAGCCGCGCTCCCGCTACTTTGGCGTACGGAATGACATGCTCTTTTTTGCCAGTTTGCACCGTAAGCTCGTCATTTTCAAATGAAAGCAATCTGCCCTCAAATTCCTTGAGGCCGTTAACAGGCTCGTATGTAGTAATGAATACGTCTTTGCCTACCGCTCTGGCCACATCCTCCGCTTTCCTCAGCGGACGTTCCGCACCGGGAGATGACACTTCCAAAAAATAAGCATCCGAGACCGGGTCCTTCTCATCCAGCTTCTGGCTGAGATATTCACTGATCATACTGCAGTCGTCCAGGTCAATTCCGCCGTCCTTGTCAACAAAGACGCGCAGAAACCAGTTACTGCCTTCCTTGACGTATTCAACGTCGACCAGCTCGAAGCCATGCTCAATCAAGTAGGGTTGAACCATTTCTTCCACGATGGATTTGATCTTTGGTGTGCTCAAAGATTATAACCTCCAAGAGTATCGTTTCCTGTATATCTGTTTTTGCCGCGCCACCCGGGGCCTGCGCCAATAATTCACAAAACCGCCGTAGCAAAGAGTAAAGAGTGGGTTTCCCCACTCTTTAGCGACGGTTTTATCTCCATGATTACCAAAAAAATTATAACATAACCAGATGTAAGTGACAAGGGTTGAAGCTTGACTTCCTCACGGAGAGGACAAGCCTAGAAGAGGGAAAGCTGATTGCTTTCCGGAAGTCCGCGGAAGCATCCCATTTGCGACAGCATCTCCACAATTGTTTTACTTGCCTTCGATTTTTGCTGAAAATCCTCGATCGACAAAAACTCACCCTGCTCGCGGGCAGCAGCGATGTTGCGGGCGGCGTTTTCCCCGATTCCAGCCAAGGCCCCGAACGGAGGAATCAGCGAATCGCCGTCGACCTTAAAGCGGGTCGCCTCCGAACGGTAAAGGTCAATCGGTTTAAAGGTGAAACCGCGGGCTGTCATTTCCAGCGCCATCTCCAGAATCGGCAGCATGTTTTTCTCCTTCGGCGGAGCCTGGAACCCGAGCTGCTCGATTTCGACAATTTTACGGCCGATCGCTTCATAGCCCTGGCAGCATAATTCGATATCAAAGTCGGCTGCGCGGACCGAAAAGTAGGTCGCATAAAATGCAATCGGATGGTACAGCTTGAAGTAGGCGGTGCGAACAGCGGAGATAACGTAGGCCGCCGCGTGCGCCTTCGGGAACATGTACTGGATTTTGAGACAAGAGTCAATGTACCATTGCGGCACCTTGCAGCGCTTCATCTCTTCAATCCATTCCGGTGTCAAGCCTTTACCTTTACGCACGCTTTCCGTAATTTTAAAAGCAAGGCTCGCATCCATCCCCGCTTTGTAAATCAGGAACAGCATAATGTCGTCACGACAGCCGATAACCGTTTTGATGTTGCACGTGCCGTTTTTGATCAGATCCTGCGCGTTGCCGAGCCATACCCCCGTACCGTGTGACAGACCGGAAATCTGCAGCAAATCCGCAAAGGAGGAAGGCTGTGATTCGATCAGCATCTGACGTACGAATTTCGTCCCCATCTCCGGGATACCGTAGGTGGCCACCGGGGTTCGGATCTGCTCCGGCCTAACGCCAAGCGCTTCCGTTGAGTTGAACATGCTCATGACCTTGGGATCGTTCATCGGTATCGTCGTTGGATCGACATTTGTCAGGTCCTGCAGCATTCTCATCATCGTGGGATCATCGTGTCCCAGAATATCAAGCTTGAGCAGGTTCGCGTCAAAGGCATGATAGTCAAAATGGGTGGTCTTCCATTCCGCAGAGGTATCGTCCGCCGGAAATTGAACCGGAGTGATATCCTCCACTTCGATATAATCCGGCACGACGACAATCCCGCCTGGGTGCTGACCCGTGCTGCGCTTGACGCCGGTACAGCCGGCGGCCAGCCGGTTCAGCTCTGCTCCGCGCCATTTCTGGTTATGCTCTTCTTCATACTTCTTGGCAAAGCCGAAGGCAGTCTTCTCCGCAACCGTGCCAATAGTGCCTGCCCGGAATACCGCTTTCTCCCCGAACAGCACCTTAGTATAGTTATGGGCATGTGGCTGATATTCGCCCGAGAAGTTCAAGTCGATATCGGGAACCTTGTCCCCCTTAAAACCAAGGAACGTCTCGAACGGAATGTCCTGCCCCTCCCCTTTAAGCTTGCCGCCACATTTCGGGCAGTCCTTGTCGGGAAGGTCGAATCCGCTCGGCACACTGCCGTCCAGGAACCACTCGCTGTGCTTGCATTCCGGATTCGTACAGATATAATGCGCAGGCAGCGGGTTAACCTCGGAAATACCGAGGAACGTCGCCACCACCGATGATCCTACGGAGCCACGCGAGCCGACCAGATACCCGTCCTGGTTCGACTTTTTGACAAGCCGCTCGGAGATCAGATAGTTGGCCGAAAAGCCGTATTTAATGATCGGCTCAAGTTCCTTCTCCAGACGGGCGACAACGACTTCAGGAAGGTCATCCCCATAGATGGATCTGGCTGTTTCGTAGCAGGTGTTGCGGATCTCTTCATCCGCTCCCTCCAGGATCGGAGTAAAGAGCTTGTCCGGGAACAACTCCAGTTCTTCGAACCTGTCGGCCAATTCGCTTGTGTTGGCAACAACCACTTCATAAGCCTTCTCTTCACCCAGGAATTCGAATTCAGCCAGCATCTCCTCCGTCGTGCGCAAATGAGCGTCAGGCTTGCGTATGCCTTTGAGCGGGCTGAAGCCGGTAATGCCGTGAATCGTAATATCGCGGTAAATCTTGTCCCTCGCCTCCAGATAATGAACATTTCCGGTGGCAATGACGGGCTTGCCCAGCCGCTGGCCGATATCGCATATTTTACGAAGCGCCGTTTTAAGCGCGTCCGGGTCGCTGACAAGCTGTTTTTCCACAAGATGCATGTACATTGTGAGCGGCTGAATTTCCAGCACATCGTAAAACTGTGCCACTTCTTCAGCCTCTTCCACCGTCTTGTTCAGCACGGTTTCGAAAAATTCGCCTTTCTCGCAGCCAGAAATAATCAGCAGGCCTTCCCGCATCTCGGACAATTTCGATTTTGGGATACAGGGCACCCTTTTAAAATATTCTGTGTGCGACTGAGAAACAAGTTTATACAGGTTCTTCTTGCCGACCGGGTTCAGCGCATAGATGCAGCAGTGGAACGGCCGGGCTGTGGATAAATTCTTGCCCACATCATCATTAAGCCGATCCAGCCGTGTCATGCCCTTCATCTGTGCAGCATCGGCGAGCAGGCCGTTCAGCACACCTCCGAGCGCTATCGTATCATCAATCGCACGGTGATGGCTTTCCAATGCGACCTTGTATTTGTCCGTCAGCGTATTGAGTCTGTGATTTTTCATGGTCGGGAAGAGCAGGCGTGCCAGTTCCAGCGTATCCAGCACCGGATTCGTCAGCTCAGTCAGCCCCATTTTCTTTAGGGTGGCCTGAATGAAGCCGATGTCGAAGCGGGCATTGTGGGCGACCAGCACCGCATCTCCAACGAATTTCACAAATTCCTCCATAACCGGTTCCACATTCGGCGCATCCTTGACCATCTCATCCGTGATATTGGTGAGCTGCTGGATATTATAAGGAATCCGCTCATGCGGGTTAACGAAGGTTGCATAACGGTCAATTTCCTTGCCGTCCTGCATTTTCACAGCCGCAATTTCTATAATTTTGTTCTGTGTAATCGAAAGGCCTGTTGTCTCAATATCGAATACGACATATGTAGCCGTTTTAAGATCAAGCGGCTGAGCCTGCATGACAACCTCAATGGCATCGTTGACTACGTTGGCTTCCACTCCGTATATCATTTTGATACCGTTCTTCTTCGCCGCTTTGGCCGCTTCGGGATAACACTGCACACCGCCATGATCCGTTACGGCGATCGCTTTATGCCCCCATTTGGCGGCTGTTTTGATATAGGTATCAATGGAGGTTACCGCATCCATGGTGCTCATTTTCGAATGCAGGTGAAACTCCACCCGTTTCTCCGGCGCGTTGTCTTTGCGCGACGGCGGGGCCTGCACCTCCACCAGATCGGAAGGAATCATAGCGAGCTCCGGCACCTGCATGAACCGGTCGTATTCCACCCGTCCCCGAACCTTTACCCATTTGCCGTTAGCCAGCAGGCTGAGAATTTTCAAGTCTTCCTTGGTCTTCGCGAACATTTTCATCTGCAGTGAATCTGTAAAATCTGTCAGATAAAAAGTGAACAGGGTGCTTCCGTTACGCAGCTCCTTACTGTCCAGGCCAAAAATCGTTCCCTGCAGTGTGACCTTTTTTTCCTCATCCTGAATTTCCTGAATCGGAACAGGCTGCTCTTTAATTTCATACCCGAATTGGAGGCGCACATCCCCTTCTTCTTCATCCGCCAGCGGCATCTCGGTCTCCATGCTTTCCATCATTCGCTGGATAACCTCGCGCTCTTCTTCCAGCTTCTTCTGCTGGAATTGCTCAAGCGCTTCCTCGTTGCCTTCCCCAGCCTGCATCTTGACCCGGAGCGTGAGATGAAAATATCGCTCGTAAAAACGAACAATCGCCTGGTCGATCTGTTTTTTACGAGCCAGTTCCAGCGACATAGCATCCGTCATCGTCAGCAGCAGCAAACCGTTGTCCCAGTCATGGCCAGCCCTGGTCATCCAGCCGTTAACCGAAGGAATTTCGCGTTGGACCCATTCCAGGAACATTTTCCAATACTCGTCGATAATGTCGGCTCTGTTTACAGCCTCACTGTATTGAAAGCCAAAAGTAATTTTGGCGATATGATTCATCTTTTCCTGTACCTGCAAGCAAAACGTCCGGTATACCGGAGCGGGAACCAGCGTTTTTTTCGCCAGAATAATATGCCATTCTTTGTTGCTGCGGCTGATCTCCACCCTTTCGACCCATCCATCCAGAAAGTAAGGATCTACTATACCGGGGGCTACGCTCGCCTGCTTCATCAGCAGTTCAAGTCTCTTTCTCTTGTCGTCAGCACCGCTCATGGTTCTCCCACCTTCCCCAAAACATGAAGAGCCCCTGGTCCGCAAATGCCATCGATGGCAACAGACACACCGACAATTTCTGCGATCAGAAGCTCATTTAGTTGCACCATGCTCTATTTTACTTGATTAATAAGCTCGTGCGAATACCACGGTATGCTTGGCAGGCTGTCCGCAGCACAGGCAGACCGACTTCTCTTCGGACGGCTTGAAAGGAATGTTGCGGCTTGTTGCCCCAGTTACCTCTTTCACCTTGTCTTCGCATTCCTCAGAGCCGCACCAGCCGGCCAGCGTAAAGCCGCGCTTCTCCTCCATCAGAGCTTTCATTTCATCGAGTGTGTTCACAGAATAAAAATTTTCCTGCATAAAGGACTTGGCCCGGTCGTACATTTCCTGCTGAACCTGAGCGAGCATCGCGTTGATTTCATCAACCAGATTGGACTGCTGCACCACTTTCTTCTCGCCGCTGATGCGGGAGACGAGCACGCAAACTCCGTTCTCCATGTCACGAGGCCCAAGTTCGAGGCGGACAGGCACTCCGCGCATTTCATATTCGTTGAATTTCCAGCCCGGACTGACGTCGGAACGGTCATCGACCTTCACACGTACACCGGCCTTCTTCAATTCGGCATAAAGCTCATCCGTCCGCGCCAGCACCGCGTCACGTGTCTTCGGCGGGCCGATCGGAATCATGATGACCTGGGTAGGCGCAACCTTGGGAGGAAGCGCCAGTCCGCGGTCATCCCCATGCACCATGATCAGCGAACCGATCAGGCGTGTGCTCGTTCCCCAGGAGGTCGTGTGCACATACTCAAGCGTATTGTCACGGCTCAAATACTTGATATCGAACGCAACCGCAAATTTCGTGCCAAGATAATGGGAGGTCCCCGCCTGCACCGCACGACCGTCGCGCATCATCGCTTCCAGCGAGTACGTATTCACTGCTCCGGCGAAGCGCTCGGATGGAGTTTTCTCGCCGACAACGACCGGTATCGCGAGCACATCTTCGATAACCTCGCGGTATACCTCCAGCATTTTCATCGTTTCCTCGCGAGCTTCTTCTTCCGTCTCATGCGCGGTATGTCCTTCCTGCCACAAAAACTCGCTTGTGCGCAGGAAAGGAAGCGTACGCTTCTCCCATCTGACCACGTTCGCCCATTGGTTAATGAGCACAGGCAGATCACGGTAGGATTGGATCCATTTGGAGTACATATGGCCGATCATCGTCTCGGAGGTAGGACGGATCGCGAGACGTTCCTCCAGCTTTTCTCCCCCGGCTTCCGTCACCCACGGCAGCTCCGGATTAAAGCCTTCTACATGCTCTTTTTCTTTCTGGAAAAAGCTCTCCGGAATAAACATCGGGAAGTAGGCGTTGCGGTGTCCCGTCTCTCTGAAGCGAACGTCCATCGCATCCTTGATATGCTCCCAGATTTCGAAGCCGTCCGGGCGGAAAACGATACATCCCCGCACAGGAGAGTAGTCCATCAATTCCGCTTTCTTGATGACATCAATGTACCAACGGGAGAAGTCCTCCCCCTGCGGTGTAATTTCAGACACGAATTGTTTATCTTTTGACATAAAAAGGCCGTCCTCCCATCAGGGTCCGGCCGCAGCGCGGACCCTGGCATAAATTAACCGTTAATCAAACGCAATATATCGTTATAGGTGACCGCAATCATCAGCAGGAACAGCATCGCAAAGCCAACAAAATGCACCATGCCTTCCCTGCTCGGATCGATAGGCTTGCCCCGAACAGCTTCTACACCAAGGAAAATCAAGCGGCTGCCATCCAATGCCGGGATCGGCAGCAGGTTGAAGATGCCAAGATACAGGCTCAAAATAGCCGCCCAATACGTGAGCTGATCGATGCCCTGCTTGGCGATTTGCCCGGTGACCTCAGCCGTCCGTACCGGTCCTCCCAAATCATCGATAGAGAAATTCTGAATCAGCTGGCGGAAGCCGTCAAAGATCGCTACGGTCGTATCTACCATCGACTGGCCTGCAACCTGGAATGTTTCGGCAAATCCAGCCTGCCTTGTTGGCAGCACCGGTGCAATTCCGACCTTGCCGCCTTCCTGCCCTTCCATCGCCACCGGTGTGATCGTCAGGTTCAGTGATTCATCCCCGCGCCGGATCACCCAGTCCATGGGCCGGTCCTGGGACGCTGCGATCAGATCGATCAGCTTTTGCCGGTCTGCGCCAACCTGCTCTCCGTTAATGGATTCGATCATATCTCCCTCATGGATTCCGGCCTTATCGGCAGGCATGCCCTCCGTAACTTCTCCTACGATTACATTCGTCGGATTTGCAACCTGAATGCCGGTCATCTGTACATGAATGGCAAACAGCACAAAGGCAAGCACGAAGTTCATTAACGGGCCGGCAAAAATAGCCATCGCTCTTTGCCCCACCGTCTTGCTGCCATACTGGCGGTCCCGGGGAGCAATCTGAACCGATTGCCCCTTGCTCACCGTCAACGCCTGCGGATGAACCTTGAACTGCTGGGAATCTCCATCCACATCAAGCATAAGGGTCAGGGCGTCCTCCAGATCAATGGATTGCACTTCACCGCGGATTACATTTTTGCGGTTATCCAGCTGATCAAGATAAATGGTCTTTACCAGGCCGTCCGATTCGCGCACAGCAATGGTCTGCCCAGCCTCAATCTGATTCAATTCCGGATCTTCACCAGCCATCCGCGCAAAGCCGCCGAAAGGCAGCAGACGAAGCGTGAACTGGGTTTCATTCCTTTTATAGGAGAACAGTTTCGGACCGAAACCGATCGCAAATTCTCTAACCAGGATGCCGGCACGTTTGGCAAAATAGTAATGCCCCCATTCATGCACCGTTACAAGAACGAAGAACATGAGCACCGTCAGTAAAACCATTTGAACCGTTTCCAATCGTTTCCTTTCCCCTTTCGTGAGATCGAGTATGTCCTTCTAATTTATCATTATTCTCCGATCCCGTACAAGAGAATCACACAGGTGGGTCTTAATTGGAAAGAAGAAGGTTTTACAGCACTGCGGCGGTTGCCCGGACCTCATGGTCACAGGCTTCTATGGCCGGCAGATCCGGATTCACCGTATTGTGGTGCCGGTCGAGCACCCGCGCGATGATATCCTCAATCGCCAAAAAGGAAATTTCTCCTCTTAAAAACCGGGCCACCGCCACTTCGTTGGCCGCGTTGAACGCAGTTGGCGCTGTCCCCCCCATTTTACCACATTCAAAGGCAAGTCTTAAACACGGGAACCGCTCGTAATCCATTTCCCGGAAATGCAGGCTTCCCGCCTCCGCCAATGACAGGGGCTTGGCCGGTGAGACCATGCGGTCCGGATAGGTCAGGGCATACTGAATCGGAACACGCATATCCGGATTTCCCAACTGGGCGATAATACTCGTATCCTTGAATTCTACAAAAGAATGGATGATGCTTTCGGGATGCAGCAGCACACGAATCTGATCATAGGACAATCCGAACAGCCAGTGAGCTTCGATCACTTCAAGACCTTTATTCACCATCGTCGCCGAGTCGATTGTAATTTTCGCACCCATCGACCAGTTCGGATGCTGCAAGGCCTGCTCCACAGTAACATCCTTGAGCTGCTCTCTGGTCAAATCCCGGAACGATCCGCCGGAGGCTGTCAGTGTAATCCCCGCAACATCCTGCATCCGTTCTCCGTTCAGACACTGGAAGATGGCGGAATGCTCACTGTCGATCGGCAGCAGCTTTACCCCTTTCTTCCGCGCCTTTTCCGTGACGATATGCCCGGCAGTTACCAGCGTCTCCTTATTGGCCAGGCCAATTTGCTTGCCGGCCTCGATCGCGGCCAGGGTTGAAGGCAGCCCCATACTGCCCATGACCGCCGTCACTACCGTATCCGCCTCAGTTCCTGCGGCTACTTCAATAAGACCTTCATCGCCCCAATACAGTTCTGTTCCCGGCGGCAGCTGCTCACGAATCTGCTCCGCCAGTTCCTTGGTGGCCACAGACACCTTCTTGGGACGGTAATGTTGCGCCTGTTCAAGCAGAAGCGACGTATTGGCGCCAGCAGCCAATCCCTCCACCTGATACAGGCCGGGGTGCATGCTGACAACGTCCAGTGTCTGTGTTCCAATCGAGCCTGTTGAGCCAAGCACGGCAATCTTTTTCATGACGCACCTTCCTTTAGAGGTTATTCAAAAAGTCATCTTTTGATCACGAAGTAAATCAGGAAGCGAACTCCACATCGAATCTTGAATTCAGCCGGGCCTAAGCAGATGCTTCCGAAGCATGTTTCCTACAGAAACATTTCAGGTGCTCACGTACCCAACGTACGCTCTGCTCCTCAGTCCCTATCTTCATTCAACTCAAGCGTTTTGAAAAAACGCACTTCGGAAGCATAGGCTTCGATGCTGAAAACCTGACTTCTTGAACTCTCACTTTTAGAAAATCAGCACATGGTCTTCAGCAGCATCTATTGCATTCATCAAGCAGGAAGCAGCATCAGCATATGTACAAACGGAAAAACAACGATCCAGCTGTCACACCGGTCAAGTATGCCGCCGTGCCCAGGCAAAAGATTTCCCGTATCCTTAATTCCGTAAACCCGTTTATAAGCAGACTGGACCAAATCCCCCAGCTGCCCGACGACCGCGCAGGACAAACCGATGATCAGCGCATTCCCGACAGACAACAGCCCTCCTGAAAACACCGCAAAAACGACAGCCGCCGCTGCGGCCATAACGACGCCGCCGAGGGCGCCTTCGACTGTTTTATTCGGACTGATGGCAGGCCAAAGCTTCGTTTTACCGAAAGCCTTGCCTACAAAGTAGGCTCCTGCATCGCTTGCCCATATGCCAGCCAACAGTAAAAAAGTCCAGAATACCCCGTGGTCCATATGGCGCGACTCCGCAATATAAGAAAATCCGATGCCCACATAGACGATTCCCAAAAACAAAAGGGCTGACGTCCGGATCGTGACCTGATTTTTGGTAAATACCGTAATCAGCATGAATAAGACAAGCAGCAGCCACAACATATTGGCAAGCGGCAATAGCGGCTGGATATTCAACGGTTGATAAGGAAAAACCAGCACCGTGATCCCCAGATAGCCCAGCCATGCGCTTCCACTGCCTGCAGAAAGTCCGATCATACGCACAAATTCATAAAATCCGATCCATGCCATGGCAAGAATGAACAGGTGATAAGGCAAGCCGCCCCACAGGACCATTCCCAAAAACAGGATGCCTGCCACTATACCGGTTATCAATCGCTGTTTCAACGGCTTCCTCCTCCATTTATTTCAGGCCGCCATATCTCCGTGATCTGCGTTGATACTCGGCCACTGCTTCGTATAAGTGCTCTTTGTTGAATTCAGGCCAATAAATATCCGTAAACCATAGCTCGCTGTAGGCCAACTGCCAGAGCATAAAGTTGCTCAATCTCAGTTCCCCGCTTGTACGAATCAACAGGTCCGGGTCAGGGATTCCTTCCGACAACAACGACTTTCCGATGAGCTCAGACGTAATATCCTCTGCTTTGATCGTACCGCCCTCAATTTCACGGCCAATCTTCTTCATGGCTTCGGTAATTTCTAGCCGACTCCCGTAATTGACCGCAAAATTCAGGATAAGCCCCGTATTGTGCTCGGTGCGTCGGATGGCTTCCTCGAAAGCTGCCTGCGTGTGTGAGGGCAGATACTCTTTATGCCCCATCACGCGAACCTGTACGTTCTTCTCAATCAATTCATCCAATTCGATAGCCAAAAATTCTTCCGGCAGCCGCATCAGAAACTCCACTTCTTCTTTTGGACGGGTCCAGTTTTCTGTGGAAAATGCGTACATGGTCAGGTACTTGATTCCCAGCTCATCAGCGGCAATGGCCGTTCTTTTGACTGCCTTCATCCCATTCTGATGACCTACCACTCTTGGCATGCCAAGCCGCCTCGCCCAACGGCCGTTCCCGTCCATAATGACTGCTACATGCTGTGGAATATTGTCTTTTGAAACGGCCGGCGGCTGTTCATCCTTTTGCTCAGCACTCCACCAAGACCGAACCCGATTTATCATACCATTTCCCCCAACATTCTCTGGAAATTAGCCATAGGCGTGAAAAGAGACAAACCCCACCGTAATGGAGGGGCCGCAGGTCTCTTACACTTCCATGATCTCTTTTTCTTTCGCAGCAAGTACTTTATCTACTTCCGCGATGAATTTGTCCGTCGTTTTTTGGATATCGTCCTGATGGCGGCGGGATTCATCCTCGGAAATATCGGTTTTTTCAAGTTTTTTAATATCATCGTTGGCGTCGCGGCGGATATTGCGGATGGCCACCTTCGCCTCTTCACCATACTTCTTCGTCATCTTCACCAACTCGGTTCTGCGTTCTTCTGTCAGGGCTGGCACGACCAGTCTGATCGAAATCCCGTCATTGGATGGTGTCAGTCCCAAATCCGACTTCTGAATGGCACGCTCAATGTCTGCCAGTGAGGATTTATCCCAAGGCTGGATCATCAGCGTCCGGGAATCCGGTGTGTTAATGTTGGCCAGCTGATTCAGCGGAGTCATGGCTCCGTAATATTCAACCTGAACACGGTCCAGCAGGCTCGGTGCAGCGCGGCCGGCGCGCAGTGTGGCAAGATCGCGTTTCAACGCCTGAATGGCTTTCTCCATACGTTCTTCCGCGCTTTTTTTAATGGATTGCGGCATTAATCTACACTCCCTTTAACGATTGTTCCAATTTTGTCCCCAAGCACAACCCGTTTGATATTGCCCTGCTCGGTAATTGCAAATACAATAAGCGGAATGTTGTTGTCCATGCACAACGACGAAGCTGTCGAGTCCATAACACCGAGATTTTTGTTCAGCACATCCAGATAGGTAAGCTGCTCATACTTCTCGGCGGTGCTGTCTTTAAACGGATCGGCAGAATATACGCCGTCCACCTTGTTTTTAGCCATAAGGATGACCTCAGCCTCAATCTCCGCCGCACGCAGCGCTGCGGTTGTGTCCGTCGAGAAGAACGGGTTGCCGGTGCCTGCTGCAAAGATCACGACACGCCCCTTTTCCAGATGGCGGATGGCCTTGCGGCGAATGTACGGTTCCGCAATCTGCTGCATGGCGATCGATGTCTGTACACGTGTCGGCACGTCGATTTGCTCCAGCGAATCCTGCAGTGCAAGGGAATTCATGACAGTAGCAAGCATCCCCATATAATCTGCGGTAGCACGGTCAATCCCGTTAGCACTTCCGGCGATTCCGCGCCAGATATTGCCTCCGCCGCACACGATAGCGACCTCTACACCCAAATCCACAACTTCCTTGACCTGCTGTGCAATGGATGCAATCGTATCGGCGTCAATCCCGTACCCGTTGTTGCCCGAGAGCGACTCACCGCTCACCTTCAAGACGACACGTTTATAAACAGGCTGTTTCAAATGCCCACCCTCCACTATTCAGTTTCTATCTATTTTGATGCCCGTTTGCAAGAAAAGCTCCTGTCTTCAAGCAGGTAGCTTTTCTGGACAAGAGCGCACAATCCGTCCTTACTTGAAAGAAAAGGAACACTGGCGTGTTCCATTTTCCTCCTGACGCCTATACAACCCGTGTAAACGGTATTATTGTTTCACCTGGGACATAACTTCTTCATAGAAGTTATCTTCTTTTTTCTCCAGACCTTCACCCAGCTCGTAACGAACGAAGCGGCGAATGGAGATGTTCTCGCCGATGGTGCTGATTTTCTCGTTCAGCAGCGTTGCGATTGTTTTGTCCGGATCCTTGATGAAGGATTGCTCCAGCAGGCAGAATTCTTCGTAGAATTTACCGATGCGGCCTTCAACCATTTTTTCAACGATTTTCTCTGGTTTGCCTTCGTTCAACGCTTGTGCTTTCAGAATTTCTTTTTCTTTTTCGATCTCTTCAGCCGCAACCTCTTCACGACGAACGTAACGCGGGTTGGAAGCTGCGATGTGCATCGCGATATCGCGAGCGAATTCCTTGAATTGATCTGTTTTTGCAACAAAGTCGGTTTCGCAGTTGATTTCTACGATTACGCCGATTCTTCCGCCAGCATGAATGTAGGATTCCACGACACCTTCAGTTGCGATACGGCCCGCTTTGTTAGCGGCAGCAGCCAAACCTTTTTCACGCAGGAACTCGATCGCTTTCTCGATATTACCGTTCGTTTCTTCCAGCGCTTTTTTGCAATCCAGCATACCTGCGCCTGTTTTTTCACGAAGCTCTTTTACTGCGCTCGCATTAACTGCCATATTAAATTTCCCTCCAAAAAAATTGATTGTTCTAAGTATTAGTTGCACTACTTGCTTTATCCCCAAAAAAAGGGTAGTGAAAGGTTATCCACCTACCAACCACCCTTTTCATTTAATTCATATATTACGAGCCGCAAAAGCGGTATTAAGCAGTAGTTTCTTCGCCTTGGTTAGCTTCCATAACAGCATCAGCCATTTTACCAGTCAGCAATTTAACGGCACGGATCGCGTCGTCGTTACCAGGAATAACATAATCGATTTCATCAGGATCGCAGTTTGTATCTACGATACCTACGATTGGAATACCCAGCTTGCGAGCTTCAGCAACCGCGATACGCTCTTTGCGAGGATCGATAATGAACAATGCGCTTGGCAGACCCTTCATATTCTTGATTCCGCCCAGGAATTTTTCAAGACGATCTTTCTCTTTGCGGAGAATGATAACTTCTTTCTTAGGAAGAACTTCGAATGTACCGTCTTCTTCCCAAGCTTCCAGCTGCTTCAGACGGTCAATACGCTTTTGAATCGTTTGGAAGTTCGTCAGCGTTCCGCCGAGCCAGCGTTGGTTGATGTAGAATTGTCCAGCGCGTGTTGCTTCTTCTTTAACAGAGTCTTGCGCTTGCTTCTTGGTGCCTACGAACAGAATCGTTCCGTTCTCGGCAGCCACGTTTTTCACAAAGTTGTAAGCTTCCTCAACCTTTTTCACTGTCTTTTGCAAGTCAATGATGTAAATACCGTTTCTTTCAGTGAAGATATAACGATCCATTTTCGGGTTCCAACGACGAGTCTGATGACCAAAGTGTACCCCAGCTTCCAGAAGCTGTTTCATGGAGATTACTGCCATCTTCACGCACCTCCTAAGTTTGGTTTTTTGTGTGTTCCTCCGCTGACATCATCTTTCGTAAAAACTCCCGTCCGGAAGCACCCTTTACGAAATTAACCAACGTGTGTTTTTAACACCGTGAATTAATATACCATAAGACATAGGCCGTTGCAACCTAATTTTGGAGAGCCTGTTTCCCATGGATCATTTCGGAGGAGTAGTTATTTTTGTAATGATAGAACTAAAGGTTTCCCCTTCACGGAAGCTGTAGGTTCCGGAGCGGATTTTCGTATTGATTTTATGCTCATTGGCCGCCTTCTGAAAAGCATCCGCATCCTCAATTACGCCTGCCTTCTGCAGACCCTCGGCGACGTTGAGCAAGCTGCTCCCCGGTGTGATGCGGTACCGGATCGGCGGGGCCTGCGGCGCTGCGGGCTGCTCAGGAGCCTGTGCCATGCCGGTCCCTGTTTGCGGTGCAGCAGTCTCCGGGTTATCAGTCTGAGGCCGCTGAGGAGCTTTCGGCTCGGAGACGGCAGCCGTGCTTTTCGGTGCCGTCGGAGCCTCGGGGGTTTGACTGCCCTCGTCTATCACTTTCTGGCGCCATTCTTCCTCGGTCATTAAAGATTCGTCGCTGTCATTGACCTGAAGTCCAAGACGTTGCGCCTCAGCCTCTACTTGTTCGCGTGTAAGCTCCCGTGGAGCAGCGGAGCCGTTCGACTTCCCCTGGCCGATCATCGCGAGCTGGAGCAGCAGCGCCCCCAGAATCAGTCCTGTTCCCATTCCGAGCATAAACGTCCGATTCTTAATCATGCTGGCCCTCCCTCTCGGCCAGCTGCAGGATCAGCTGCACCTCACCGCGCTGCATCCCTGTCTGCCTGACGATGGAATCCAGCGATTTCCCTTGGCCATGCAGGGAGAACAGCTCAGCATAGCGGTCCCGGATCGTCTCCTGAGGCTCGGCCGTTTCTTCGATAGCAACATGTTCCTCAAGAGGAGAGACCAATGTATTCTGCTCCGCCTCCTGAACCGGGGCACCGGAATAGATCTGCTCCCTTACAAGGCCGGCAGCCAACTGCGAAATGTCCGCGCTGTGGCGGTCCTGCCTCTCCAGCTCCACTACCCGCTGCCTGAGTTCAGAGGTTTGCTCCTGCATGGCGGCCAGCCGGGAAGCATGATCCTGTTTCATCTGCGTGACCAGATCAATCAGCTCATCGTTTTCCCGCCCGATATCAGCCATGTACTGCTCAAGTGTAACCTCCATGTTTTTCGCCAAGTCTTCTTCCGGGCTTTTGCCGCCTCCGCGCTTGGGCAGCATCCAGCCGTACATCAAAGCGGCAAGACCCAGCAATACGATATATAACCATGGATCCAAAAAAATCGTCTCCTTCGCGTCCCGTTCATCGCCAATTAAAGGGACAAATCAATATGATGTCCTTTAAACGGATGCTCTGCCTGGTGTACGGCTGGCGGATTATCCTGTGTAGGCTCGGAACCGCGCCGCTTGTTTCGGTGATCCCGGTAGTTCGATTGCCCTTCCCGGTCGCGGACAGCCGCATCGGCGGACTGCTCGACCGCTTCGCTGCGCTGCCTGACCGCCTGCGTCTCTTTCACGGCCTGTTCCCCGAGAAGAGCCTGGTCATTGACCAGTCTGTGCCGGTTTTCGCTTAGAACCTTTCCCGCCTCGCTCGTCCGCGGCACGGCAATTTGCAATTCAACGGCTTTCAAACTCACAGGATCACGCCTTTCTTAGCAGCAGCTGCGCTTGCCAGCCCAAGATAACCGCATACCACCGGAGGGATTAGACCAAAGTGGACATCGTGATGTCCCCATCCTGGTGATAAAACACCATTCGCTGTACAGAATCTTTAATATATTTCGTGTATCTGCCGATAACTATTTTAGAGCCGCTGTAAATAATGCTTCTGACTTCAACTCTGGCCGTATCCGCGTCTTCGAGCATTCTTTCAATCTCCAGAATTCTCGCCCGGTTCTCGTTCTGCTCCCGCTCCGTGGAGACCTTGGTCGCCTTCAGCTTGATGCGCATGGCGGTCTTGTCAGGAGTAAGTTGACCCGCTGCGGCAATCTGATCCAAAAAATTAAGCGCTTTGGACGTCTTGTCCAGGCTGACCTTCTGTTCTTTAAGGAGATTGCGCAGCTCTGTCAATTCGTTGCGCAGCTCGGGCAAAACGCCGACCTCAATGCTGGTAGCCGTAGACATCGTATTGCCGATCGTTCTGGCCGCCACCTTTTCCCCGGCCTGGATGCTTCCGCCGACGATGAGTCCCTTGGCACCGTTGCACAGCACCTGTTTGCCTGCACGCAGGTTGGAATGCATAATGCTTTGCGAGACAATAATATCCGCAGCTGCTGTAACGTTGCCGTCCTGGATAAAGGAACATTTGACATTGTGGCCTGCTTTAACCCAGCCTTTATGATAGCCGATAATACCACCCGTGATCTCGATCGAACCGGCAGCGTCCAGTTCCGCGCCTTCAACTCCGCCGACGACCCTGATATCGCCGTCCGCCTTGACGCGAAACCCTGTGAGGACATTACCGCGGATGACGACCGTTCCGACAAAATTGATGTTGCCAATACTGTAGTCTACATCACCGTTAACTTCGTAGACGGGAAAGACGTTGATTTTATCTTCATCCGTCATCGTCACCATTCCGTCAATGGCAGCGTATAAGGCAGAGCCTTCAGGATGCACAACGACATTTTTACCTGCTTTAAACCTGGCTACTTTGCCTGCGGGGAAGGGGATTTCCTCCCCGGTCACTCCTGTGCCCGGCACCCCGGGCGCGGGATCGATGCGTTCGGCTAAAAGCTGGCCTTTGCGGACGTTGGTCAAACGAATCAATTCCTTATAATCCACTTTACCGTCCTGCGTCTTCAGCGGCCTATGTTCATCAGACTGGCTCATATCTTCCGTCATGCGTATGTAGCCATCTTTCCCGCTGATCGGAGCCACCCCTTCAGCAATCAAGGTTTTGGCGAAAAAAAACTTGTCCGGACTGTCTGCCAGCTGCTGCAGCGCCTGACGTTTGATTCCATAACATATGCTATGTTTCTCCAAATAACTCTCCAGATCCTGAAGCGAGCAATGAAAGCCCTCTTCATGCCTGGAAAATTCCAGGTAAGCCACACTCTTATCCGGGGCAATCGTTATGCTCAAAAACTGATCCAATACATACGCCTGCTCCATTATCCATGCTCCTCTCACATGATAGTGGTGGAGGTTTAATCCTTCCGCATCAGTAAATCCCGCTGCTTGTCCAATGTAGCTCTGAGACGAAGAATAGCTTTGGAGTGCAGCTGGGAAATACGGGAAGGGGATAATGACATAACCTCCGCAATTTCACTAAGGGACAAATCCTCATAATACAGTAAGGAAACGACTATCCGCTCCTTTTCGGTAAGCTTCTCAATACCCTGTACAAGCGCTTCCCGAAGATAGAATTCGTTTACTTTTTGGTCAGGATTTTTGGCCTTTTCATCAACCAGCAGAGACAGCCTTGTCTCCGCTTCTTCTTCCCGGATTGGATCTTCCAACGAATAGATAGACATGACGGCGACCTCCTGCAGCATGTTCTGAAACTCTTTTTCCGATACCTGAAGGTAGCTGCTCATTTCCTCGTCGCTGACGGTCCGCAAATATTTTTGTTCAAGCTTTTGATAGGCATCCTCGATCTTTTTGGCCTTCTCTCTGACGGAGCGGGGAACCCAGTCGCCTTGACGCAGCCCGTCGAGTATAGCTCCGCGCACACGCCATGAAGCATAGGTTTCAAACTGCAGACCGCGCTCATAATCAAATTTTTCGATAGCGTCAATCAATCCCATAACGCCATTGCTGGCCAAATCATCCTTGGATACGTTCTTGGGCAAGCCAACTGCGAGACGGCCGGAAACATATTCGACAATGGGGAGATAGTTTTCAATCAGCTGCTTTTTGGCCTCCAGCTCGCCATGCTCTTTCCAGCGCTCCCACAGTTCAGCGTAATTCAAGTGAGCGGCTTTTCGCTCGGTCATCGGCTTCACCCTCCTCTATTTGTCTGTCAGGTGACGAACTGCCTTCGCCAATTCTTCAGGATCTTTGCTCGTTACGAGTTTGGGCGGATTGAGCGGCTTAAAGTCCGCTGGCTGCAACGGCTCCGAATCCGGCTTCGGTTTCAGCAGATCATTCAAATCCCCGCCTTCGTCAGGGGTAGTAAGGTCCAGATGCGAGCCCAGACCTTTCCCCTGCCCCGCATTGCTGTCCGATTGCGGATAAACGGATGCCGGTTTTTCAGGCCGGGTAAGAATCCCCAGGGCAAAGCGGACCGCAAAAGCGAGCAAAAACCAGACTGCAGAAGCGATTAAGCCGCGGATTAAGCTGGTCACAAGCAAATTGCTGTTAAGGGACAACAGGAATGTCAGCACAAAACCGACGGCTCCGGACCACAAGTTCATGCGCAAGCTTCCAAATAACATGATTACAGTTCCTTTACACCTTTTTGTACGCTTCGAATACTCAAAACACCGGTAAGACAATCGAGCTCAATGGTTCGCCCCACATTGCCGCCCGTATCTTCAGCAATCAGGGGAATCCGCAGTTCCGCCAGCATCGCGCGGCATGATTCCACATTGCGGGGACCGATTCTCATGGTGTCTCCCCCGCTTGCAAAAGCAAACATCTGTGCGCCGCCGGCCATTTTGGCCACAATCCGGCTGCGCACCGCTCCGAGCTGAAGCATTCTGTCCAGCAGCTCAGGCAGGGCTGTATCCGCGTATTTGGCAATATTGATCTGCCCTTCCCGCGCGATATCAGAAAAAGGAAGCATGACATGGGCCATACCTGCAATCTTCAGCTGAGGATCATACATCGTCAATCCGACACACGACCCCAGACCGGTCGTCCGGATCGCATCCGGGAAGCTGGCGACGTTCAAATCCGCCATGCCGACTTTAATTATATTTTTCTCCTCTATCATAACTTAACGGACTCCCAATGACTCGAAAATTTTTTCGAAGGATTCCGGGTCCGGGATGAGGAAAAATTGCCCTTCAATATGATTTTGTCCTTCAAGAAACGATGTGTCAATCAAAAGGGCGTCGTCTCCCATCTGACCAAACTGCAGCAGTCCGTAGCTCAGAATCGCGCCGGCCATGTCCATCGCCAGCCCCGGTACGGTAGGATACATGGACAGCTTTGTGAAGTCCGCCAGGGATGAGAGATAGGAGCCTGCCAAAATGTTGCCGATTTCCGAGAGAGCGGATTGTTCCATATCCGTGAAGCTGTGCGCATCCTCTGATTCTATGCCCGCCAACCGCTGCAGCAGCCCCTTCGCTGCTTCCGGCGCAAGTATGAAGAACAGATTGCCGGGAGCATCCCCCTCTACCCGGAAGAAGATGGTGACAACCAGTTGCTCGGGCCCGCCCACTTTGTCGGCGATGGCCTCAAACGGCAGCAGCTGGACTTTCGGAACCCCCATATCGATGGGCTTGTTCAGAAGCCGGGACAGCGCGGTGGCGGCATTGCCTGCCCCGATGTTCCCGACCTCCTTCAGGACGTCCATTTTGAAATCCTCCAAGTTGTTGAACACGGCCCTATTCCTCTATGCTTTCCAGCTGAACGAGCTCGCTTTTATTCAGCACCTCTGACAGGTTCAGCATGATCAGCAGGCGCTCTTCGCTGATTTTGGCCACACCGCGCAGATACTTGGCTTTGATGCCTCCGACGACTTCGGGCGGCGTTTCAATCGCATCGGAATTCAAATCAATGACATCATTCGCGGAATCGACAATAAAGCCAACCTGCATATCATTGACCGCAACGATAATAATCCGGGTCTGATCCGTATATTCCGTCTCCTCCAGGCCGAAACGGCCGCGCAGATCAATAACAGGCATGACCACGCCTCTTAAGTTGAACACACCTTTAACGAACGTGAATGTCTTCGGCACCCGGGTTATCGGAACCATACGTTCGATGGACTGGACCTTGTCCACTTCCACCCCGTACTCCTCCTCACCCAATTTAAAGACGATAACTTTAATTTCTTCTCCCATGCTCAAAAACCCTCCCCAATGATATTCACGATTCAGAAATCATCCTTATTTAATGAAGACGTTAGGATCGATAATCAAAGCAACCTGCCCGTCACCGAGAATGGTTGCGCCGGAAATGCCCGGAATGGCCGGAAGATATTTGCCCATATTTTTGATGACAATTTCGCTTTGTCCCAAAAAGTCCTGTACGGAAACCGCAGCCAGCTTTTCTCCTTTGCGGATGACCACCACTTCGGTTTCCTCTTCCTCATTCTCGTTGAAATCCGGAACTTCAAAAACTTGACTCAGTGAAATCAGCGGGATGTGGGTTTCACGGAAGGCAATCAATTTATTCCCGTGCACCGTACGGATTTTATCACGCTTCACAATAGCTGTTTCGACAATGGAGGACAATGGAATCGCATATTTCTCCGAACCGATCTGCACCATCATCGCCGCGATAATCGAAAGTGTCAGCGGCAGCTGAACAGAGAAGTTGGTTCCTTTGCCAGGAGTAGAGAAAATCGTTACATTTCCGCCGAGGGAAGTGATTTTCGATTTGACCACATCTAGCCCCACGCCCCGGCCGGATATATCCGAGATGACCTCGGCGGTGCTGAAGCCGGGTGCGAACAGAATCTGGTAGGCTTCCTCGTCCGTCAGGGCCGCCGCCTTCTCCTGAGTCAGAATGCCTTTGTTAATCGCGTTCCTCAGCACCTTTTCACGGTTGATGCCCGCTCCGTCGTCCTCGATCTCGATAAACACGTTATTGCCGCTGTGGAAGGCGCGGAGATTCACTGTTCCCGTGTCCGGCTTGCCTGCGGCAAGCCGGTCTGCCACCGACTCGATCCCATGGTCAACCGAGTTGCGAAGCAGGTGAACGAGCGGATCGCCGATCTCGTCGATCACCGTACGGTCCAGCTCCGTTTCAGCACCCGTGATGATCAGATCCAGTTTTTTATCCAGCGATTTGGCCAAATCGCGCACCATTCGCGGAAAACGGTTAAATACGGTATCCACCGGAACCATGCGCAACTTCAGCACGATATTTTGCAGATCTGCGCTGACACGACTCATATGCTCAACCGTTTCCGTCAGGGCCGGATTCCCCGCTTCACTGGCCAGCTGCTCCAGCCGGACCCGGTCAATCAGCAGCTCGCTGAACAGATTCATCAGCACATCCAGACGTTCAATATCGACACGGATCGTCCGGTTTGGCGCAGGAGGAGCGTTTTTCACCGAGGGCTTGGCCGCCGCTTTGACTGCTGGAGACGGGCTCTTGCCGGCACCCGCTTCAGGAGTATGAACAGCTTCCGCAACAGCTGCGGCCATTTCCGCAGAAGCGGCTTTGACGGCTTCTATGCTCTCGTTGCTCATCTGCTTCAGCGACTCTTCATCCAGTTCGGTAAGTTCCGCTTGCTCGACTTCGGAAATGCCGAGAATTTCTTTTTTCAGCTCGTCCGCTTCTTTCTGTGTGATGAAGTACAGCGAGAAGCTGCGGTCGAATCTTTCCTGTTCGATATCCTGAACCGATGGATTGGCTTTCACGATTTCCCCGGCGTTTTCCAAAGCGTTAAATACCATAAACGCCCGCGCCGCTTTCAGCTGGCTCTCTTCACTGATGGCGACTTGAACGTACAGCACGCGATGACCTTCCTTGATGGACTGCTCCAGCACGGAATACTGGAACTGGTCCAGTGCAAGTCCCGCGTTGTCCAGGGCGGCGTTGGAGGTCACAGCTACTTCCTGCCCGGCTGATGAGGACTGGAAATCACCGTTCACAATGGATTGCAGTGCAGCAACAATAGAGGAGACGTCCGCTTTTCCTTCACCGCCTGCCGTGATATCCTGAACCATCGACTCCAGGGCGTCCAGGCCTTTGAACAAGGTGTCAAATATGAATTCCTGCATCGCCAGCTTTTCGTTGCGCACCAGATCGAGCACATTCTCCATCTGATGTGTAAGCGAAGCCAGGTCTTCAAAGCCCATCGTTGCAGCCATGCCCTTCAGCGTATGAGCCGAGCGGAAAATCACCTGGACGATGCCAAGATCGGTCGGATTGCTTTCAAGCTGAAGCATATTTTCGTTAAGAGATTGCAGATGATCATTCGACTCATCAATAAACATACTTAAATACTGATTCATGTCCATTGTGAGACACCTCCTCCTCAAAGTTTTGTGAGCATTACTACCTTGACATCTCTTCGTGCAAAACTACCTCGGAAGCATAAGCTTTGAGTTACACTCCGATTATTTCACAACTTGTATTAACTTGGGGCCGATTTCCTGCAAAGGCAGGAGATGCTTTACACATTTTAATTCCACCGCAGAGCGGGGCATGCCGTATACGACGCAGGTTTCTTCATTTTCCGCAAAGGTGGATTGCACTCCTTTGTCATACAGCAGCTTCATCATCCTGGCCCCGTCGCTGCCCATCCCTGTCAGCAGAACGAGATGACGTTCAAGGGAAGTGAAAGGAACAAGGGATTCAAACATGGTGTCCACCGAAGGCCTGTGGCCGTTGCGCGGCTCCTCGGACGTAAGAGAGATGGTATACCTGCTGCCGTTTCCTCCGGCAACTTTCATCTGGTACCCCCCTGGAGCGATGTAGGCCGTTCCGTTCTCCAGCAGCATTCCCTGCTCGGCCTCCACCACCTTAAGCCTGCTGAGAGTGTTCAGACGCTGGGCCAGGGAGCGGGTGAAGTTCGGCGGCATATGCTGTACAATCACGATTGGCGCCGGAAAATTGCCCGGAAGACTTTCCAGCAGCGTCTTGAGCGCTCTTGGTCCACCGGTTGAGCAACCGACTGCGACCAGCTTGCGCAGATCGGCAGCACCACCAGAGCTTCTGACCTGAGCAGGCACAACGGCAGGCTGGTGCGTCTCCACAAGCGGAGCGGCAGGCTGCTTTGGCTGCTCCGGCATGTTCTGTGGCGCCGGTGTCTGAGCCTCAGGCTCGAATCTCTTGCCGTCGGCCGCTTTGGCGGCTTGCCGGGCAGACATGTCAGGGATGGAAGCTTTCCGGATGCCCTTGCCTGAAGAGATAGGCGCCATTCCAGGGCGCTCTGCCATCCTTTTCTGCTGCGAATCCGGCTTCGTCCACCGCTGAAATGACGATGAGGCTGGCGGAACAGGCGGAACTACAGGCGGCTTCTGCTCAACCACCTGCTGCTCCGGCTGGTTATTCGCCTCTTCCGTGCGGGCTTTCGCGGACTGCCTGGCCGCCTTCTCCAGGTCCGCTCTTTCCTGGGAAGCCTTTTTCAGCTCTTCCTCTCGGTCAGCCCGCCGTTTTACCGCCTGTATGGCGGTTCTCATCTGTTCAAGCAGGGACGCCCCAACCTGCTGAATATCCTGGGAATGGGAGACGGAAGGCTTGCGGATAAAATCAAACGCCCCGGCCTCCAGGGCCATAATCGTCTCCTTCATTCCTTCTTCATTGATCCCTGACAGCATGATCACCGGCAACGGATGCTCCTGCATAATGATTTTCAACGCCTCAAGGCCGTTCATTTCAGGCATTTCCACATCCATTGTCACCAAATCGGGCTTAAGCTCCCGGATTTTGTCCAAAGCTTCCTTTCCATTTGCTGCGGTACCGGCAATTTCAAAAGAAGAGTCCTTTATAATCAAATCGGAGATAATTTTCCGCATAAAGGCAGAATCATCCACGACCAGTACCCGAAAAATTGCCAATTTACAACACCTCTGTTTCCCTTATCTCAGAATCATTTTGCCCTAGCGCCGAAGCCATTTCCGTATAAAACCCTTGATTCCGGCCAAGGTTTCAATTTCCGCCGCAACAGGCATTAGAGCAAAACGGTGCGCCAAACGCAAAATATCCTTGGAGGCCGGGCAGCCCGGATATGCGAGTGAAAAAGGAACCTGCTTTTTGACAGATTGCGTTACATGCTGGTCATCATGGATATATCCCAGAAGCGGGATATTCAATCCGAGAAAACGGTGCGCCACCAGCGAAATTTTATCGGCAACCTGCAGGGCCTCATTATCGTTATCGGCACGGTTGACGATAATCTTAAATACCGTGTCCTTTTGCACCCCGTTCACGACTTTAATCAGCGCATAGGCATCTGTAATGGAGGTAGGCTCCGGTGTAGTAATGACCAGACATTCGTCAGCCGAGGTGATAAATTTCAGATTTTCTTTGGACAGGCCGGCACCTGTATCAAAAAAAACATAATCCATCTCAGCCGCCAGTTCTTCCACCTGCTCCGCAAAGTATTCCAGATCCTGCTCCGACAGGGAAAATAGCTCGCTTATCCCCGATCCCCCCGGTATGTAGGGCAGTGAACCGGCTCCGTTCTGTACAATCTCCGCCATCGTCTTCTCCCGTCTCAGCACATGAGCGAGATTGTATTTGGAGGAGGAGCCCATGAGAACATCAATATTCGCCATGCCTATATCCGCATCAAACACCAGTACCCGTTTGCCCATGCTTTGCAGTGCGAGCGCAAAATTCAGTGCAAAATTGGACTTGCCCACACCTCCTTTGCCGCTGGAAACCGTAACGATTCTGGCCTGTGAGCTTCGTTTGGGGGGACGGCTTATTTCATGCTGTGAAGCCATTTGTCTCAACGATTGGGCCTGGTCGCTCATACACAGTCCCCCAACAGCATTCCTGTAATCATGCCTGTGCCAGGTATCAGCAGATCCTCGGGAACGTTCTGCCCGTTGGTCATATAAGACAATGACAACAACGGGTAATGCCGAAGAACATTGAATATGGCGCCTATGCTGCCTGTTTCATCCATTTTGGTAAATATCACTTTATCCAGTCCATACTTGTTGAAATGTTCGGTAATCTCGAGCATATCCCTGGATTTCGAGGTCAGACTCAAGACCAGATAGGTTTCGCTCTCCTCAATCGGCGCCAGCAGACTTTGGAGCTCAGACACGAGCAGTTCGTTTCTGTAATTCCGTCCGGCTGTGTCCATCAGAATGAGATCACATTGCTCGAGCCTTTGCATCGCCCGCTGCAGATCACCGGGAGATTGGACCACCTCCAGCGGAACATTCAAAATCGTGGCATAGGTCCGCAGCTGATCCACCGCTGAAATCCGGTACGTATCGGAAGTAATGAAGCCGACCTTGCGCTGGTATTTGAAAAGCTGCTCTGCAGCCAGCTTCGCGATCGTTGTCGTTTTGCCCACACCGGTCGGGCCTGCGATGTATACGATTTTGGTGTTTGAGGAAATCCTCCCGCCAAAACGGCGGCTGAGGAACTGCTGTATTTCCCCCTCCAGGGCGCTCTTAAAAGAGAACTCCTCTAATGCAGCGCCGCTTTCTCCCTGGTGCTGCAGTACCCGCTCCAGCCATTCGTTCGCCAGTTCTTGTTCCACCTCCTGATCCAGCAGCCGCTCGTGCAGAGCCAGAGCCTGCTCGGGCAAGGCAGGTGAGGTTTGCGTAAAACGTGAAATCCGGCTCATCATTGCTTTCATCTCGCGGAGTTCTTCAAGCAGAGCATCTTGCGCTACAGGGGCTGGCGTACCGCTGTCTCTCCCACTGACATGCCTGTCAGCCAATCCAGCAGCCGTCACATCGGAAGAGGCAGCTTCACGCCGGACGCTCCTGTCCGCGCTTCTCTCCGGCGCTTCAGCAGGTTTACGTGGCGGCTCCGCCGCTGCCTGCCCCTGCTTGTCTGCCCCTTCATTGCCCTTGTTCAACAATTCGGCCGTTCGTTTATAAGCATCGGGAGCGACCACACGGGCGATGGATGCCTGCGGAGCAGAGGGCAGCTTTTGCGTTGTTTGGACGGCTGTGCTGGAAGAAGACGTCCGGGCGGACGAGCCGGTCTCCTTCTCCACCGCAGCAATGACCTCGATTCTCTTTTTGGAAAACAGCCCCAAAAACCCGCCAACTTTCAGTTCTTTGGTGCTTAGAATGACTGCATCATTGCCGAGGTCACCCCTGATTTGCTGCATCGCTTCAGGCATCGTTTCAACAACGTATCGTTTCACTCTCATAAGTTCACCACCCCGACACTTTGAATTTCAACGTTCGGTTCAAGCTCACTGTAGGATAAAACCGGAATATCCTGCATCGTCCGTTCGATGACCTGGCGCAGATACATGCGAATGGTCGGTGATGCCAGGACAATCGGCTGCTGGCCTGATTGAATCAGCCGGTTAATCTGTTCAGTGAGCTTTTGATATACAGTCTGAGTGGAGACCGGATCGAGCGCCAAATAACTTCCCTGCTCGGTCTGCTGCACGCTTTCCGCAATTTTCTTTTCCAGTGCCGGACCGACCGTAATGACCTTCAGCGTATCTCCCTTCTGGGAGTATTGCTGTGTAATCTGGCGTGAAAGCGCCTGTCTTACATATTCAGTAAGCACGTCCGGATCCTTCGTATAGGTGCCGTAATCAGCCAGTGTTTCAAAGATCGTAACCATGTCCCGGATCGATATTTTTTCACGAAGCAGCTTGGCCAGCACCTTTTGCACGTCTCCCACTCCAAGCACGGAAGGAATCAGCTCGTCCACCAATGCCGGATAATGCTCCTTCAGGTTGTCGATCAGCGCCCTGGTCTCCTGTCTGCCTAGCAGCTCATGGGCATGCTTCTTGATCGTTTCCGTCAAATGGGTGGCTACAACGGACGGAGGATCGACCACTGTGTAACCCGATAGCTCCGCAATATCCTTCGTTGACTCATCGATCCATAAAGCAGGCAACCCAAAAGCAGGCTCTGTCGTTTCGATTCCCGATACGGCATCATCATCGTAGCCTGGGCTCATCGCCAGGTAGTGATTCAGCAGCAGCTCACCGCTGCCTACGTTGTTGCCTTTAATTTTGATGATATACTCATTGGGCTTGAGCTGGATGTTGTCCCGAATCCGAATGACAGGGACCACCAGTCCAAGTTCCAGAGCACACTGCCGGCGGATCATAATGATCCTGTCGAGCAGGTCTCCTCCCTGCTGGGTATCGGCCAGCGGAATCAGCCCATAGCCAAACTCGAATTCGATCGGGTCCACCTGCAGGAGGTTAATGACACTCTCCGGACTGCGGACCTCTTCAATCTGCTGCTCCTCTTCCATTTGTTCGTCCTCGATCGACTTACGCGCAATATTCTGCTGCATTCTACGCGCAACAAAAAACAGCAGGAGCGCAAGCGGCAGTGTCGTCATCCCATGAATCGGGGTGAAAAATCCGAGCAGCGCCACGGTAACCGCCACAATATAGATCAGTTTGGGGAATAAAAACAGCTGGCTGGACAAATCCTGGGCCAGGTTGCCTTCGGACGAAGCGCGGGTAACGATCAGGCCCGCAGCCGTCGAGATAAGCAACGCCGGAATCTGGCTGACCAGCCCGTCGCCGATTGTCAATACGGAGAAGGTTGACAGAGCTTCCTGAAAGCCCAGCCCCATGATAGCCATGCCGATAATAAAACCACCGACCAGATTGATGATCAGAATAATGATGCTCGCAATGGCATCACCTTTAACGAATTTACTGGCACCGTCCATCGCTCCGTAAAAATCGGCTTCCCGTTCTATTTTGCTTCGCCGTTCACGCGCCTGCTGCTCATTGATGAGACCCGCGTTCAAATCCGCGTCAATGCTCATCTGCTTCCCAGGCATGGCGTCGAGCGTAAAACGTGCGCCTACCTCGGCAACGCGCTCCGAGCCTTTGGTAATGACAATGAATTGCACGACGACCAGGATCAGAAACACGACGAATCCGACGGCAATTTGACCGCCCGCGATCCAGCTTCCGAAGGTGGCGACCACTTCCCCAGCATGCCCTGTCCCCAAAATAAGCTTGGTCGTGGACACGTTCAGCGCCAGGCGGAACAGCGTCGTAATCAGCAGCAGGGCCGGGAAAATGGAAAATTCCAGCGCTTCCTTCGTACTCATGGCCACCAGCAGTATCATAAGCGCAAGTGAAATATTAATAACAAGCAGTATGTCGAGCAGCCATGCAGGAATCGGAAGTATCATCATCAGCACGATGCCGATAACGCCTCCAAGGACAGCTATATCTTTTGTCTTCAATGGTCTCTTGCCCTCCGATCCCGCTATTTCTTCTTGCCTTTTAATTTATATACATACGCCAGCACTTCAGCGACCGCCTGGAACAAGTCGCCGGGGATCGTGTCCCCGATGTCCGTCCTTGCATAGAGCGCCCGTGCCAGCGGCTTATTTTCCATCATGACTACGCCATGCTCCCTGGCAATCTCCTTGATGCGCAGCGCCATATAATCCTGGCCTTTCGCAATGATCTGCGGGGCCTCCATCTCGGAGCCGTCATACTTGAGAGCTACCGCAAAATGCGTAGGGTTGGTAACGATGACGTCCGCTTTGGGAATCTCCTGCATCATGCGCTGCATCGCCATACGCCGCTGGCGTTCGCGAATCTTCCCTTTAATCAGCGGATCACCTTCCATTTTTTTGTACTCATCCTTGATATCCTGTTTGGACATCCGCAAGCTTTTTTCATGCTCGTATCTCTGGTACAGATAATCCAGGACAGCCAGCACAAACAGACAGACACCGATTTTAATACCAAGCTCCATCGTCAGGCCTGCGGCATAGGACAGGATCTGGTCGCCCGTCAGCTCGGACATTTTGGACATATCGCCTCTCGTATCCCAGATGACACTGTATACAAGAAAACCGATGATGGTCATTTTCAGAATGGATTTCAGAAACTCTACTGCCGAACGCAATGAAAATATATTTTTCAAACCTTTAATCGGGTTAAGCTTGCTGAATTTGGGAGCCAAGCCTTCTCCTGTCAACAAAAAACCGACCTGCAAATAGTTTGCGACAATTGCAATCAAAAAAGCGGACACAAAAATGGGGGCCAATATCAGCAGAATCTGAATCCCATACTGGCCAAACATCGTGATCACATTTTCAGCAGTGACGTCCATCGTCAGCCTGTTCGTAAAGATATCCGTAAACAGCCGGACCGTACTGTCTTTAAAATAGGTGCCGAACATCATCAAGCTCAGCACGGAGATCAGCAGCACTGCTGATGTCGATATATCCTGACTCTTGGCCACCTGACCTTTTTGGCGGGCTTCCTGTTTCTTCTTGGGTGTAGCTTTTTCTGTCTTTTCCCCGGCGAAAAGCTGCAGATCAAGGGAGTATTTCAGCACTCAACAGGCACCTCCAAATCAGGCATTCGGGCGGCTGCCCACAACATCCAGCAGCGTGCGCATCGCCTCAAACATCACATTAAACAACCGCTCAAAGGAAACCGCGAGAGCCGGCATTAACAAAAACAGCATGATCAGGCCAACGATCAGCTTGACCGGTACCCCGATCACAAAAATGTTGAACTGCGGCGCCGTTTTGGCCAGAAAACCAAGTCCGACGTCAGTCAGAAAGGTAGCCACCACAATAGGAGCAGCCATTTGGAACGCCAGCAAAAAGGATTGGCTGAAGGTTCTGATTATAAATTCGGAAATGCTGCCGCCATATAATTTGACAAAAAAATCATTATCCAGCGGGACCCAATTATAACTGTACATAATGGCATCCAGCAGGTAATGGTGACCGTTCATGCTGAGAAAGAACAAGAGTGCGATGGTATATTTGAAATTGCCCGTAATCGGCACGGAAGCGCCTGTCATCGGATCAAAGACACTGGCGATACCGAGTCCGATCTGTATGTCTATAAATGAACCAGCCGTCTGAATCGCCATAAACATCAGATAAGCGACAAAACCCAGCAGCAGGCCAATCATGACTTCACGGATCACGAGGAGCGCGTAGCTTAAATCAGCCGGCACCTGCTCTTTGATTCCGAAGGTCAAATATATCAATATGGACAATACCGCTGCTATACCGACTCTGAATTGCATCGGAACCCCACGAGTGGAAAACACCGGCACAACTACAAAAAACGATGTGATTCGACAAAATATCAGCAAAAAAACAGGAAAACTCTGCAGTATCATCTCCATTCCGTCGGACCTATCCTATGTATCTATACAAATTATTGAGGATGTTGTAGGTGAAATCGACCATGGTCTGCAGGATCCAAGGACCAAACAGCAGCAGAGCAAGCAGAACCGCCACGATTTTAGGTACGAAGGCCAACGTCTGTTCCTGTATCTGGGTTGTTGCCTGAAATATGCTGATGATCAGCCCCACAACCAGTCCCAGAACAAGCATGGGCGCGCTCACGACAAGCACCGTATAAACGGCTTGACCTGCCAGCGAGATAATAAATTCTGATGTCATGGCCGTCCTCCCTGGAGTAAATCACAATCCATAAACTGTCATGTATTGAAGCTGAGCAGCAGTGATTTCACAACCAGATACCAGCCGTCCACAAGGACAAACAGCAGTATTTTGAAGGGGAGCGAAATCATGACCGGCGGCAGCATCATCATGCCCATAGCCATCAGGGTGCTTGATACGATGATGTCAATAATGAGAAATGGAATAAATATCATAAAACCCATTTGAAAAGCGGTCTTCAATTCACTGATCGCATAAGCCGGAACCATAACGGTCAAAGGAATTTCCTGATAATTGCTGGGCTTTTCCATTTTTGTGTATTTCATAAACAGAAGCAGATCTTTTTCTCGTGTATGTTTGAACATAAAGGTTTTAATCGGCTCCTGCGCCTTTTCCAGCGCTTCGGACTGGGAGAGCTCCCCCTTCAGATACGGCTGGAGTGCTGTCTCGTTCATGGTCGCAAACGTGGGAGCCATGATAAACAAGGTCAGGAACAGCGCAAGTCCCACCAATACCTGATTGGGCGGCATCTGCTGCGTGCCCAGTGAAGTTCTTACAAACCCGAGTACAATCACGATGCGGGTAAAGCTCGTCATCAGCATGAGCAGTGCAGGAGCAACGCTGATCACGGTAATAAGCAAAATAATGGACAGCGACGTTGTACCGGGCTGTCCGCTGTCTTGGCTGCCGATGTCAATGTTGATGTCCGGAATCGGCTGAGCGGCGGAGGCCGCTGTCACGGACAGGAAGCTGAACAAGACAAACAGCAAGCTGGCTAGTATAATCTTTTTTCTCATGCATCTCCCGACCGATCTGTATTATTGTCCTCATTCCGCAGCTTGTCCAGCTTGTCCTTACGGCTCGGCATTTGTCGAAGCTTGGACTCAAACAGTTCATGAAATGTGATCTCGTCCTCCAGTTCCTCCGGCCGGTCATGGCTTTTCCTGCGCAGCTTGTCACTCAGCTTGGCGATGAACGGGGCAAGCGGACCCTGCCGCAGAGTCGATTCCTGCTCAAGAGCGGCCACAATTCGCTCCACTTCCTCAGGATCAGATACTTTATCGATCAGACGAATTTCTTCTCCTACACCAACCAGATATATACTGCTTCCGATCTCAACAAGCTGCAGAGATTTGTTCGGAGCAAGGCCCACACCTCCCAGAACCCGGATGGACCTGCTGCCGAACCAACTCTGATTCTTTTTGCCCAGAAAGCGAATCAGGTAGAGAATCAATACAATAATGAAGGCAAGCGCAATAAAAACCGTAGCTGCGTTCCAAGCACTGAAACCTTCAATCCCTTCGCTGCCATTCATTACCGTCCCCTCCTGTCCTGTAGCCAACACAGTTTTTTAAGCGCCCAAAGTTTTGCTGATCGCTTCAATGACGCGGTCAGATTGGAACGGCTTCACGATGAAATCCTTGGCTCCTGCTTGAATAGCATCGATAACCATAGCCTGCTGGCCCATCGCGGAGCACATAATGACCTTGGCGTTGGCGTCAATTTTCTTGATTTCCTTCAAAGCGGCAATGCCGTCCATCTCTGGCATGGTAATGTCCATCGTAATCAGGTCCGGACGAAGCTCCTTGAATTTCTCGATAGCATGAGCGCCATCCTGAGCTTCCCCTACAACCTCGTAACCATTTTTCGTCAGGATGTCACGGATCATCATTCTCATAAATGCTGCGTCGTCAACAATCAAAATTCGGTTAGCCATGTAAAATAAATCCTCCCTAAATTATGCTTATTGTATTTTTTGAATCCGGTCCCATTGGCTTACAATATCCGTTACGCGCACACCGAAGTTTTCATCGATAACGACAACTTCGCCCTTTGCGATCAGCTTATTGTTCACCAGTATATCTACCGGCTCGCCGGCAAGCTTGTCCAGCTCGATAATCGAGCCCTGCGACAGCTCCAGAATATCCCTGATCTGCTTCTGGGTTCTTCCCAGCTCTACAGTCACCTTCAGAGGGATGTCCATCAACAGACCCAGATTGGTTTCATCTACCTGAGCGTAACCGCCGGACTGCAAATTTGCGAATTGAATGGGCTGTACATTCACATTCCGCCCCGGGGCAGAACCATAATGCTGAGGCGCTCCGTATGGCATTTGCTGTGGAGGCATTCCTCCTTGCATCGGAGGCTGCATATAGCCCATATCCTGCGGCGCCATCGGCGGCTGCGCATACTGCGGAGCAGCTTGTGGAGGCTGCGGCGGCTGCACTGGCGGTTGCGATGGCTCTGGCGGCGCAGTCTGCGGCGGTGCTGATGCAGGTGCCGGTTCAAGAGCAGGCTCGTCACCACCGCTGATCAGAATGCGAACCATCTCTTTTGCAAAAGATACAGGAAGCAGTTGCATGATCGTCGAGTCAATCAGATCCCCAATCAGCAGACGGAAGGACACCGTCACAAGCACCGCATCTGCCGGGAGACTGGATACCCCGTCTCCGCGGGCCGGATCAAGGATATCGATACCTGGGGGTGAAATATTGACAAACCGGTTAAAAATCGTCGACATGGAGGTAGCCGAGGAACCCATCATCTGATTCATGGCTTCCTGAACCGCACTGATATGAATTTCATTCAGTTCTTCATCTGCGGGATTTCCTCCCCCTCCAAGCATCAGGTCGGCAATTACCTGTGCATCCCGCTTTTTGATGACCAGCGAGTTAATGCCTTCGAATCCGTCAACATAATTGACATGAACAGCCACATGCGGTTTTGGGAATGTCGATTCGAATTCAGAACGTGTAATCACGGACACTCTAGGTGTCGTAATATCCACTTTAATTCCGAGTAATGTTGAAAGTGCCGTAGCGGCATTGCCGAACGTGATATTGCCGATTTCCCCAAGAGCGTCCTGCTCCAAAGGAGTAAGAAGATCGTCAATCGTTTCACCTGCTGCCGGGGAAGTCTCCCCGCCCATTTCGGTCTGTTTCAGGAGCGCATCTATTTCCTCCTGAGATAAATAATCCTTACTCGTCAAATTCTTCAACTCCTTCACTGACGATTTCGTCAATCTGGACGGCAACCCGTTCCTTCAGCACGCCGGGGCTTCCTTTAAATTTCAATCTATCCCCCAATTTAATGGACAGACCATCCTTCACAGATGTATCAAGGGAAATAACATCCCCAACAGAAAGACCCAAAAATTCGGAGACGGATATGGATGACTGGCCCAATTCGACTACAATCGGCAGCTGTGCTTTGCTCATCCGCTGCTTGAGCGCATCCACTTCCTCCGGCGCTCTGGACTTCTTCTCTGAGGTAAACCACTGATGCGTGGACAGCCTCGACATGATAGGCTCCACAACGACATGGGGAATACACAGATTAATCATGCCGCTGGTATCGCCAATCTTGGTGCTGAGCGAAATAAGAGCGATCGTCTCGTTAGGGGACACAATCTGCATGAACTGGGGATTGGTCTCCATCGCTTCAAGCTTTGGCGTTATATCAAGCACCGTTTTCCACGCTTCCTGCAAGCTTTGAAATGCTCTGCTGAAAATCCGCTCCATGATCGTCGTTTCAATCTCGGTCAGCGTACTGATTCTGGAAGGAGGAGAGCCGACGCCACCCAGCAGACGATCCAGCATCGCAAATGCGACATTCGGATGCACCTCAAGAACCATGCGGCCTTCAAGGGGCTCGGCTTCAAAGATGTTCAGTATCGTCATTTTGGGAATCGAACGAATAAATTCGTCATACGGCAGCTGTTCAACCTGAACGACACTAATTTGAACAAATGTTCTAAGCTGTGCAGAAAAGTAGGTTGTTAGAAAACGTGCAAAATTTTCATGAATTCGTGTCAAGCTGCGGATATGATCTTTGGAAAAACGGACAGCCCGCTTGAAATCATAGGAACGTATTCTTTTCTCCGTTTCTTCTTTCTTCAGTTCCTCCGCATCCATCTCACCCGAAGAGAGAGCAGCTAACAAGGCGTCAATTTCACCTTGCGAAAGTACATCCACCAATGTTTTTCACCCCCTTGCATGCTGAACCGGCCGCAATATTAAAGTGGAGCCAGCATAAAATTCGTAAATTTGGTGCTGGTCAGTTGGCCTTCAGGAAGTGTCTTATTGATCAAAGCCGTCAGCCTGTCCGTAAATTCCTCACGTCCTTTGGCCGTTCTGAGCTGCTCCGGTTTGGTATCTGCAAGTGTTTGAATGACAATCGGTTTAATGCTGATTTCCTTAATTTTTTCAAATGCTTCCTTGGACTTGCTGTTGTTCAACTGAAAAGCAAAATTGACAGCAACGACATAATCCGAATCCGCCAAATTAGTGCGGACCTCGGTAATTTCAGAAGTAACTTCAACAATTTCATCTGCAGAGAGCTTCGGAGCAGGACGCTCTTCGGCAGCAGCTTTTGATGATCCCTGTCCTGTCAGCTGGGGCAGGAGTAAAAAGGCAGCCACTACGATTAATGTAATCCCGAGCAGCATCGTAATGAGCCAAGGCAGCATCTTCTTCATATTTCTTCCTCCGTTTGTTGCACTTTTATCGTGGCTGCATGCATGCCGATGTCACGGTTGTATGCCTTGATCAAAGCCACAACATCAGCCGCTTTCTCGAGCACGATCAGCCTTTTTCCCGTCACCAGGGTGACATACGTATCAGGCGTTTCTTCCACGGTTTCAATCAACAATGCATTCAGCCACATCGGTGAACCGTTGAGCCGCGTTACAGGAATCATCGCTGCTTCTACCTCCTGATTGACAGGGGAGCTAAGCCCCCCTGCTTTTCACAAAAAATTAACGTTTCAGATTGACGACTTCTTCAAGGATGCTGTCACCGGTTGTAATGATACGGGAGTTCGCCTGGAAACCGCGCTGGGATACAATCATCTCGGTGAATTCATTGGTAAGCTCAACGTTCGACATTTCAAGCTGACCGGAAACAATCGCACCGGTTCCTGCTTCAGCGTCATTGCCACCAACGAATTCCTCAAACGCTCCACCGTCAATTGCATTGTTGGTAAGCCTGTATAAGTTTCCGCCGATTTTCTCAAGTCCTTCGGTATTGGGAACGGTCGCCAGACCGATTTGGGTAGCCAGTTCAACCGTTCCATCAGGCTGCGTCTCAGCGATAAATCCATCCTGCTGAATGGAGAAAGATGTAGTTTCCTCCCCAATTTGGATTGGCGCTCCACCGATATCACATACATACATGCCATCCGATGTAACGAGGTTGCGGTTAGCATCGACATGGAAATCGCCTGCACGGGTCAAATAAGGCACCTCCTGATCCCCTGTCATTTTGATGAGGAAAAATCCGTCCCCGTTAACGCGCAGGTCTGTAGGATTGTTAGTCGTTTGCGCACTGCCTGGCAAATGGAGCGTATCGATAGAGCTAACCGTTACACCCAGACCGATTTGCTTGGGATTGACACCACCGCCAGCATCGCCAGGTGCACTTGCGCCTGCAGTGGTCTGACTTAACATATCCTTAAACATAACCCGGCTCGATTTAAAACCTGTTGTATTTACGTTGGCGATGTTATTGCCGATCACGTCCAATTTTGTCTGAAAACCTTTCATGCCAGAGACACCAGAGTATAAGGATCTTAACATGTGTATTATTCCTCCTGAGTAGGTGAGGTTAATTTGCCACCGCTTCTGTCGATCAGCGGCTGGGCTTCCGGCTTCCTGTCGGGCCAGCCGGTTAAATAATGACGGCGCTGTCGATTTGGGTAAACACATTATCCTTCATCGATTGCTTGTCCATGGCAGTGACGACGGTACGATTTGTGACATTCACGATCAGAGCCATGTCCTGCATCAGGATCAGCGATTCCTTGGCCCCTTTGGCGGCCGCTTTATCCACCGCAGAAGTAATCTTGGCCAATTGCTCGGCGCCCAGTTCAATGCCGCGCTGTTCGAGGCGCTTGGCCGCATGATTGCTTAACGTAAGGACCTGCTCCTGCAGCATCTGTTTGAAGGATTTGTTATCATTCGCAACCGGAGTGCTGCTGTTCTTCGGGCCGGCCCCTGGCGGCACTTTGACGGGGAATAAACGTCCAACGATCATAGATTCATTCATGATGTTGCACTGCTTCCTGTTTCCGGTTCACCTGTCGGCTGCTCTGGTGCTGATTCTTCCGGTTTTTCTCCTGCAGGGTTTTTAATAGAAGTAATATCCGTCAGGGCAATCTCCTCTTTCCCTACAGTCGCATACTGTTTCCCGTCCCTTATTACAATGGAATCCACAATGCCGCTCTGTACAGTACCTTCCGGCTTTTCTCCGGTGATGGGGTCCGTCTTGCCTTCACTGATCCAGGTGATTTCCTTACCGATCATCGCAGAAGAAATACTGAGTGATTCAGTCATCGCTGTCAGCTGGGTGGAAATGTTCATCAGCTGTTCAACGGAAGTGAACTGTGCCATCTGTGCGATAAATTCCTTATCCTCCATCGGCTGCATCGGATCCTGATTTTGCAGTTGGGTGATCAACAGCTTCAGGAATTCATCCTTGCCGAGTGAGCTTGCGCTTCCGGTGCTATCGCTTTTTTGGTTGTTTGCTGCCCTGTTCACATTTTGTTCGGCATAATTCGGCCATATATTCGGAGTCGATGTTATGCTATCCGAAGCCATTCGTTGTTCACCCCCATTTTTAAGCCTCCGCAGTAAACGAGCTTTGGCCAGTACTGTTCAGACGCTGTTCCTTCGTCCAGGTACGAAGCTCTTCCGCCATTTCCGCGGCATTCAAGGCATCCTCATTTTCTTCTTTACCACGTGTACCGGGACGCCGCTCCCGCTGCTGCTGGTTGGCGCCGGATCCCTGATCCTGCTGGTATAAATGCGAGGACAAGGATTCATTGTGAGTGACTTCGACCTTATTCACCTGAATCCCCTGGTTGTGCAGGCTTGCGCGAAGATGGGACATCTGCTGTTCAAGCAGATCCTTTGCCCCGCCATGTTCTGTCATAAACTGGGCGACAAGCTGGCCGTTCGACATGCTTAGCTTGACTTCAAGCTGGCCCAAATGCTCCGGGCGCAGTATAATGGTCGCTTCGGACAAGCCGTTGTGCTTGACAATGTCCAGCTTTTGCACGACAAACTCCGTCATTTCCTTGGCAAAATGCCTCATATGCACTACGGGTCTTTCCGGCATCGCCGGTGCTGTACCGTTATTTTGAATAGTCAACTGTCCGGCGGTAGTCACACTGTTCACCGAAAATTTCTCGGCAGACGTGTCAGCCGATTCCAGAACAGCTGTATGATCCGTCTGCCCGTCACGGCTGGTTCCATCGCCGCTTGCTCCCTGCTGCTGCCCGCTTGACTGGATCTTCTGCTGGACCAAAGATGCAGAATCGGATAGATCTGAAGCCGGTGATAATGCTGCATCCGTATTGGACGTCTGGGCAGGATCAATCATCTTCTGCAATGACTGCAAAAGCTTTGCAACCTGTACTTGGTCCCCATCCGCAGCATCCAGCAGTTGTGCCACGTTATCCTGCAGGACAAAACGGATGGTTGCAGGGTGCTCAGCCAGACCGGTCGCGGTGGCGATGTCAGAGCCGTCATCCATGCTTTTTGTGTTTCCGTTTAGATACTGCTGCACTCCTGCCACCCATGCCTGGAGAGTGGAGAGCAACTCCGGATTACTTTCGAGCAGATCATCCAATTGATCAAGCTTTTGGAGCAAATCCGGCAGCATGTCAAGCAATGCGTCTCCCTGTCCCTCCTCTTCATGCCCTTCACCGTTCCCGGCCAGCAACTGAACAGCAGAAGCCATGAGCCCTGCCGCTGCGACAGTATTTTGCTCTGCTCCCATGACCTGAACAAGCGCCTCGTTAAATCCCGTGTTTCCCTGAGCCGAAGAAGCTGATGATGAACCTGCCTTTGCCCCGGTCTGAACTGCAGGAGAAGCATTCGGGCTAATCCGTATCGTAGACATTAAAATGTTCACCCCCTTTCCAATCTTTCGGCAACAGATCATGAAATTATTTGCTGGCAAGCAGCTTGTTCAAAATTTTGGCCGTTTGTGCCGAATTGCTCTTCGACATTTCCTCCAGTAAGCCTGATCGGGTAGAATCGTCTACAGTTCGCAAAATGTTTAACGCTTTTTCCGGACTTATTTTATATGTCTCAAGGATCAGCTTGGCGCCTTCTGCCGGTTTCATGGACGCAAATGTGCCGCCCAGCGCCTGGTCATCGATTGTTTTTGCAGGCGCCGGACCAGGCTGCTGATCTTTTTGCAGACGAGCCTGAAGAGCTGCTACCTCCAGATCGCTTGAATTTATCGTATTCTTCAGATCCATCGTAATTTCAGCAGCTTTTTGCGGATCCATTTTGGCGAGGATTTTCGACTGATTCTCCGGCGCCATGTATGTAAGCATCTGCACAATCTCCGGATTGGTCAGATTCGACAAAATAGGAGCTGCCTTGCTCGGGCTCATCGTCTCATACATTGAGGACAGGTTTTTGATCTGCTTCAAATATGGATCCTTGTCTGCTCCGGAATTTGCAGCGGCAGCGACGGCGGCTGCCGATTCCTGCTCAGCTTTTGCACTTTGGAGCTGTGCCTCAAGATCCTGGACCTTCTTGTCCTGTTCGGCTTTGGCCGTGGCGGTCTGCTTCAATTCCGCCTCCTGCTGGGACAGTTCGCTTTTCAGCTTTTCAATCGTGGCCTCGGAGCTTTTATTCTGGGCTTTTTCGTTTGCAGCCTTTTGCTCTTCAGGCGTCAGATCAGGTTCGGGGACCCAATTCTTGACTAGCGGAATTTTATCGGCCGTCTTAAGCAGACCATTCTTGAAATCTGTGTTAAACAATGTAAGCAGAACGACGACAAGCACAATGGTGAAAACGATCGGAATCAGAAAGAATAACAACCGTTCCACACCGCTGGCCGATTCCTTTTCAAGCTCCATTTCATTTCGTGGCATTTTATTCCTCCTCAAGCAGAACCTTCATCCAAAGCGTCCTAGCGGGCTCTCATTGCATAGCGTACGGAAGCCATCTCATCCAGCTCGTTCTGTTCGTGGAGCAGCAGTTCTTTTTGAAAGCTCGCCTTCGCCTTCTCCCTTGCCTTGAGCCAAACTTGTTCATCCAGCATTTTATCGCTCAAAATGCTCTGTTTGCTTTGCACGTTCATTTGGGCTTGCCGGACTTCTTTATTTTTTCGTTCAATGCATTGCTCCAGATGTCTGATATATGCCTGTAATTGCTGGATGGAGGCAAGCGAGACACAGGCTTCCGCCGCGCTTTGGATGGCGTGTGATGCCCGCTCCTTTTCGGAGATGAGCTGCTGAAGCGTTTGTTCTTCGGCTTGCAACCGTCCTACTGCGCTGGACAGCACCCATTCGGCCTGCGACTTTTCATTCGACTTTAGATCAACGACTTTCTGAAATGAATACTGGAATTTCATTGTTCAGGTCAACTCCTTGTAAACTCGGAAAGCAATCGCTCCCGTACTTCCTGCAGCTCAACCTTTTCATCCGTTCTTTGCCGCGTAAAGTCCCACACATCCTTGATCCGGTCAATCGATTCGTCAATTTCGGCGTTCGTACCGCGCTGGTAGGCGCCGATGTTGATCAAATCCTCCGAATCCCTGTACACGGCCATCAGCCTTTTTACGTTTTCAGCAGCTGCAATTTGATCTTGCGGCGCAATATCTTTCATAACACGGCTAATGCTGGCCAGCACATCGATGGCGGGAAAATGGCCCTTGTTGGCAATCGTGCGGTTCAGCACAATATGGCCATCCAAAATCCCGCGCACCGCGTCCGCGATCGGTTCATTCATGTCGTCCCCATCCACCAGTACGGTGTAAAAGGCGGTAATGGAGCCTGCGGGTCCGGTCCCCGCTCTTTCCAGAAGCTTGGGCAGGCTTGCGAACACCGACGGTGTATACCCCCGCATCGCAGGTGGTTCCCCGACAGCCAGTCCGACTTCACGCTGTGCCATGGCATAACGGGTAACCGAGTCCATCATCAGCATCACATTCAGCCCCCGGTCCCTGAAATATTCTGCGACCGTAGTGGCAATCAGCGCCGCCTTGATGCGAATAAGCGCAGGCTGGTCGGAGGTAGCTACAATGACGACCGACCTTTCCAGTCCTTCAGGACCGAGGTCCCGTTCAATGAAATCCAGCACTTCACGCCCCCGTTCGCCGACAAGTGCAATGACATTGACATCAGCAGCCGTATTGCGTGCGATCATGCCCATCAGCGTGCTCTTCCCAACCCCGGAGCCTGCGAAAATACCTACGCGCTGTCCTTTTCCCACCGTCAGCAGGCCATCAATGGCTCGTACACCAATACTGATCGGCTCCCGAACTCTCGGTCGGTTCAACGGATTTGGCGGTATGTTGAATGTCGAATATCTGGCCATCCGTGAAGGAATCAGGGACCCGTCCAAGGGCTGGCCCAGACCGTCCAAAACCTTGCCCAGCAGCTCAGAGCCAACCTGAATGTTCAAAGGTTTCCCTGTCCCTACCACATCGCAGCCGGGACCAATGGAGTGCAGCTCGCCAAGCGGCATCAGCAGCACTTTATTATCTCTGAAGCCGACAACCTCGGCCTGCAGTGGCTGGGCGCTTTTCCCCGGGTATATATAGCAGACATCGCCGATACTGGCGTCAGGACCTTCCGACTCCACCATTAGTCCTATGACCTGTGTCACTTTTCCGTTCACTCTGACAGGGTCCAGATTTCTCAGATGGTCCAGATAACGACCGGAATCAAACTGCTTCATGCCTTTGCTCCTCGTTATCTAATGCCACTCGCAGCAGCTCCTTCTTGATTTCCGCGAGCTGTGTGTCAATCCGGGCATCCACGCTTCCGAATGCGGAACGAATGACCACTCCCCTGTCTTTGACCGTTCCATCGGGAATAATTTGCAGCTCTGCCTGAGAATCCACCACCAAGGAAAGCTCCTCACGCGCAGCGTTCACAAAGGCAAAGTGAGCAGGCGCCACACATAGGGTGATTGTCCCCTGCTCCCGTTTGCGTGCCAGATTTTTGCGGATCAGTTCGATCATGTATTCAGGCTCAATGCTGAGCTGTTTGTCGATAACCTTTTCCGAGATTCCGCAGCTAAGCTCCACTAGAAAAGGTTCGGCTTCCAGGATAAGCTGCTCTTTGACCTCATAAGCATGCAGCAACACCTCCTGCGCTTCCTCCATCATCTTATCCGATCTGGCCTGCCATTCCGCCGCGGCGAGCCGCTGCCCTTCCTCATATCCCTGCTGAAAGCCCTCGGCCTTAACCGCTTCGACCAGCTGCTCATCCTGCTCGCGTTTTTCCTGCCACCAGGCAGCGATTTGTTCCTGTGCCTCCTGAAGCAGGCGCTCCGCTTCGTCCGCTGCATCTCTGACTTGCTTTTCGGCAAATTCCTTGGCATCCGAAAGGATTTCGTCCCTCAGCTTTTCGGCTTCCCGAACGATTTGCGGCTCCAAGGGCTGCGCATAAGCTTCCTCTTCTTCCTTGAAAGCCTCCGTTGTCTGATAAGCCTGAGCAAGCTCCAGCTTCTTCAATGTTTCGACAGGGATATATTGAAATGACTTGATCACATTAGACAATGATGTCATCTCCTCCGCCGCGGGCGATTATAATTTCTCCGGCTTCTTCAAGTCTACGGATTATAGAAACGATTCGTGTCTGGGCCTCTTCCACGTCACGCAGCCGGACAGGACCCATAAATTCCATTTCTTCCTTGAAGGTTTCCGCCATCCGTTTCGACATATTGCGGAAAATGGCGTCACGCACTTCTTCGCTCGATACTTTGAGCGCAAGCTGCAGATCGGCGTTTTCCACATCCCGCACAATACGCTGAATGGAACGGTTGTCCACATTGACAATATCCTCGAACACAAACATCCGCTTCTTGATCTCCTCGGCAAGCTCGGGATCTTGTATTTCCAGGGAGTCCAGAATGGTTCTTTCGGTACCGCGGTCCACCCCGTTCAGAATTTGCACGATGGACTCGATACCGCCCGCATTCGTGTAATCCTGGGTTACTGTAGAAGAAAGCTTCTGTTCCAGCACTCTCTCTACCTGGGCAATAACTTCCGGTGACGTGCTGTCCATCACCGCCACTCTTCTTGCCACATCCGCCTGTTTCTCCTGGGGAAGAGAGGACAGGATTGCAGCAGCCTGCTCAAACTTCAGGTAGGAAAGAACCAGCGCAATGGTCTGCGGGCTTTCATTCTGAATAAAGTTCAGAATCTGATTCGGATCAGCCTTTCTGGCAAAGTCGAACGGTCTGACATGCAACGTCGCTGTCAGCCTGTTGATCACTTCAACCGCTTTTTGCGAACCAAGCGCTTTTTCCAGAATGTCGCGGGCATAGTTGATACCGCCTTGTGAAATATACTCCTGGGCCAAGCAAATCTGGTGAAACTCCGCCAAAATGGAATCCTTTTCAGGAGCCCCAACCGATCTTACATTAGCAATTTCCAGGGTCAACTGTTCTATTTCATCATCTCTCAAGTGTTTGAATATTTGTGCGGATACCTCCGGTCCAAGCGTAATCAGCAGGATCGCCGCTTTCTGTCTACCGGATAATCCAAGTCCGCTTGCCTTTGCCAATGCATTCACCTCTATTCGTCAGCCAACCATGTACGCAGCAGGTTGACGAACTCATCGGGCTTCTTCTTGGCCAGACTTTCAAGCTGTTTGCGTACTTGATCTTCGCTTGTCACACTTTCCAAACTGATTGAAGGAAATTCCGTCGGTGGAGACAGGATCAGGTCATCTTCATACTCTTCTGCTGCCTGTTTGCGGCGGTTCCGGACAATCAGAATGATGGCTGTGGCCACCAGCGCGAGCACAGCAGCTCCAATTCCCCATGCCCACGGGTTGGAGGCCGACAGCCATTTCGCCTGCTGCTGTTCAGGTGCGGCTGCCTGACTAATAACCTTGACCTTGGCCGCCAGCTGCTGCTGTGTGAATTGTGTTCCGGAATTCGCCAATGAAGCACCAACGATATTCGTAAGAACGGTTTCCATATCAGCAATTTGAGTTTGAGACAGCGGCGTTTGTCCTGCACCTGTTTCAACAGCCACATTAATGGTTAAATCTTTAACAGTATAAGGGCTGGAGATAATATCCCTGGCGATTCTGTTCACTTCGTAGTTGATCGTGCTGGACGTTTTTTCAGATTCGCTTGTGCCTGATGAAGCCCCGCCAGGATATCCCGGAACATCCTGCTCACCCGTACCGGCAACTCCCCCGGTCTGGCCGCTGGAGCCTGATGAGGATTCCGAAGTCTCCTGCGTACTGATTTCGATGCCTTTCCCTCGTTCCTGGTCAACCGGCGTAACCAGCTGCTCCTTGGAAGTAACCTTGTCGAAATTCAACTGGGAAGCCACCAGCACATGAATCCGGTCAGCACCTGCATATTGGGATAAAAATTGTTCGACTTTTGCCCTGACATCACTTTCAAATTTCTTCTGTAGCGCCATATTTTCCTGAACACCGTTAGAAAGACCGCCCTGACCGCCCTTCACGGTCGGTATCAGCTCATACTCGTTATTCGTGATGGTGATATTTTCAACAGGCAGCTTCGGAACTGCGGTTTTCACCAAATTAAAATAACCGTCTATGGCCCCTTGCGATGGCCGGAACCCTGGCTCAAACTGCATGACGATGGAAGCCGATGCTTTGTCTTCCTCTTCCAGTCCTGCAAATATATTTTCTTTCGGGAGATTGATAATGGCTTTAGCGCTTTTGACACCTTCCATCTGCCCCAGCAGCTGTTCTACTTCCCCATTCAATGCGTTATTGTATTTCACATTGAATTCATTCTCGGTCATGCCGATGGCGTTTGAGGTTTCGTCAAACGCACCCAGACCGATCGACCCATTCTGAATGAGCCCCTTCGATCCTATGGCAACCTTGGCTTCTGCTGCAGATGCGCTTGGAATCGCAATATCCGTCCCGCTTGCACTTAATTTATAAGGGATGTTCTCTGAGTTCAGATACTCGATTACCGCAGCAGCATCATTGGCATTCAAATTCCGGAAGGCGACCTCGTACTCCGTTTTTGTAAACTGCATGGTCAGCACTGCAGCTGCAAGCACGATAAACGCGAATGTCGAAATGAGCAGTATTTTTTGTTTTTTACTGAAATTGGTCCAATATCCGATAAGGCTGTCGCGATATCGGGCTATTCTCTCGTTCACTGTGTCACCCCATCCGAAACTTTGCTGGTTCTATTAAAGCTGCGTGCGCATGATCTCTTGATAGGCTTCTATCGCTTTGTTCCGTATTTGGGTGGTGAACTGCAATGACAGTAAAGCCTCTTGAGAAGCAATCATAACCTGGTCAACATCAACCTGACCTGTCAGGAATTTGTTGGACATTTCCTGCGAATTGATTTCCTGCTGATTCACCTGGTTCAGCGCATCCGCCAGATAATCTCCAAACTGACGCAATGATTCCGCAGGTGTCGTCTGCGTCTTCAAATTGCTCACAGATGGAGTCTGCTGAACCGATGGGGATTCAATGTTGAACATTGTGTTTTGAATCATCTATTTCTCTCCCTCCATTCTTAAAGCGATCTTAGCGATCATTTGCCAATCTCGAGAGCTTTGCTGATCATCGCCTTTGAAGCGTTCAGTGCTGTGACGTTCGCCTCGTAAGATCTTGAAGCGGAGATCATATCCACCATTTCCTTCGCGATATCGACATTTGGCATATATACATAACCGTTCTCATCCGCATCCGGATGCTCAGGGTTATAGACCGGTTTAAGTGGTGAAGCGTCTTCCCTAATCTCTGCAACCTTGACCCCCGCAGCCGTCGTTTTTCCATTCATTCGTGCATCTAACATATCGGAAAAGCTGGGTTGGTTAGGCTCAAGCACTGTCATTTTTCTGCGATACGGAACCGCCTGTCCATTCACTATCTGCGCCCGCGTCGTTTCCGCATTCGCAATGTTGCTGGAAATCACGTCCATCCGTAAACGTTGTGCAGTTAGGGCTGAAGAACTAATACCAAAACTGTTGCTGATTCTCAAGTTGTCCTCCCCCTTCCATATCAAAAAATGTCTTCTCGTGTCTAAAAAGAAGAAAATTCAACAATTTACGCTCATTCTACTTTTTCCGACGCTGTTTTTTTCGTTTTTATACACGACTCTTTAGGACTTAAGTATAAACAATTACCATGTTTTTGTATATTCTAAGTTTCGTAGAACTTGGGACTAAATACAATAAGAAAAAAGCCCTATCTTTTCGAAAAAAGAGGGCTTTCCATGGTTTTTTTGTTAAATTTTGTTCTTTTTCAGAGAATTTCATCGATTTTTTATCACTTTACAGCTTTTACAAGCTCATTTTTCCTACCAGAGAATCGGGTCATTTATCTCGTTTTTGCTGGTCGGCGCAATTTCGTTATCCTGCAAGAAACCTGTTATTTCAGTCCCAAACAAAATATGAAACCGATCTGTTTTATAGGATATACTGACTTAAGTCCCGGTCCTCCGCAATATTCCCCAATTTTTCTCTTACATATTCCGGGGTTATAACCATTCGGTCCAGCGTCAATTCCGGGGATTCAAAGGAAAGGTCTTCAAGCAGCTTTTCCAGTATGGTATGCAATCTGCGGGCCCCGATGTTCTCGGTGTTTTTATTGACAGATTCGGCAATTTTCGCGATTTCTCTAATTGCCGAATCAGAGAATTCAATTTCAATACCCTCCGTACGCAGCAGATCCACATACTGTTTGGTTAATGCATTCTGCGGTTCCGTCAGGATGGAGACAAACTCCTCCAGAGAAAGACTGCTCAGTTCTACCCGAATCGGAAAACGTCCCTGCAGCTCGGGAATAAGATCCGAAGGTTTGGCTACATGAAAAGCGCCTGCGGCGATAAACAGAATATAGTCCGTTCTTACTGGGCCATACTTCGTCATGATCGTTGAGCCTTCTACAATCGGAAGAATATCACGCTGTACCCCTTCACGGGAAACATCCGGACCATTTCCTTTACCCTGGGTGGCAATTTTGTCGATTTCGTCAATGAATATAATTCCTGATTGTTCGGCACGGGTAACGGACTCCTGAATGACATCGTCCATATCGATCAGCCTGGCCGCCTCTTCCTGAGTCAGCACCTTGCGGGCCTCTTTGATGGTCAGCTTGCGCTTTTTCATTCTTTTAGGCAGCAGACTGCCGAACATCTCCTGCATGTTCATGCCCATTTGCTCATTGCCTTGACCGGCAAACATATCGAACATATTAGGCGTGGTGTCTTCAACCTCGATTTCAATCACATCATTTTCCAGATTCCCGGAAAGCAAATCAAACTTCACCTTGCGCCGTTTCTCCAGCACTGTTCCGTCCTGCTGCTCCGGCTCTGTTTCCTGCGTCTGGCCGGCATTTCCTCCGAACAGCATTTCAAACGGATTGCGCTGGGTTTTGCCGCTGCGGCTGCCTGGCACAAGAATTTGCACAATACGGTCATTAGCCAGTTCTTCCGCTTTATCCTTCACCTTTTCGGTACGCTCTGCCCTGACCATCCGTATGGAGGTCTCAATCAGATCACGCACCATGGATTCCACGTCACGTCCGACATAACCAACCTCTGTAAACTTCGTGGCTTCCACTTTGACGAATGGGGCTCCGACCAGACGTGCCAGCCTGCGGGCGATCTCCGTCTTGCCTACGCCTGTCGGTCCGATCATCAGGATATTCTTTGGCACTATCTCATCCCGGATCTCCTCAGCCAGCTTGCTGCGGCGGTAGCGGTTGCGAAGCGCCACGGCGACCGACTTTTTGGCCTGCTTCTGGCCAACGATATATTTATCCAATTCAGCGACAATTTGTCTCGGTGTTAAAGCTTGATTGTTCATATCCATTCCTCCAGCTCCTGAGTACTCAAAGCCGATATCTATACTACAGCTCTTCCACAATAATGTTGCTGTTTGTATATACACAAATTTCTGAAGCCACCTGCAGCGCTTCTCTTGCCATATCCGCTGCTTCAAGGCCTGTACTATGACGCTTCAAGGCGCGGGCGGCAGCAAGCGCAAAATTGCCCCCGGACCCAATGGCAAGCACATCATCATCAGGCTCAATGATTTCGCCGCCACCCGATATCAACAGCATTCCACTTTGATCCATAACAATCATAAGAGCCTCAAGCTTGCGCAGAATGCGGTCCTGCCGCCAGTCCTTGGCCAATTCAACAGCCGCTCTCTGCAGGTTTCCGTGGTGTTCCTCCAGCTTGCCCTCGAACTTCTCAAAAAGGGTAATGGCATCGGCGACCGAACCGGCAAAACCGGCGACCACCTGCCCCCGGTATAATCTTCGTACCTTTTTGGCCGTCTGCTTCATCACTACGTTGTTGCCGAATGTCACCTGACCGTCTCCGGCAATCGCACCTCTGCCGTTATGGCGAACCGCACAAATCGTAGTAGCATGAAATGACATGTCCATATGGCGCCCTCCTTTATGGCTAAGGCCGCTGCACAATACATGCAGCAGCCCACATTTATATGATGCTCTATACTTCCTGACCAGCAGGCATGACGTGTGCATCCTGGACATAGCTTCTAGTGCTGTTCAGCGCACGCTGAGCCAGAGCTTCGTTCTTCTCTTTCTTGTTGCGGATGCGGGCTTCCAGCTTGGGAAATAGGCCAAAGTTGGCGTTCATCGGCTGAAAATGCTTGAAATCAGCTGTCGTAATATAACGGGCCATGCTTCCAAGGGTCGTGTCCGCCGGGAAAACAAGCAGTTCTTGTCCCTGTGCCGCCCGGGCGGCATTGATGCCTGCAAGCAGACCGGAGGCTGCGGACTCCACATAACCTTCAACACCTGTCATCTGGCCTGCAAAGAAAAGCCCGCGGCGGCCCTTAAACTGGTAGGTGGCTTCCAGCTGCTTGGGAGAATTGATAAAGGTATTGCGATGCATAACCCCATACCGCACAAATTCGGCATGTTCAAGACCCGGGATCATGGAGAACACCCGCTTCTGCTCCCCCCATTTAAGATGGGTTTGGAAGCCTACCAGGTTATACAGCGTGCCTGCCGCATTATCCTGCCGCAGCTGTACAACCGCGTAAGGCAGCGTCCCTGTATGCGGATTGACAAGGCCAACCGGCTTCATCGGCCCAAACAGAGCCGTCTGCTTCCCGCGCTGCATCATCACTTCAATCGGCATACAGCCTTCAAAATAAATTTCTTTCTCAAAATCTTTCACCTGGGCCACTTCCGCCGTGATCAGCGCGTCATAAAAAGCGTTAAACTCTTCTTCATTCATCGGGCAGTTGAGATAGGCCGCCTCTCCCTTGTCATAACGGGAGGCAAGATATACTTTGCTCATATCAATGGAGTCCTTCTCCACAATCGGGGCAGCAGCGTCGTAAAAATAAAAATACTCTTCCCCCATCATTGCTTTGATCTGTTCGGAAAGCGCAGGCGAGGTCAAAGGTCCTGTCGCCACAACAACGATCCCTTCCTGTGGAATTTCCTGAAGTTCCTCATTCACGACCTCGATCAGCGGATGCTGATGAAGCGTGCGCGTAACTTCCCCGGAAAAGCCGTCACGGTCCACGGCAAGCGCTCCTCCGGCAGGGACAGCATTGCGGTCAGCCGCTCCCAGAATGAGCGAGTTCAGCATTCTCATCTCTTCCTTCAGCACACCGACCGCATTGGTCAAGCCGTTGGCCCGCAACGAATTGCTGCAGACCAGTTCAGCGAATTTATCTGTATGATGCGCCGGTGTTTTGACCACCGGGCGCATTTCGTATAAACGGACAGGCACGCCACGGCTTGCGATTTGCCAGGCAGCTTCACTTCCAGCCAAACCTGCACCGATGACGATTACCTTTTGTACATCCACCACTTCAATATCCTCCTGCTTTGTCGTCTTTCATTTTGGTGTGCTGTTTACATCGTTTCTTCTACAGCATCGTCGGTCTCTTCAACCATTTCCATGTGATCGCAGGACGTGCACTGCAGCTTTGTTCCCTGTTTGTTCCGTTTCTCCACCATCAGACTGCTGCAATTCGGGCAAGGCTTGACTGAAGGCTTATCCCAGGACACAAAGTCGCATTCCGGATAACGGGTGCACCCGTAAAAAATGCGCCCCTTTTTGCTGCGCCGTTCAACGACACTGCCCTCTTTGCAGGTCGGACATGTTACACCGATATCTTTTACGATCGGCTTTGTATTGCGGCAGTCCGGAAAGCCGGAGCAGGCCAGAAACTTGCCAAAACGTCCAAGCTTGTAAACCATGGGCTTGCCGCACTTTTCGCATATCTCATCAGATACTTCGTCCTCGATTTCAATCTCCTTCATTTCTTCCTCGGCTACTTCCAGCCGCTTCTCAAAGGATTCATAGAAATCGTTGAGCACCTTGACCCAGTCCTCTTCCCCTTCCTCCACATGGTCCAGATCCTCCTCCATGTTGGCGGTGAATTCCACATTCAGAATTTCGGGAAAAAACTGCTCCATCTGCTCAATCACAAGCTCTCCGAGCTCGGTAGGCATAAATTTCTTTTCTTCAATCGCCACGTACCCACGCTTTTGAATGGTTTCAAGCGTCGGCGCGTACGTGCTCGGACGTCCGATCCCAAGCTCTTCAAGCGTTTTTACGAGCCGTGCCTCCGTATACCGGGGCGGGGGCTGCGTAAAATGCTGCTTTGGCTCAATCTCTTCCGTCTTCAGCTTATCTCCTTCCGCAAGCGGCGGCAGCAGCTTCTCCTCTTCCGTGTTCCCGTCGTCGTTGCCTTCGACGTATACTTTCATAAAGCCGGGAAACCGCACTTTGGAGCCCGCGGCACGGAAGACGGCTGATCCTGCCTCGATATCTACAGAAAGAGTATCCATAATGGCCGATGACATTTGACTTGCCATGAACCTTTCCCATATCAGCTTGTATAACCGCAACTGGTCTCTGCTTAAATACGGCTTCACCGTGTCCGGGTCGCGCAGCACGGAAGTCGGACGGATCGCTTCATGGGCGTCCTGCGCATTGGCCGCTTTTTTCGAATATTGGCGCGGGCTTTCCGGTACATAAGACGCTCCGAATTTCCCGGTAATGAATTCTTTGGCTTCCTCCTGCGCCGAAGCAGCAATGCGTGTGGAATCGGTACGCATATAGGTGATGAGACCGACCGTGCCTTCCTTGCCGAGGTCAGCACCCTCATAGAGCTGCTGGGCAACGGACATCGTTTTGGAAGCCCGGAAATTCAGTTTGCGTGCCGCCTCCTGTTGCAGTGAGCTGGTGGTAAAAGGCGGCGACGGGTTGCGGAGGCGCTCTTTCTCCTTGACGCTAATGACCGAGAATGCAGCATTTTCGATGGCGGCCAAAACCTCTTTCACATCTGCCTCACTCGCAAGCTCCTTCTTCTCACCATTGAGCTTATGAAATTTAGCCTCGAAGTTGCTGTTGTTCACAGACAAACGAGCTGTAATCGTCCAGTATTCCTCTGGTACAAATTCGCTGATTTCATTTTCCCGGTCCAGAATGATCTTGACTGCAACGGACTGCACGCGCCCGGCCGACAGACCCTTTTTTACTTTTTTCCACAGCAGCGGACTGATCTTGTAACCGACAAGGCGGTCCAAAATCCGCCGTGCCTGCTGGGCGTTCACCAGGTCCATATTGATTTTGCGCGGTGTTTTAAAAGCATCCTTAACCGCCTGTTTTGTTATTTCATTAAATACGACGCGGCAGTCTGCCTTGTCATCCAACTCCAGCGCATGCGCCAAATGCCAGGCAATAGCCTCTCCTTCACGGTCGGGGTCCGCTGCCAGATAGACTTTTTTCACTTTTTTGCTGGCATCCTTTAATTCCTTTAAAATAGAACCTTTACCACGAATGGTTATATATTTTGGATTGAAGCTGTTCTCCACTTCAACCCCGATCTGGCTTTTAGGCAAATCCCGGACATGCCCCATTGAGGCTTTGACGATATATTTGCTGCCTAAATACTTGCCGATCGTTTTCGCCTTGGAAGGCGACTCCACAATGACGAGTGAATCCGCCACAAACCATCCTCCTCTCCATTACTTGCCTTACTGTTACATCCAAGCACTATTCAGCAGTGCCTATCCATGTATAGTTAATATCGTTATAGCTGATTAGATTAACTCATATTTCAGACCCGCAAGCTGAGCGACCCTTTTTTTTATGATTAACGATAACAGAACTGAATGCAAAAGTCCAAAATGCCAGCCGGTCATCGTCAACAGTTCATCCACCGTAAGCGTTCCCTGCTCCAGCAGCTCAATAATTTGTTCCTCATCAGAAGAGTAGGTCTGCTGTAGAAGTCCACCCGGATTCCCCGCAGCAGCTGCGGCGGTCTGAACAAGCCCCACAACGGCAGCAGACCACATGCCATGCTCCTCGATGATGTCGGAAGCTTCAGTAACCAGCTTAGCTCCTTGCTTGATTAAATTCAAGGTGCCCCGGCTTTTCGGCGACGTAACGGGTCCAGGCACCGCGAAGACATCCCTGCCCGCCTCCAGGGCAAAATCGGCTGTAATCAGCGAGCCGCTGCGGATATCTGCTTCCACAACGAGCGTTCCCCGGGTCAGTCCGGCAATAATGCGGTTGCGCTGCGGAAACAATCCGGGATTCGATTTCGTCCCAGGGGGATACTCGGAGATGACGAGCCCCTTGCGGATAATCTCTTTATATAATGATGTGTTTTCCGGAGGGTATGCAACGTCGATCGCCGTGCCGAGCACGGCCAATGTGTTGCCGCCGCAGCGGAGCGCGGCTTCATGGCATAAACTGTCGATTCCTCTTGCCATTCCGCTGACAATCGTATACCCGTTCGCACATAGCTCCTCCGCCAGCATCTCCGCCATTTTCCGGCCGTAGGCTGTTGGCACACGGGTGCCTACCATAGCCACCGATATGGAATCCAGCAATGATCTGTCGCCAAGGAAGTACAAAACCCACGCCGGATCGGAAGTTTCCTTCATTAATATAGGATAATCATCATCCAGATAAGTAATAACACCAATGCCTGCCTGTTGAACCTTCAACCATTGCTGTGAGACCCAATCCTTTGTAAACAGGGCTGAGGCTTGCCGTGCCAGCTCCACTCCCAGTCCAATCCCCGTCCATTCCCTCTCCCCGAAATCAAACAGATCATACAGCCTGATTCCGTTGGAAAAAATGCGGCTTACCGTTCTGCGGCCCACTCCCTGCAGCATGGTCAGCCCGAACAATACCTGACGTTCATCCATTTCCCGTTTCCTCCCTAAAAGGGAAGGCTGTGCCCTCCCTATTTTGTGACAGAGATCATTTTTTTGCAAGCGTTTCCTCACTAAAAAAATGAAAACGCCAAAAAAGCAACCTTTTCATTCCCGCATGCGGAAACAAAAAGGTTGCTTACCTTTACTACATTATATACCAGCAAAAACCGGATTGTTCAAGTCTTTTAATGCGTAGTGCAAAGATTGAGAATGCCCCGTTCTTCCAGTACACTGACCAGAGTTGAGCCCATTTCGGACGGAGTTGGAGCGACTTTAATACCGCAGGACTCCAGTTTTTCGATCTTTTCTTTCGCTGTACCTTTGCCGCCGGAAATAATCGCACCCGCGTGGCCCATCCGTTTGCCCGGAGGAGCTGTAACGCCGCCGATAAAGCCGACAACAGGCTTGGTCATATTTTCCTTGATCCACTCCGCCGCTTCTTCTTCCGCCGTACCGCCGATTTCACCGATCATGATGACAGCATGTGTCTGCGGATCTTCGTTAAAGCGACGCAAAATGTCAATAAACTCGGACCCTTTCACCGGGTCCCCCCCGATGCCTACAGCGGAGGATTGGCCGATGCCGCGGGTAGTCAGCTGGTGTACTGCTTCATAAGTAAGGGTTCCGCTGCGGGAGACGACGCCTACATGACCTGGCATGTGAATATACCCGGGCATAATGCCGATCTTGCATTCACCAGGTGTAATGACGCCAGGACAGTTTGGTCCGATCAGGACGGTTTTCTTGCCTTCCATAAACCGCTTCACCTTGATCATATCCACCACCGGAATTCCCTCAGTGATACAAATCACAAGGTCCATCTCCGCGTCTACCGCTTCCATGATGGAATCCGCCGCGAAAGCCGGTGGTACATAAATAACGCTGGCGGTTGCTCCAGTCTTCGCTTTGGCCTCTTCAACCGTGTTGAAGACAGGCAGCTTTACCGTACTGCCGTTCTCCAGCGTGATCTCCACTTCCGTGCCGCCCTTGCCCGGCGAGGTGCCGCCGACCATCTGTGTTCCGTAATCCAGGGCTCCCTTGGCATGAAACAATGCCGTTTTCCCTGTAATTCCTTGCGTAATGACCTTTGTATTTTTGTCGACCAAAATACTCACGCTGCTCACATCCCCTATCTATTATTCTTTCATCCGGAATGCAAAAATGGTTAAAGCCTACTTCACGAGCGAAACGATCTTCTGTGCTCCGTCCGCCATCGAATCTGCAGAAACGATATTCAGACCAGATTCGGACAAAATCTGCTTGCCGAGATCCACATTGGTGCCTTCCAGACGGACAACCAGCGGCTGGCTGAGACCGACCTGCTTCGCCGCTTCCACGACACCATTTGCAATGACATCACACTGCATAATGCCCCCGAAGATGTTGACGAAGATGCCCTCCACCTTCGGATCGGACAAAATAATTTTGAACGCTTCGGTAACCTTCTCCGTTGTAGCGCCGCCCCCTACATCGAGGAAGTTGGCCGGATCGCCACCATAATATTTGATAATATCCATCGTCGCCATAGCCAGACCTGCACCGTTGACCATGCAGCCGATGTTGCCGTCAAGGGCGATGTAGCTCAGATCGAATTTGGAAGCTTCAATTTCCTTCTCATCTTCCTCGTCCAGATCACGCAGCGCCTGAATGTCCTTATGACGGAACAACGCATTGGAGTCAAAGTTCAGCTTGGCGTCCAGCGCCATAACGTTACCGTCGCCAGTAACCACCAGCGGGTTGATCTCGGCGATCGAGCAATCTTTGTCCACAAATGCCGCATACAACCCCATCATAAACTGGGCAGCCTTATTCACAAGCTCATTCGGAATGTTGATGCTGTAAGCCAGCTTCCGGGCCTGGAACGTCTGCAAGCCGATGGCCGGGTCGATGACTTCCTTGAAAATTTTCTCCGGAGTGGCTGCCGCCACCTCTTCGATTTCCGTACCGCCTTCCTCGGATGCCATCATGACAACACGTCCGGTAGCCCGGTCAACCACAACGCCTACGTAATATTCCTTGCGGATGTCACAGCCTTCTTCAATCAAGAGGCGCTTAACCTCTTTCCCTTCCGGGCCTGTCTGATGAGTAACCAATACTTTACCGAGAATTTCGGAAGCATAGGTCTGCACCTCATCAAGGCTTTTTGCCACCTTCACGCCGCCGGCTTTTCCCCGTCCACCAGCATGGATTTGAGCTTTCACAACTGTAACAGCGCTTCCAAGCGATTTGGCGGCCTCTACCGCTTCTTCCACCGTATAGGCTACTTTGCCGTTCGGAACCACTACCCCGTACTGTTTTAACACTTCTTTACCTTGATATTCATGGATATTCATTCTCGAATCCTCCTATCAACATGACTGCAGCAAGGCGGTTTACAAGGAAATCTGATATAAACCCACATCATTGTAACATGTTTTTAAAACGCTTTCCTTAAAAATGACAGATGAACTCCAAGCATTTTTATATCAGTATCATTCCTAAAAGTGAATATTTGGATAAATATGTAAAATGGATTGCAACCCTTTATATTTTTATTTTATTCAAACTGCTCAGTATTTTACCCATTTCATGAATTTTTTTCGTTCGGGACAGGAATTTTTCTGATCCTTACATGTTCTCGCTGAAAAAATTCAATATTAACATCAAATGCATTCAATTCATCGGAGGGGTACTTATTTATGAAAATGGATAGCAAATTCAGCTATGTTCCGCAGTTTCTGCAATGGGTGCTCAACGTCCTTTTAACCCTGCTGGCCCTCGTCCTCTCCGTCTTTCTCGTAAGAGAGACCTATACCATTTATCAGCTTTTCTTCACTTCAGACGGCCCCCCGCCGATTGAGCTGCTGGAGAGCATTCTTAACTTTTTCCTTTATTTCGAATTTATAGCCCTGATTATCAAATATTTCGAAGCCCGTTTCCATTTTCCGCTCCGTTATCTAATCTATATCGGCATTACTGCCATCGTGCGGCTCATTATTGTGGATCACAAAAATCCGATGGATACCATCCTGTACTCAGGCGCCATTCTGATCATGGTGGTCACGTTATTTATAGCCGATCCCCGCAAGAAAAGCGGCGGTTGATGATTTGATTTACGAAATACAAAAAAGCCCCGGTTTATCCGGGACTGATCAAATCAGATTCTCTCGCAGAGACTACTTGCCGTAGCTGTCCTTATTGTATTGGTGCACCCTGTTCAGCAGATGGTTGAATTGCTCCAGCAATGCTCTGAATTCCTCAGTGTCCTTACAAATTTTACTACCAATGGAGTCTGGAATGCTTAACGCCTGATGTCTTAATTGGCTGCCCGCGTCCGTCAACGTAATCAGCACTTTGCGTTCATCCTGGGCAGACCGTTCACGATGAATGAGGCCTGCGGTCTGAAGTCTCTTCAATAGCGGAGTCAAGGTACCGGAATCCAGATACAGAGCCTCTCCCAGCTCCTTCACCGTACACTGTTCACGCTCCCAGAGAACGATGAGCACCAGATACTGCGAATAAGTAACGCCCAACTGCTCAAGATAAGGCTGATATAGCTTCGTGATCTCACGCGAACAGGCATATATGGTAAAACAAAGCTGATTTTCCAATTTCAAAGCTTGATCTGCGATGTTGCTTTCCATGTCTGTCATTCACCTACTTTCGTCATTATTTTATCACAAAATTAAAAAAGAAGCATATATATTTTGAAAAATATATTTACAATATGTTTTTATTGTGTTAATTTAAATTGTGTAAAATATATAAGAGAGGCAGTTGATTGAAAATGATGACAATCCAACAAAAAATGTATGAAACCACTGTAAAAGCTGTAGGCGGCCGCGAAGGCTACGTAGAATCTTCTTCCCCTGAACTCCGGCTTGATATTCGCACTCCGAAAGAAATGGGCGGTGCAGGCGGAAACGGCACCAACCCTGAGCAGCTGTTCGCGGCAGGCTACGGCGCATGTTTCGACAGCGCCCTTAATCTGGTGGCACGCACACAGCGGATCAAACATGAAGGCACTGAAATTAACACCACCGTCTCTTTTGGCAAAGTTGAGGACGGCGGCTTCGGCATTGGCGTTAAAATGGATGTTCTAGTGAGGGGCGTTGACCGCGAAACAGCTGCCAAACTGGTTGAAGAAGCCCACCAGGTGTGCCCTTATTCCCGCGCGACACGCGGTAATATTGTGGTCGAATTTAACGTTCTGTAATTTCTGTCCATGTCCAAAATAAAAATTTCCTGAATGTGCCGTACTGTCCCCCTCACTCCCCCATTCAGGCAGCGCGGCCTCAGTTCATTTATATATGATGGCCAAAGAACCCTCACATTCGTAGAATGGAGGGTTCTTTATCATTTTTCCACCTTCAATGAACTCTTATGTTAGCTGATGTTGTACTGGATAATTATATCAGCCAAGCCCCCTATGGGAAGTTGAAGGAGTTTTAATCACTGCTGCTGCTATCGCTACTACTGCTATCACTGCTACTATCGCTACTACTACTGCTATCTCTATTGTCAGAACTATATTCATAGTAATCATCGTTGCTGTAATGAATATCTGACGATGTGCTATAAGAACTACTTCTTTTATTTCTGGTTTTAGAGCTTCGTTTAGATTTGCGCCCCGCACTTATAATTACCAGCAAGAGCATCCCAATAACGATAACACCAAAAGCTATTTGTAGTATAGTCTCTAATGTCATACGTTTCCTTTCCTCGACTTGTCGGCTTCTGTTTCAATCAGCCATATTTTCATCTTACATTTCCCCCTTAGGCACCAATTAGTAGGATAAATATACCATGGGACTTTACCCAATTTCGATATAAATATGACAAAAACCCCGGAATTTCTCCGAGGCCTGGTTTCTTCCCGCCTTCAAACTCAATTAGAAAGAAGATAACAATCAGTCCTAGCCACTGTTTATATTTTCATATCCAATTTACGATACTGAATAGCCTCTGCCGTATGCTCCACGTCAATCTGTACTGCCCCTGCCAGGTCGGCAATCGTGCGGGACAGCTTTAAAATGCGGTCATAGGAGCGCATGCTGAGTCCCAGGACTTCTACAGTCTGCTGTAGAAGAGCATGCGCCCCCGGCTCCATTTTGCAAAATTTGCGCAGCAGCGAGCCCGAAAGCTCGCTGTTCCAGGACAGCGGCAGTTCGCGGTATCTTTCCGCCTGAATGGACTGGGCGGTTAGGACCTGCTGTCTCATCACCGCAGAACTGATCGAAGCTTGCTCGTGCTGCCACTCCTTGGGGCGCGGCACCTCAAGCTGCAGATCAATCCGGTCCAGCATCGGTCCCGATATCCGGGACCGGTAACGGGCTATTCTTCCCGGACTACACGTACAGCGCTGCGAGTCCGTCTCGCTCCCATACCAGCCACAGTAACAAGGATTCATGGAACCAGCAAGCAGAAATTGGGCCGGATAAGTAAACACCGCCCTGGAGCGGCTGATTGTCACCTGCTTGTCTTCCAGAGGCTGTCTGAGCACCTCCAGCACCTGATGGTTGAACTCGGGAAGCTCGTCGAGAAAAAGCACTCCCCGATGCGCGAGACTAACCTCACCCGGTTTCGGAATCGCGCCGCCCCCAATCAGCCCTGTAGCAGAAATCGTATGATGGGGAGCACGGAAAGGCCTGGTCCGGATCAGACCGGAGGCGGATTCCTTCAGTTTCCCGGCTGCGCTCAATATTTTGGTTACTTCAAGCGCCTCCGCTTCTTCCAGCATTGGCATGATTGTCGGAAGCCGTCGGATTAGCATCGTTTTGCCGGTGCCCGGAGGGCCCATCAGCAATATATTGTGCATGCCCGCAGCAGCAATGACCAAAGCCCGTTTGGCATGCTGCTGCCCCAGGACATCAGCGTAATCCTCAATCGTCTTTCCAAACAGAGGTAGGCTGTCCTTGTCTTTCGGCACCAATGTCCCCTTTTTATCCGGCAGCAAATGCCCAAAGCTTGCGATGCGGACCGGAACTCTTTCAGGTGCTGCCCCTTTCCGTTCGATTGACAAGCAGCCAGCTTCAGGGATAATATCCTGTAAATGTCTGACACCATATAACTGTATCCCTTTAATCAGCATCGCTTCCTGGACGTTTTCCCATGGGAGCATAACCGAATCAAAGCCCTCCCGCTTGGCCAGATCAACCATGGACAGCACACCGTTCACCGACCGTACACTGCCGTCCAGGGCCAGCTCTCCGATAAATAGCGTTCTTTCTTCTCGAGGTAGTATGATCTGGCTGCTTACAGCAAGCAATCCTACCGCAATCGCCAAATCGAACGAGGAGCCTTCCTTGCGCAAATCAGCCGGAGCCAGGTTAATGGTTATACGTTGGGAAGGATATTTGAAACCGCAGTTTTTTATGGCAGCACGTACCCGTTCCACCGCTTCGCGGACAGCCGAATCTGGCAGCCCGATGATCGAGGACTGGGGCAACCCGTTGGACAAATCCGTCTCAACTTCAATCAGCACACCATCGAGCCCATACAGACAAGCACTGTTCAGTTTTCCATACATCAAAAAAGCACCTCTTTCACCATTGAAATTCCGCATGCTTCATGCAGCGGTTTATTGGTCGAAAAGGGTGCTTCCTCTTTTCCAAAATTATACTTTTATCTATCAAATACAGTCAGTTTTTCGGCAGCGGATGTGCGCTGCTGGGCTTTTGGCACAACCTCCGGGTACCCGGCGTACACCAATCCTACAATTTTTTCACCAGGCTTGATCCCAAGCTGCTCGCGAAACACCGGGGAATAAAAAAATGGCTTTGTCATCCAAAAGGTGCCGATTCCTTCGCTCCAGGCGGCAAGCATAAAGTTTTGAATCAAAGCGCTGACAGCGGCAAAATCCTCATCCCAAATAGCCTGGCGCGGATCTTCCTTCATGACGACAATCAGCGACACCGGATTATGCAACAAAGTTGAGGCAAATTTATTATCCTCACCCAGATCCGCCGCTACCGCGTCAGCCAGCTTTTGGCGCCCCTCTCCCGTAAATAGCAGGAAACGCCAAGGCTCTCGCAGCTTGTGATTGGGAGCCCATGCAGCGACATCCAACAGCCTGGTAATGGTCTCCACAGGCACTGGGTCTGTTTTGAATTTCTTGACCGTTCTGCGTTCCTGAATGACATCTATTACATTTTTAGAAAATACGGCTGATTCATTCATTTCAGTTCCTCCCACTCCTTTATGTAGGCCTGTAGCATTGTAAGTAAATGAGAAAATTTCTCAATTAAATATACCCATTCCTTGTCTCCATGTCAAACACGGCAAAGCAAAAACAGACTGCTCCCCATCAAGTATATGAGAAGCAGCCCGTGTTCTTCACGCGCTACAGATATTGAGTTCCCCTAAAATGCACCCTCGATATGTTCCATAATCTCAGCCTGTTGGTCCGGCAGCAGCCTGACCGCTATCATGTCAAACCGTACAGGTGTATCCGCCGCGCCGCGCATATGTAAATAGATTTCAGCGATATGACGAACCTGGGCTATTTTGCGGGCAGTTACAGACTCGGCTGCCGTTCCGTGAGTGGCCCCCGTTCTGCTCCTCACCTCTATAAAAATGAGCGTTCCGTCCTTCTCGGCAATAATGTCCACTTCACCGCTGCGGCAGCGCCAGTTGCGTTCTATAATTCGCCAGCCTTTACCGGTTAAATATTGTGCGGCCGTCTCTTCGCCGAGCGTGCCTTTACTTCTGCGATTATCAGACAATTCGGCCCTTGCCTCCTTCATTCCGGATACGAACCGCCTCCCGCCAGCTTGTCCATACGGTACACATAGCTGAGCACTTCAGCAACAAGCAGGTACAGCTCTTCCGGAATCTGCTCGTTCAAATCAAGCTTGGACAGAACCTCCACAAGCGACGGATCCTCCTGCACAGGCACTCCATGCTCCTTCGCTTTTTCCAAAATGGTCTCCGCCATTTTGCCGCGACCTTTGGCTACTACAACAGGCGCTTCATTTTCACCCGGGCTATATTTAAGGGCAACCGCTTTTTTTTGCGGCAGGGAAGGAGCGTCATCCGTCCGTTCTTTCATACTTTGATATCGACTCCTTTATACACCTGCGGGCTGTAATCACCGACGATATTGGCATGCATGCCATTTTCCGCCTGCGAACGGACCGGGATCGGCTCCGCTTTTAGTGTCAGCAATTGATAACCGATACCGTTCAAAGCCTCCGTTATCGAATCTCGTGTGCTGTCCAGCAAAGCTTCTGTCCACTCGCTGTCATTGTGTACCTTCACACTGACGACACGGTTCACAACTTGCACATCGACTATCGTCAGCCCCAGAGCTTTCATATCAAGATCAAACCAAAGACGGCAATTGGATGAATCCAGCTCTCCGCGTCTGCCCCTTTTGGATTGAATCTGTACGGAGGCCGTCTCGCGGCCGTCCGGCCCGACAAAAGGGATAAACATATGCACCTGTGCAAAAGGGGCCGTCCGGTCCGTGTTCAGCAGCAACTGCTGTCCGGTCAGCTGCTGCACGACCTGCTGCGCGGCCTCCTTCAGGGCCGGCGGCACGCTGCTGCTGTCCAGCAGCTGCAGCAGCAAGCCCTTGACGGTGGCGGCATCCGCCTGCGCCACCGCCCCCTGCCCTGCCGACGCCGCCCCCGTCGGCAGCTCCCCGCGCGCAGGCGCCAGCCCGGCCGCTGCGCGCAGCGCCTGCTGCTCGTGCTCCGCACCGAGCAGCTTCAGCACCCGCCCCACCCACGGGTCCTCCCGGTGGGTGGCTGCGGGTGCCGCCGTGGCGTCCGCCTGTGCAGCGGATGCCGCGGCCAGCGGGGCTGCCTGCGCTGGAGCAGCCGCTTCCCGCGGAGCTGCCGGCGCAGGCGCCCGCCCCTCACCCGGTCCATCAGACTGGACCGGGTCCGCTTGCTGCGCCACAAGGCTGCGCAGCTCCTGCAGCAGCACGCGCAGCTTCGGCAGCGCTTCCTGCCGCAGCGCAGCTTCGGCAGCAGTGCTTCCTGCCCGGAGAGCATCCCCTGCCGGCTTCTGACGGTCGCTTCCCTCCGCCGGGGGGGCCAACCCGCCCGCAGGGGGGCTCACGGCCCCCCTGCCAGCCGCTGCGGGCGCTCCTCCGTTCTGCCCGGAAGCTGCAGAACGTGCGTCCCCCTGCGCTGATCCGGCCCCCGTATCCATCTTCGTTATTTTCGCGCTTGCCGCCTCTGCAGCTACAGCTGCTCCACCAGCCCCCATTCCGTCAACCTGCTGTGCTGTCGCGCCATTCGCCGTCCCCGCAGCCGGAGCCGATCCCGCCTTACCCGCATCTCCTGCGATAGTCCCGGCTGTTCCTGTCCCCGCAGCGGCATTTGCTGCATTCGGCAGTCCAGCAGCGTTTCCACGCCCCCTCACGGCCGATGTATCGGCGGCAGGCTCCCCGCCTGCGCTCCCGCCGCTTCCCTGCCGCAAAGCCTGCTCCACAAGCTTTTCCAGGGAAGACAGCAGCTCGTCCAGCGGGGGACCAAAGATGGCCTGATGCAGTCCTGCCACCGCTTCCGGGGTAATAGGCAACCCCCGCTGAAAAGCCACACCAGCCGCCTGCACAATCGCCTCCAATTTAGCTCCGCTTGGCAGCAGATAATCCGCCGCTTCCCGCACCAACGCCGTCTGTTCCGCCGTCAGCGGAATGCCGCTGCGCTGCATCAGTTGGATCAGCTCGCGGTTCTGTGGCGTATCCGGAAGCTTTACCGATTGCAGCACCTTGGCAATGTCCATGCCAGATTGAGGTTGACCAGGCAGTTGGGACAGCGGCTTTAATACAGCAGTGCCATCTTCGTTCGGCGGTTGCACCTGCAGTAGCACCGTCTGTCCCTCCTGCAGCGGTGTCTCCACCTTGGCCCGCACCTGTGCCCCCTGGATTTGCAGCACAGCCTCTCCGCCATCCTCCGACACCTTCATTACCGTTCCGCGGACGACCTGTCCCGTTTGCAGCTCCAGCCGTTTCATCTCTCCTGCCTTGGCATCCCCGAGCAGTCCCCGGATCACTGACCCGATATTCATGCCGCCCATCCTCCTGTCATTCTTCTATCCATATTATATCGGCGCATGACTGCTTCCCGATGAGCGTAACCAGGCTCAAAGATCAAACAGCGTCGGCTGCTGAACCAGCAGATTTCCCAAAAAGCTGCGCCGGTGCATATCTGTCGGCCCGAGGACTATAATCTGTTCACGGTGCAACTTGGTGGCATATCCCTTATGTATCGCAATCCCGTATTCCGGGTATTTGGCTTCCCATTCTCCACGGCACAGCCGGTCTCTTGTCACCTTGGCGATAATGGATGCCGCGGCAATGGATTGGCTTATCGCATCCCCCTTGATGATCGCCAACTGCGGCAAAGGAAGATCCACCTTTTCCGCATCGACCAGCAAATAGTCCGGCTGCAGGCTTAATGCCTGCACCGCTTTTTTCATCGCCAATCGCGCGGCCTGCTTGATGTTGATCTCATCGATCACCTTCGCATCGACAGTGCCAATACCGACCGCAAGAGCGTTCTCCATAATCAGGTCATAACAAACCTCTCTCTTTTTGTCGGTCAGCTTTTTGGAATCTGTGACTCCTTCCAACACCAGCCCTGTAGGCAAAATAACCGCGGCAGCCACGACATCCCCGAACAAACAGCCCCTGCCTACCTCATCGATTCCCGCGACATATTTATAATTCTTCTGCCAGCAATCCTGTTCATAACGAAGCATCTCCGTCATTGTATTCAACACCCGCTTCACTCTAATCTTCCAATCCATACTGGACGGTTTCCATACGTAAAGAATAACGACATATCCTTAAGCTTATCATATCGGCTGCTTCGTCAAAAAGGGGGTATCCGCTTTTCGACAGAGCCAGCTTTTTCCACAAAAAAACCTCCCGCATCTCCACCAGAGACACGGAAGGTTCTTCCTTTCCGTTCATAGAAGGGCCTTGGCCCGCTCTTCCAATCTGTTAAAAAATCATCGACGCAAGTTCTTGCGATTACAGAATTGTTCATCTTCAGTAAGGTGCTTCCAGCGAAATGCGTCCCAGCTTGCCTGCCCGCAGGTCACGCAGCAGTACACTGGACGCTTTCTCCAGATCAACCCGTCCGCCGCTTACGATGCAGCCCCGTTTTCGGCCGACCGCTTCCATGACACCGACGATTTCCTCCGGATTCTCGCTGTCCCCGGGTCTTTCGGTCAGTTCAAAGCGCTCAGCCAGAGCCTGCCAGTAATAGCTTACCAAATATTTTACCGCAAAAAAGGCAATGTCTTCAACATTAAGTATTTCCTCTTTGATTGCACCTGTCACTGCAAGCCGGTAACCGACATTCTGATCCTCGAATTTCGGCCACAATATCCCCGGTGTATCCAGCAGTTCAATTTCTCCGATTCTGATCCACTGCTGCGCCTTGGTTACGCCCGGCCGATCGCCGGTCGCCGCCACGCTGCGTCCCGCCATCCGGTTGATGAGCGTCGATTTGCCCACATTCGGGATACCGACGATCAAAGCGCGGAGCGGCCGGGGTTTCATGCCCTTCGCAATCTGGCGGTCAATTTTTTCCTTGAGCAGCACCTTGGCCTGAATGGGAATATCTTTAATGCCCGTGCCAGTCTGGGCATCCACCGGCAGCGCCGTTTGCCCCTGCTCTTTAAAATAAGCAATCCACTGCTGCGTTACCGCAGCATCTGCAAGGTCCGCCTTGTTCATAATAATCATCCGCGGCTTGCCCTGCAAAATCTCGTCGATCATGGGATTGCGGCTTGACAGCGGAAGCCTTGCATCGATGAGCTCTATCACCAGATCAATCAGCTTCAACTTTTCCTGAATCTGGCGCCGGGCTCTTGTCATATGCCCGGGGAACCACTGTATCGTCACCGTATCACCTCGTTGTAAAGAAACATATAGTTTAGAATGCTCTATTCGTCATGCTTAATCCATTTCATATCACTGACAGGCCAAAAAATCACATCAGCCCGGCCAATGACCTCATTCAAATCGATAAAGCCCAGCTTGCGGCTGTCCGTACTGTTCGAACGGTTGTCCCCCATGACAAAAATTCTGCCCTCAGGAACCTTCGTTTCCTGATTCACACCGTTTGGGAAATCCGCCAGCATATTGTATTCTTCACCTTTGGCATGCGCTTCCTGTACGGCGTCCTGAATGTAGGTTTCAGGAACTTGCTCGCCGTTCACCTTCACGACATCCCCGTCAACGGTTATTGTATCTCCGGGAACAGCGATCACACGTTTAATAAAATCACGGTTTTCTTCAGGTACATGGAACACAATAACCTCACCGCGCTCCGGCTCACGGATTTTGTACAAAATTTCATTCACAATCACCCGTTCGCCTGTATGAAAGTTCGGCTGCATGGACGGTCCTTCAACGATAAACGGTTTGAATAGAAGCCAGCGGATGAGAAATACCAGCACCAAAGCAATGACGATCGCTTTAACCCATTCCAAAACTTCATTTTTTTCTTTGTTTTTTGCTCCGCCGCCCTGATCAGCCGGCTGCTGTGCATTGCTCTGCTCCAATTCGCGCTCCATCGTTCACTGTCCTCTCTTATGGTCAAGTTTCTACGTTCCCTATGTAATCATATAAAGTAGAAACATGCGCTCTCTTCCTTCGGTAAGTACAAGTATGCGCATCTCGGGTCTCACGAAGAGAATTTGCTTCAGTAAAACAACAAAAGGGGCTTGCTGAACAAGCCCCTTCTGTTACTCGTGTATTAACGACGAATTTCTTTAATTCTCGCTGCTTTACCGCGCAGTTCACGAAGATAATAAAGCTTCGCACGACGCACTTTACCACGGCGAGCCACTTCGATTTTATCGATTTTCGGGGAATGCAGTGGGAAAGTTCTTTCCACACCTACACCGTAAGAAATTTTACGAACCGTAAAAGTCTCACTGATTCCTCCGCCACGACGCTTGATTACAACCCCTTCGAACAACTGGACACGCTCGCGTGAACCCTCGATAACCTTAACGTGCACTTTCAAAGTGTCACCAGGACGAAAGCTTGGCAAATCGCTGCGCAGCTGCTCTTGAGTAATCGCTTGGACGATATTCATCTAGGACTCCCTCCTTCCGCTACAGGTGTTCATGCCTCTTCCGGAAGCTCATCTGCTTCCTTCATCATCAACAGAGGACCACCGTATTACACACAACGAAAGAATTATAACATGGATTAGTTCGTTTACGCAACAAAAATTAAGGGACTTGACCATGTGAATATTGAATTATATCTCATTATAAACAATACAATGTAAGCTTTCAAATAGACAGCAGTCACTCCTGGCCTCACAAGCCCAAAAAAGACCGCTCCAGCCCCGATACATTCGGAGGGAAGCCGTCTTCAGCCTTGCATCTATATGTCCCTGGAAGCCTTTTGATCGCGCACGGATTGAAGCCATTCCTTTTCCTTGATGGTCAAATCAGCATGCTCCAGCAGGTCGGGACGCCTTTCCAGCGTCCGCCGCAGCGATTCGCGGCGCCGCCACTCCTCAATATTCGCATGATGACCGGAGAGCAGAATATCCGGAACCTTCCACCCGCGAAAATCAAGCGGCCTTGTATAATGAGGATGCTCCAGCAGCCCCGTGCTGAACGAGTCGGCTACCGCGCTCGTTGCATTGCCAAGCACGCCGGGCAGAAGCCGCACGACGCTGTCTATAACGGTCATCGCTGGCAGCTCGCCTCCAGTCAGGACATAATCCCCGATGGACAGCTCGTCAGTCACCAAATGCTCGCGAATCCGCTCATCATAACCTTCATAATGGCCGCATATAAAGATCAGATGCTCCTCGCGTGCCAGCTCCTCCGCTTTTTTCTGGGTGTAAGTCTCCCCCTGTGGGCACATCAAAATGACCCGTGGCGGCTTGGGCGCTTGCTGTTCATCCAAGCTCTGACCAGACTCGGCACTGGCCGCTTCCTTGGCTTGTCCCTCTAACAGATCCTCCACGGCAGCAAAAATCGGATCAGGCTTGAGCACCATGCCTCCTCCCCCGCCGTAAGGAGTATCGTCAACCGTGTTATGCCTGTTGCCCGCATAGGGCCGGAAGTTGACCGCCCTGAGCGAGACGATGCCTTTTTCCCGGGCCTTACCGAGAATACTGGTGCCGAAGACGCCATCGAACATTTCCGGAAAAAGCGTTAATACATCGATTTTCATATCACAGGAGCCCTTCCATAAGACGAACCGTCACTTTTTTACTCTGCACATCCACGGCCAGCACAACTTCATCGATGTACGGAAGCAGCAGCTCCTTGCCCTTCGGCATTTTCACGACCCAGACGTCATTGGCGCCCGGACTCAAGATTTCCTTGATCTCGCCAAGCTCCTCCCCGTCTTCCGTAACAACGGTGCAGCCGATAATTTCATGGTAATAATATTCGTCTTCCTCCAGCTCACCGAGCCGCTCTTCGGAAATCTTCAGCATGCTGCCCTTGTACTTCTCCACATCGTTAATATTGCCATGTTCCTTGAATTTAACGATCACGACGTTTTTCTGAAAGCGTGCCTGCTCTACCGTAACAAGAAACGGAGCCCCGCCATTCTCCGGGAAAATCAGGAGCTCGCTGCCTTTCGCAAACCGGTCTTCCGGAAAATCGGTAGATGGAAGTATTTTCAGTTCTCCGCGAATGCCGTGTGTGTTGACGATTTTGCCGACATTATACAGTTTATGCATATTGCTCCTCCTACACTTGGTGTGTTTCATGAGAGCCGGATATAATTTAGCAGCATGTACGAAAAAGGGCTAGGACATTCATCCTAACCCCCTTTCGTATATTTTTAAGATATGATATCGACGGTTACCCGTTTATCCATCTTAACTGCTGCCGATGTAACCACGGTGCGAAGCGCTTTGGCAATCCGGCCCTGCTTGCCGATGATCTTGCCTACATCATTAGGGTGCACGCTAAGTTCATATACGACAAGCCGGTCTTTCTCCACAGTCTTCACGGTCACATCTTCCGGATGATCGACTAAAGCCTTAGCAATAAGAATTACTAATTCTTCCATGGTTGACCCTCCGAATCAGCAGCTTATTTCTGCAATTTAGACTCATGAAACTTCTTCATTACGCCCGCTTTGCTAAGCAAGTTGCGGACGGTATCGGATGCTTGCGCACCGTTTTGAAGCCATTTCAGCGCTTTATCTTCATCGATTTTCACCACTGCAGGAACTTCAACAGGGTTGTAATAACCGATTTCTTCGATAAAACGACCGTCACGAGGGGAACGAGAATCAGATACCACCACGCGATAGAAAGGCGCTTTATGCGCACCCATACGTTTCAGACGAATACGAACTGCCACGAAATTCACCTCCTTCAAGAAATAGACTCAGGGATTTAAACATGAGACTGGAGCTTTATCTGAAAGGAAAACGCAAGCCTTTGCCCATGCCTTTAAGCTGCTTGAGCGCCTTGTTCTTGCCACCCTTCGGCCCCATCATATCCGAAAACTGCTTCATCATGCGCCGCATCTCGTCAAACTGCTTAATGAGACGGTTCACCTCTGCAATCGAGGTTCCGCTGCCAGCCGAAATCCGTTTGCGGCGGCTGTGATTGATCAGTTCAGGATGCTGCTTCTCTTCTTTCGTCATCGAGTGAACGATGGCCTCAATCCGGCTCATCTGCTTGTCATCCACCTTGATGTCCTTCATTTGCTTCATATTGCCCATACCGGGAATCATGTCGAGAATCTGGTCGATTGGCCCCAGCTTCTTCACCTGTTCCATCTGCTCAAGGAAATCCTCGAACGTGAACTCGGCATTGCGCATCTTGCGCTCCATCTCTTTCGCCTTTTCGGCATCGATATTCGACTGCGCCTTCTCAATGAGGGACAGCATGTCGCCCATGCCCAAAATCCGTGAAGCCATCCGTTCCGGATGGAACGGCTCCAGCGCATCCAGCTTCTCCCCGAGTGAAGCGAATTTGATCGGACAGCCGGTAACAGCTTTAACTGACAATGCAGCGCCGCCGCGTGTATCCCCGTCCAGCTTAGTCAGGACAACACCGGTCAGCTGAAGCTGGTTGTTGAAATGCTCGGCTACGTTTACCGCGTCCTGACCTGTCATAGCGTCTACGACAAGCAGCACTTCATCCGGATTGACCGCCGCGTGAATCTGCCGCAGCTCTTCCATCAGCTCTTCGTCCACATGCAGACGGCCCGCCGTATCGATGATCACATAATCGTTGCCATTTTCCTTGGCATGCTGCAGGCCCTGCCGTGCAATTTCAACCGGACTTGTCTTGTCTCCCAATGTAAATACGGGCGCTTTAATTTGCTCACCCAGTATCTGAAGCTGCTTGATCGCAGCCGGACGGTAAATGTCCCCCGCCACCAGCAACGGCCGGTGGTTTTGCTTTTGCAACAGCTTGGCCAGCTTGCCGGTGGTGGTCGTCTTACCCGCACCCTGCAGACCGACCATCATAATGACGGTAGGCGGCTTGTTGGCCTTCGCCAGCTTCTCCTGGCTCCCGCCCATCAGCTCCGTCAATTCCTTGTTGACGATGTCGATGATAACCATGCCGGGGGTGAAGCTGTCCATTACTTCCTTGCCGACGGATTTCTCCTTCACCTTGGCAATAAAATCTTTAACAACCTTAAAGTTAACGTCCGCTTCCAGCAGCGCAAGACGAACCTCGCGCATCGCCTGGGACACGTCCTCCTCGGATACCTTCCCTTTGCCTCTCAGCTTGCTGAATACACTCTGCAGCCTTGAGGACAATCCTTCAAACGCCATACAGTCACACCTCCCTGATTCTGCTGTTGTGACTTTATTTGTATCGGTCAGTACCGCTGCATGCCCTGCAGCCGGTCGATAATAACTTTAATCTGTTGAAGCACTTCCGGATCCGGACGCTCCTGCCCGTTTATCAAAACTGCAAACATCCCGGACAGCTGCTCCAGCTCACGGCTGCGCCGTTCATGCTTATCAAGCAAACCGAGCTTGTCTTCATACATTTCGAGCATCTGCTCGGCCCGCTTGATATGCTCATATACCGCCTGGCGGCTGATTTCAAATTCCGAGGCGATTTCCCCAAGCGAAAAATCGTCATGGAAATAGTATTTTAGAAATGTCTGCTGCTTTTCTGTAAGCAATGGTTCATAAAAATCAAACAGCAGGTTGATGCGGTTGGTCTTCTCGAGCCGATTCTCCTGACTCATTCATTACAACCCCCAACGTCAAGGAAAAACACTTTACAGTTCTTTTCAACGTTCCTTATCATACCTAAAAGGAAAACGTATGTCAAGCATTAAACCTTGTCACATTTTAAGAGGTAGTTCAAAAAGTCATCTTTTGATCACGAAGGAAGTCAGGAAGCGGGCTCGACATCGAATCTTGAATTCAACCCGGCCTGAGCGTATGCTTCCGAAGCATGTTTCCTACGGAAACATTTCAGGTGCTCACATACCCCAAGCACGCTCCTCAGCCCCTTGTTTCATCCAACTCAAGCGTTTTGAAAAAACGCACTTCGGAAGCATACGCTTCGGTGCTGAAAACCTGACTTTTTGAACACGCACTTTAAGCAGTTTTTTTATCAGATTTTCAGCGGTGTCAAATACAGCAGAACGGCAAAGAAATGCAATATGCTGCCCCCCAGAACGAAAACATGCCAAACCGCATGATGGTAGGGAAACGCCTTCCACACATAAAACACGGTGCCAAGCGTATAGAGAATTCCGCCAGTGGCAAGCAAGATGATCCCACCATGCGGAACAACGGCAACAAGCGGGTTCCAGACGATCACGATCAGCCAGCCCATAGCAATGTAAAAAAGCGTCGACATAAACAGAAACTTTTTGGTAAAAAAAGCCTTGAACACGACGCCGAACAGTGCGATTCCCCAAATGACGCCGAACAGGCTCCATCCAAGCGTCCCGCGTACTGCGGTCAACAAAAACGGAGTGTAAGTACCGGCAATAAAGAGATAGATGCACGAATGATCCAGAATTTCAAACAGGTCCTTTGCTTTTCCTTCTTTGAGAATGTGCAAAAGCGTGGAGTTCGTATACAGGAGAAGCATGGTGATCCCGTACACCGTAAAACTGACGACATGCCATGCCGTTCCTTCCGTGGCAGATACAACGATAAGCAAAACCAATGCGGCAATGCTCAGCAGGACGCCAATTCCATGGGTGATGGCATTGGCCACTTCTTCCCTTCGGCTGTACGTGTAGGTATTAGCCATAACATTCCTCCTGTGCTTACACAAAATTTTAAAGCCCTGTCGCCAGCCCTTACCAGGCACGGACTTTGTATTTTAGCTTATGCTCATTATACTATGCCTGCAGCTTAAACACATAATTTGACTACGGAAAGAGGATGTTTTTGAAAAAAAAGAACAGGACCTGGCAAGTCCTGTCATTATTACTCCCGGAACCTGGCAAATTCTGTTCGTTATTGTGCCCAGCTGCGGCTGTCTGTAATCGCTTTGCTTTATTCAACCCGTTCCGTCCCATCCTCTTCGGCCGGAGCTTCCTGTATCAAGCCCGCAAAGAGCGCATGCACAAACTGGTCGGAATCGAACGGCTGCAGATCGTCGATTTTCTCGCCAAGGCCGACAAACTTGACGGGCAGGTTCATTTCCTGACGGATGGCAATGACGATGCCACCTTTGGCCGTGCCATCCAGCTTCGTCAATACAAGACCTGTAACGCCGCTCTTTTCACCAAACAGCTTCGCCTGATTAAGCGCATTCTGGCCTGTCGTCGCGTCCAGCACGAGAAGCACCTCATGCGGAGCGTCGGGAATCTCGCGCTGAATGACGCGGAAGATCTTGTTGAGCTCCTCCATCAGGTTCGTCTTGTTCTGCAGACGGCCGGCCGTATCGCACAGCAGCACATCCACCTGGCGTTGCTTGGCAGCCTGTACCGCATCATACATAACGGCAGCCGGATCGGAACCGGATTGCTGCTTAATGACCTCAACCCCGGCACGCTGCCCCCATACTTCAAGCTGCTCGATAGCGCCTGCACGGAACGTGTCTCCTGCGGCAAGCAGCACCTTCTTCCCCTCCTGCTTAAAGCGGTGGGCCATTTTGCCGATCGTGGTCGTCTTGCCGACCCCGTTAACACCGACAAACAGGATCACAGTGATGCCGTCCGGATTTGTTTTCAGACCGGAGTTCTCCTCCCCGCGCAGCAGCTCCGACAGCTTCTCCGATAAAACCGGCTGCAGCTCGGCGGCGTTTTCGATTTTACGCTTCCGCACCTCGTCGCGCAGCTCATCAATCAAATTCATGACCGTATTTACGCCGACATCGGCGCCGATCAGAATTTCTTCCAGCTCCTCATAAAATTCCTCGTCGATCTTCTTGCGGCGGATCATCAGGTCCGACACCTTTTCCACAAAGCCTTTACGCGTTTTCTCCAGTCCGTCTTTGAACTGCTTTGTCACCGATTCGGTTTTGCTCGCGATGCTGTCTCTCAGCTTTCTGAAAAAACTCAAGTCCGTTCCCTCCTATAATAAGCCTGCTTCACAAATAATTACCAGTTTCAGGCGATTTCCGCTTCTTCATCCTCCAGCTTGACGGACACCAGCTTGGACACGCCGCCCTCTTCCATCGTTACTCCGTACAGCACGTCCGATTCTTCCATCGTGCCTTTGCGGTGGGTGACCACGATGAACTGCGTCTGCTCGGAGAACTCGCGCAAATACTGCGCGAACCTGACCACATTCGCCTCATCCAGCGCCGCTTCCACCTCATCCAGCACACAGAAAGGCACCGGCTTGATGTGCAGAATGGCAAACAGCAGCGCCATCGCCGTCAGCGCCCGTTCTCCCCCGGAGAGAAGCTGCAGATTCTGCAGCTTTTTGCCCGGAGGCTGGGCAACGATGTCAATGCCGGTCTCCAGCAGCTTGTCCGGCTCCAGCAGGACAAGATCCGCCCGGCCGCCGCCGAACAGCTTGGCGAATACGGCTCCGAAGCGGGAGCGAATCGCGTCAAAGGTCGTTTTGAACCGCTTGGACATCTCGTCATCCATTTCCTTGATAACCTCGTACAGGGTGCTCTTCGCCTCCACCAGGTCGGTTTTCTGCTCGTTCAGGAAGGTGTATCTTTCGTTCACCCGCTGATATTCCTCGACAGCGCCAAGGTTGACCTCGCCAAGTGCGGCAATACTCCGTTTGAGCTTCTGGACCTCCGCCTGCGTGCCTTCCACATCTTCAGGCACCGGGTAGCGCTGCTTCGCCAGCTCATAGCTCATCTCATAGTCATCGGCAAGCTTCCGCAAAATATTGTCCAGCTCCACATCCAGCCGGTTCACGCCGATCTCCGTCTGTCTGAGTTGCTCTTCCACCGACTTGAGCTGTACGCGCTGCTCCCTCGTTTCGTTTTCCTCCAGCTCCAGCTTTTTGGAAAGCTGAGCGCGGGCGGCCCGTTTGAATTCCAGCTTCGCCGCCGTTTCATCCTTCAGAATGCGGTAGCGGTTCAAATCCTCCGTCTGCTTCACGCTTTCTTCGCGATTGAAGCGCAGGTCAACTTCCACGGAGGCCAGCAGGGAGCGGTTCTGCTTCGCGTCCCTGTGCAGGGAGCTATAGTCGCCCTGCAGACGCTTCAACTGCTCTTCCAGCGAGAAGCGCTCCTGCTCCAATTTGCCTTCCTTAACACGCAAATCAGTCAACTGGCTTTGCAGCTCTTCCTTCGCCGACTCGTTTGCTTTACGGGCAAATTCAGCCGCCTGAATGGCCTGGTGCGTTCTCTTCTCTTCCTCTTCAAGCTCAGCCAGCTTGCGGACAGCCTCAGCCCGTGCCGTTTCCAGTTCCTTGAGCTCCTGGCCGAAGCCTTTCTTCTCCTGCCCGGAAGCCGCAACCTGCTCCAGTACATGGCGCAGCTCATGATCAATCTGCTTCAGCTCCGATGCAGCCTGCTGCTCCTCGCCGCGCTTGACGTCGCCGCCCTGGCGCAGCTCGTCCAGCCGGAGTTGGGCCTCTTCCAGCTGTTTTTTGATATCCAGCACCCCGCTCCGAAGCTTCTCTACCTGCTGCTGGGCATCGGTAATTTCCTGATCCAGCTGATCCAACTGCCGCTTGCGCCCGAGCAGGTTCGAATTTTTCTTGAACTGGCTGCCTCCGGTCATGGAACCGCCAGCGTTCACGACATCGCCTTCCAGCGTGACGACACGGTAGCGGTACTGGCAGCGGGCCGCAATCCGGTTCGCATCCTCCAGCGTGCGGGCAATGACGACATTGCCGAGCAGGCTGCCGATGATGCCCCCATAACGTTCGTCATATTGGATCAAATCCGCGCCGATGCCGACAAAACCTTCCGCCCCTTCGATAATCTGACGCTCCCCGGCGCCGATCTGGCGCGGGCGGATGACGTCCATCGGCAGGAATGTCGCTCTGCCTAACTGCCGCTGCTTCAGGAAGCCGATAGCCTGTCTAGATACCGCTTCGTTCTCCATGACGATATGCTGAACTGAAGCACCAAGCGCCGTCTCCATCGCCTGCTCCAGCTTCTCCGGTACGCGGATCAGCTCCGCCACCGCTCCATGCACACCCTGCAGCATTCCTTTGCGGGACGCCTTCAGCACTTCCTTGACGCCCAGAATAAAGCCTTCAAAGTCCTCCTGCATTTCCTTCATCGTATCCCGGCGGGAGACGAGCGCCTCACGCTTCTGCTCCCATTTGCGCGCGGCGGCAAGGCTTTCCTCCTGCAGCTTCTGCAGCGACTGATAACGCTCGCTTCCAGTGATGTATCCCGTACGCAGCCCGCTGATTTCCTTGGCAATTCTGGCAACATCCGCTTCAACTTCCTGCTTGCGCTTCTGCAACTCCGCCTTTCGGATCTCCCATTTCCCGGACTCGTCGCTGACCCGATTCATCCGGCGCTCAATCGACTCCTTCTGCTGATCGGTATACCGGATCTCGTTGCGCGCCTGGGCCATCTGGTTCATCAGCTCCAGCAGGCTGCCTTTGAGGCTCTCCTCCTGCTCCTGGCTGATCCCGCCGGTCACGCCCACCAGCTTCGCCTGCTCGGCGGACAGAAGCGACCGCAGCTGCCCCAGTTCGTCGGTGAGCCGGTCCAGCTTGTCCTCCAGCGCTTCCAGTTCCGTATTGCGTTCGCCGCTGCGGGCTTCATTCGCGGCCAAGGCCTGCTGCAACTGCTCACGGTTGGCCTCCAGATTGCGCAGCCGCTCCTTCAGCAGTTGACCGTAGCCTTCACTTTTTTCCGTCGCCTCGATGTACTGCAGCAGCTCGCTTTGCAGCTGTTCTATCTCTTCCTCCAGCCGGCGCAGCTCGTTGCGGTCATTTTCAAGCTTCGCATCATGCCGGGACACTACCGTGGAGAGCTGAAGCTGCTCTTCCCGCAGCTTTTCCAGCTTTTCGCTCGCCGTGCTCCAGGAGGAGTGAATGTTTTCGATCTGATGCACATACATCGATATTTCCTTCGATTTCAATTGGCCACGCAGCTCTTTATAATGGGTCGCCTTCTCCGACTGCTCCTTCAGAGGGCCGATTTGATCTTCAAGCTCGCTCAGCAGATCATGGATGCGCAGCAGATTCTGCTCGGTATCATCCAGCTTGCGCACAGCTTCCCGCTTGCGGGATTTATACTTTACAATACCGGATGCTTCCTCAAATATGCCCCTCCGGTCTTCGGACCGGGTGCTCAATATTTCCTCGATTCGTCCCTGACCGATAATGGAGTAAGCCTCCTTGCCGATGCCGGTATCCATAAACAGCTCCGTAATATCTTTCAGCCTGCATGCCTGACGGTTGATAAAATATTCACTTTCGCCGCTGCGGTGTACCCTGCGGGTTACCGTCACTTCACCGAAATCGAGCGGCAGGGCTTGATCCTCGTTATCCAGCGTTAATGACACTTCTCCGTAATTGACAGCTTTACGTGCGTCACTGCCGGCAAAAATGACATCCTCCATTTTGCCGCCGCGAAGCGATTTGGCACTCTGTTCGCCGAGCACCCAGCGGATGCCGTCGGAAATATTGCTTTTTCCACTGCCATTCGGTCCCACCACAGCGGTGATGCCGCGGACAAACTCCATCTCCGTCTTATCTGCGAACGACTTAAAGCCCGCCAGCTCAATGCGCTTTAAAAACATATATGCCTCACCTCTAAAATACTGAATATCGTTACCCTGTCAGCTCTGAACGAAAAAAGAGCAAAAAGCAGTCCGGTCCAAGCGTTCGGCCGGGACGAGCCCGCGGGCTGCTCTTTGCTCTTGCTTTGTCCTTGGCGGTTATGCTGCTGCATCAGGATTCCGGAAGCTTAAGCTTGCTCAAAGCGACCGCTGCCGCCTGCTGCTCGGCTTCTTTCTTGGAACGTCCCATACCGGTTCCAAGCCGTTCGCTTCCCATATGCACTTCGGCTACAAATTCCCGCTCATGCGCGGGACCTCGTTCTTCAACAATACGGTATTCCAAAACACCCATATTGTGGTGCTGAGTAAGTTCCTGGAGTTCAGTTTTATAATCACTGATCTGAGGTTTTCCCTGCACCGCGATCTGCGGGAAAATATGACGCTCCAGAAACGACCGGACGGCTTCCAGGCCCTGGTCCAAATACAGCGCTCCTATAAAGGATTCGAACACATCCGCAAGGAGTGCCGGGCGGGTTCTTCCGCCCGTGAGCTCCTCACCTTTGCCTAACAGCACATACTGGCCGAAATCCAGACCGACCGCAAACTTCACAAGTGACGGTTCGCAGACGATGGCCGCGCGCAGCTTGGTCAACTCCCCCTCAGGCCGGTTCGGATATTGATTGTAGAGCTGTTCCGAAACAGTCAGCTCCAGGACCGCATCGCCCAGAAATTCCAGACGCTCGTTATCCTGATGCTGGCTGAAACGGTGTTCGTTCACATAGGAAGCGTGAGTAAAGGCCTGTTTTAAAAGCTGCCGGTTGTTGAATTGAATATGAAGTTTCTGCTGTAACTGCTTCAAATCTCCACTCAACGAACTGACCCCTTACGCTTCGTATTTTTTCAAGATTACCGTAGCATTGTGACCGCCAAATCCAAAGGAATTCGACATCACGACATCCAGTTCTGCCTTGCGCGGCTCATTAGGCACGTAATCAAGATCGCACTCCGGATCCTGGTTTTCCAGGTTAATGGTCGGAGGAATGATCTGATTCTGCAGCGCAAGGCCGCAGATGACCGCCTCCACCCCGCCGGCTGCCCCAAGCAGGTGGCCAGTCATGGACTTGGTGGAGCTGACGGCCACTTTGTAGGCATGTTCGCCAAGCGCCTTCTTGATCGCCTCTGTCTCGGATTTGTCTCCGGCCGAAGTGGACGTGCCATGTGCATTGATATAATCGACGGCTTCCGAGGAAATGCCCGCATCGCGGATTGCCATCTTCATGCAGCGTGCGGCTCCATCCGGATCAGGGTCTGTCATATGATGGGCGTCACCGGAAAGCCCATAGCCGATCACTTCGGCATAGATGTGCGCACCGCGTTTTTGCGCATGCTCCAGGGATTCGAGAATGAGCACGCCGGCTCCTTCTCCCATAACAAATCCGTCACGCCCCATATCAAACGGGCGGCTCGCCTTCTCCGGCTCGTCGTTGCGGGTGGACATCGCCCGCATGGAGCAGAAACCGGCCATTCCCGTCGGACGAATCGTCGCCTCGGCGCCTCCGCAAACCATAACGTCGGCATCCCCGCGCTGAATCATTCTGAATGAATCGCCAATCGCGTGGCTTCCTGTTGCACAAGCTGTAACCGGCGTTGTATTCGGCCCCTTTGCGCCCAGGATGATGGACATCTGACCTGATCCCATATTCGCGATCATCATCGGGATAAAAAACGGACTGACTCTTTTCGGCCCTTTCTCCAGCAACGTATTGTGCTGATCCTCCCAGGTGCCCAGGCCGCCGATGCCCGAACCGATGGATACACCCACCCGCTCGGCTTCAGCGTTGGTTCCGATTTCAATTCCGCTGTCTTTCATAGCCATCTTGCCAGCTGCCACCGCAAACTGAACAAAACGGTCCATTTTGCGGGCATCCTTGCGGTCCATATAATCCTCCGGATTGAAATCCTTCACGGAAGCGGCGATCTTCGTAGGGTAGTCACTGACATCAAACGCATCAACGTTGCTGACTCCGGATTTGCCTGCCATCAGGTTGTCCCACAGCGTATTCAAATCCTGTCCAAGTGCGGTGACCACACCCATTCCTGTTATAACAACACGTTGTTTCAACGATATTCACCTCAATGTTTGGCTGCAAATTAAGTACCAGATCTTCTTGCCCTGCATGTATATAGAATCAACTAAAGTCAGTAATTCATCATTACCGTAAAATTCGAGCTTTAGTTCAGTCTGTATGGCTGTACCATCCATGGCAAAATCCTGAATTAGGAGAAAGTCCCGCCTGAATCAGAACGGGACTTGTGTTGACTTAGGTATGAGATTGTATGTAGTTTACAACTTCACCTACAGTTGTAATTTTCTCTGCATCTTCATCAGAGATTTCCATATCAAACTCATCTTCCAATTCCATTACCAATTCAACTACATCGAGAGAATCAGCGCCCAAATCATCTTTAAAAGATGCTTCGAGGGTAACTTCTGCTTCGTCGGCTCCCAAACGGTCAACGACAATGCGCTTTACACGCTCCAATACGTCGGACATCCGGCTCACCTCCTCTTTGGTATTATACGAAAAACACAATAAAAATGCCATAGAAGAGACTTATCCCTCTTCTAAACGGACATGCGTCCGGCTACATAACCATGCCGCCGTCCACATGCAGAGTCTGGCCTGTCATATATGAGGAAGCATCGGAGGCCAGGAACAGCACGACTTCAGCTACTTCCTCTGACCGTCCAAGACGGGCCAGCGGAATATCTCCAAGAATCTTTTCACGCATCTCATCCGGCAGAACCTGCGTCATATCCGTATCAATGAAGCCCGGAGCGACGCAATTAACCGTAATCTGTCTGGAGGACAGCTCCCTTGCCGCAGATTTGGTCAGCCCGATCACCCCGGCCTTGGCTGCAACGTAATTGGCCTGCCCCGCATTGCCGAGCACGCCAACCACGGACGAAATGTTGATGATGCGCCCGGAGCGCTGCTTCATCATCGGCCGTGTGACAGCTTTGAGACAGTTATACACTCCTTTGAGGTTCGTTTCAATCACTTGATCGAATTCCTCTTCTTTCATGCGCATGATTAAATTATCTCTTGTTATTCCGGCATTATTCACCAGTATATCAATACGGCCCCACGTATCGGTCACCTGTTTGACCAGTTGCCCGGCTTCATCCGCCTTGCCTACATCAGCGCGCACCGTAATGGCTTCCACACCCTTGGCACGAATCAGGTCAGCCGTATCGGCTGCCGCATGCTCGCTGCCGGCGTAATTGACAGCCACGTTAGCGCCCGCTTCCGCCAGCGCAAGGGCAATGCTGCGGCCGATCCCGCGGGATGCGCCCGTCACCAGCGCCGTTTTGCCGCTTAAAGGCTTGGACATCATTTCCCCTCCTTCATATCGTTCACCACTCAGGAAAGCGTTTGAACCGCACTCTCTAACGATTCCATATCACTCACGTTAATCAATGTCAATGTTTTATCTATTTTCTTGATCAGGCCAGTCAGCACTTTGCCGGGGCCGAATTCCACAAACGTATCCACTCCCTGGCCGATGAGCCAAGCCACGCTATCTTCCCACAGCACAGGGGAGTACACCTGCTCAACCAGCAAGGTACGGATTTCTCCGCCGTCCTGTACCGGAGAAGCTGTAACATTCGTCACCACAGGAATGGAAGCTCTTGCAAAATCGACTCCTTCGAGCTTGGCTGCCAGCTTGTCCGCCGCTCCTCTCATCAAGGACGAATGGAAAGGCCCGCTGACTTCAAGGGTAATGGCACGCTTGCCGCCCGCCTCCTCTACCCGTTCAGCTACCTGTGCCACGCCTTCCTTCGTTCCGGATACGACAATTTGCCCAGGGCAATTGACATTTGCAAGCTCAACCGTCTGCCCGCCTGCCGTAATATTGCTGCAGAGAGCGGAAAGCAGACTGCGGTCGGCACCCAGTACAGCCGCCATACCGCCTTGGCCGCCAGGGACAGCTTTTTCCATAAACAGACCGCGGGAGCGGACCAGCTCGACGGCATCCGCGAAGGATAGTACATCTGCCGCCACAAGGGCGCTGTATTCCCCAAGGCTGTGTCCGGCAACGAAGTCAGGTTTGATGCCGCTGGCTTTAAAAACTTCATATAAGGCTGTACTGGCTGTAAGCAGTGCCGGCTGCGTATTGGAGGTCTGCTTTAATTCAGCATCAGGACCTTCAAAAACAAGAGTGCTCAACGAAAAGCCCAAACGCTCGTCCGCCTGACGAAATATCACCTTGGCCGCCTCTGACGCTTCGTAGGCGTCCTTTGCCATACCTGCACTTTGGGATCCCTGTCCCGGAAATACGAATGCCGTTTTGCCCACTCGTATTCACCTCGCTTCTGTAACGTTAATGATAATAACAAAATATAATGCCCATTACCAGACAAGTACAGAGGCGCCCCAGGTCAAGCCGCCGCCGAAGCCGACCATCAACACCCGGTCGCCCTCTTTCATGCGCCCTTCCTCTGCCGCCTCAACAAGCGCAAGCGGAATGGAGGCGGCCGAAGTATTCGCGTATTTATCCACATTGATCATTACTTTGTCTTCAGGCAGGTCGAGACGCTGCATGGCGGATTGAATAATGCGAATGTTGGCCTGGTGCGGTATGAACACATCGATGTCACTCTTGTCCAGCCCCGCTTTTCCCAGCACCACGTCTGTCGCCGTACCCATGACACGAACGGCAAATTTAAATACCTCGCGTCCATTCATGTAAATGTAATGAAGCTTGTTCTCGATCGTCTGCGCTGATGCCGGCAGTCTTGATCCGCCCGCTTCTAATCGCAGCAACGGACCGCCCGCACCCTCGGCACCAAGGTCAAAGGATTTGAACCCTCTGCCTTCCGGCACTTCACCCAGCACGACCGCTCCTGCCCCGTCCCCGAACAGCACGCATGTATTGCGGTCCGTATAATCCGTGATTCGTGACAGGCAGTCCGCGCCGATGACCAGCGCATTTCTGTACATGCCAGCCTGGATAAAGCTTGTGGCAGTAGCCAGTCCATATACAAAACCCGAGCAGGCCGCAGACAGGTCAAATGCCGCCGCACCCTTCGCTCCCAGCTTATCCTGAAGAATACATGCGGTTGAAGGAAATGCCATATCGGGCGTAATCGTAGCAATAATAATGAGATCCAATTCTTCGGCAGTCATGCCTGCGGATTCAAGGGCTCTGACCGCAGCCTCATAAGCCAGATCGGAGGTTGCCTGCTCGGGAGCAGCGATGTGGCGTTCACGGATGCCGGTGCGGCTGACAATCCATTCATCGCTTGTTTCCACCATTTTTTCCAAATCGCTATTGGTCAGTATCTTCTCTGGCACGTATTTGCCGGTACCGATAATACCGACCGGTTTCAAATTATTCATTTTGTCACTCACTTCCCGCTGATTTCCTTCGATATGCTCTCAACAAGACGGTTTTGCAGCGCGATCCGCGCCTGTCTGACGGCGTTTTTGACGGCATTCGCATCCGCCGAGCCATGGCTTTTGACGACCAGACCGCTCAATCCGAGAAGCGGAGCCCCTCCATGCTCGGTGTAGTCAAGCTTGTTCTTCAGCCCCCGCAGCTCAGGCATCAGCATGGCGGCTGCCAGCTTCGTCTTCAGCGACTTGGTGAACTGCTCCTTGAGCAGCGAGAAAATAGCCCCTGCCGTCCCTTCCATCGCCTTGAGCAGAATATTGCCGGCAAAGCCGTCACAGACGAGCACATCGCAGTTGCCTGTCAATACATCCCTGGCCTCCACATTGCCGACGAAGCGGATTGGAAGCTGCTCCAGCAGCGGATAAGCCAGCTTGGTCAGCTCATTGCCCTTGCCCGCCTCCGTGCCCACATTAAGCAGCCCGACACGCGGCTCGGCAATATTATGCACCTTTTGCCGATAAAGACTGCCCATCTGGGCATACTGCGCGAGATGCTCGGGCTTGGCGTCCATATTGGCACCCAGATCCAGGGCCAGCACGCCAAGGTCGTCAAGCGTTGGAATCATCGGCGCCAGCGCGGGACGCTCAATCCCTTCCATCCGTCCCACAACTAGCAGACCGGTCGTCATCAGCGCTCCCGTATTGCCGGCCGAGATCATGGCATGCGCCTCCTGCTCCTTCACCATGCGTCCAGCCACGACCATGGAGGAGTCCTTCTTGCGGCGAACAGCCCGCACGGGCTCATCTTCCGCATCTATAACCTCGGAGGCATGCCGGAGCGTCAGATTCGACGGCACTTGCTTCCCCTCCAGCAGCGGCTCGATTCTGCCCTGGTCACCGACAAGCACGATCTCCGTATCCTTCCATTCAGCTGCGGCAGCCAGTCCGCCTTCAACTGTAGCTTCCGGCGCGTTGTCTCCCCCCATCGCATCAATGGCGATCCGCATGCTGGTTCCCTCCTTCGCTGTATTCTTCCCCGGTGGAACGGTAAATGACAAAGTTCCCCTGGAAGACCATCTCTTCTCCCACATAAGTGAATACTTCCACCTTGGCCTTGCCCTTCTGCTCCGGCTGGGAGCGGACATAGGCCTTGGCTATACATTTCTCGCCCAAATGAACGGGCCGCACAAACCGGATATCGGCCGAAGCGGTCAGCGCGATCTCATCATTGATGACGGCGACGGCTAATGAGTTGGCTTGGGCAAAAACATAGTGCCCTCGTGCGATGCCGGTCCGTGAAAACACATGCTCGTCACGGATTTCAAATATCGATATCCCGCTTTTGTCCAGCTGCAGATCAACGATGTCCCCGATGATCTCATGCAGAGGCAGCGACCGGACCTGATCGTATGACCGCTCAGCCATCAGCTTCATCCGCTCGCGCAGTTCGGGAATGCCCAGTTCCATCCGGTCCAGCCGGATCGTCTGAATGCTGACCTTGAGTTGACGCGTCAATTCCTGATCCGTGACGAACGGGTTGTCTTCAATTAATTGCGACAGCCTCTGCTGTCTTAGTCTCTTGGGCAGCCGCTCGATGGCCAAACGCCTCCTTCCTCCCAAACTATTGCAAAAGCTTAAATAGAAATATATGTATAAGCGGATTTGCCCGCCTTTTCTTAGAACCAGGTACTAAGCCAGTATATAGCATCGCCCGCCAAAAAGAAAGCCAGGCCACAAAAAAAATAGCGCCTCACCAGGGTGAAGCACTACTTTTTAACATCAAGACGACCTGCTGTACAATCACAGCACGCTGCTTCGAATGTTATTGAGAGATAATCTCTCTAGATTTGTATGTTCCGCAAACTTTGCATACGTGGTGAGCAAGCTTCAATTCTCCGCATTGTTCACATTTCACCATGCCTGGCACAGCCAGTTTAAAGTGAGTACGACGTTTGTCGCGGCGCGTTTTGGACGTTCTGCGTTGTGGTACTGCCATCATTCCCACCTCCTTATCGAGATCAACCCCGAAGGGTATATGTGTTTATCTCATTCAAGACCGGGCAGGACGGCTCGTGGCCAATCCCACCGCAGCCGGTGAATAACTCATCGATTATTTCAAGTATTTATTTTTTAAAAAAATCCTTGAGACCCGCGAGGCGTGGATCTATCCGCTCATTGTTGCAGCTGCATGAGCCTTCGTTCCAGTTCTGACCACAGGTCGGGCACAGCCCTTTGCAATCAGGCCGGCACAGCGGCGCAAACGGAAGATGCAGCAGGAATGATTCCTCACAAAAAGAAACGGTGTCGAACGACTCCCCTTCGATCATAATCGATTCCATCTCCTCGTCCTCCGGCTGTTCCTGCCCCTGCTCGAAGCGTTCCGAAAAGGAAATGTTCATATGCTCGTGAATCGGTGTCAGGCAACGGGAGCACAGCGTGTCCAGTTCGGCTGCCAGCGTTCCGCTCACATCGATCTTTCCTTCTTCCCCGCTTACGGCTGCAAGGTCTGCAGTCAGCGGTGAAACTGAAGTGATATCCTTGCGGTGTGTAATCAGCGGCTCGACATTCAAGCTCTCCCGGATCAAAACCGGACCGTCATTCATGGCAACCTTGCGAAAGTGTAAATGCATACTATATCACTCCAAACAAACAAAAATTATTATACCGATTGAACGAGAGGTTTGTCAACACCTTTTCCTTTACACCTTCGAGAGGAAGCTGCCCATTCGGGGCGCGGGCAAAAGTGCTGATGTTCGTGTAAAATGGTATACGATTATTATACCCCGCTTGACAAGGGAGCTGTCCTGAAAGCATGAAAACGCTGGGAATCATCGTTGAATACAATCCCCTGCACAACGGCCATGTTCATCACTGGACTGCATCCAGGGCTGCGGCCGGAGCAGAGCGGACTATCGCCGTCATGAGCGGCCCGTTTCTGCAGCGCGGCGAGCCGGCGATTACGGACAAGTGGTCGCGCACCGAAATGGCCCTTGCCATGGGGGCCGATCTTGTGATTGAGCTGCCGGTCGCCTACGCCGTGCAGGCGGCGGAATGGTTCGCCTACGGCGCGGTCGCGCTGTTGCACGCGACCGGCATCGTGGACGCGCTCTGCTTTGGCAGCGAGAGCGGCGACATCGCGCCGCTGCGCAGGCTCGCGCGCGTCCTGGCGGCGGAGCCGGCCGAGCTCAAGGCCGGCATCGCCGCGCGGCTGGCGGGCGGCGCCAGCTACCCCGCGGCTTACGCGGGGGCGGCAGCTGCGCTCGCCGGCGGGGAGGCGGACGGCGCGGAGCTGTCCGCCCTCATGCAGCAGCCCAACAATACACTTGGGCTGCATTATTTGATCGCGCTGCAGCGGCTGCAGAGCGCGATCGAGCCCTTCACGATAGCCCGCACCGGCGCAGGCTATCACGACACGCTGGCGGCCGGCGGCATCGCCAGCGCCACCGCGGTCCGCCGCCTGCTGCTGGCGGGCGGACCGGATGCCACGGCGCCCTATGTGCCGGGCGCCGTGCTAGACCTTCTGCGGCGTGAGTGGGCCGCCGGCCGTGCGCCGCAGACATGGGAGGCGTTCAGCCGGCCGCTGCTGAACGCCCTGATCACGCGCAGCGCCTCCGAGCTGGCCGGGCTGCACGAGGTGACCGAGGGGCTGGAGCACAGGCTGAAGAAGCTGCTTCCAGCGCTGCCGCAGCCCTCGGTCACAGCCCTGCTTTCAGCGCTGAAGACGAAGCGCTATACACATGTGAAGCTGCAGCGGATGCTGGCGCATATCCTGCTGAACCATGCCAAATCCGAGCTGGCTCCGGCCCGGCTTGCAGAGGGCCCGGCCTATATCCGCGTGCTCGGCTTCAACCGAACAGGGCAGGCCATGCTGGCCGAAATGAAGCAGACTGCCTCCCTTCCCGTCCTTATCCGCCCGGCAGGGTTTGAGCATCCGCATTTGCAGATGGATATAAATGCAGCGGCTGTATACACAGCGGGCATGCCTGCAGCGGACGTGCGCAGCCTGTACGGGGACTATTACAGGCCCCCTGTTATTTGGCCTTGACCGGCAATTGCTCCAAATAGCGCAAAGCGTCGTCCAGTGTGCGGACAGGCACCAGCTTCATGCCTGTCCCAATTTGCTGTGCCTTCGCTTCAGCCGCTTCCGCATTGTTCTCAGGCACGAAGAAAATATCCGCATGCTCCCTGTCCGCCGCCACGATTTTGTGGACAACGCCGCCGATTGGACCTACCTTGCCGTCCTCGCCAATCGTGCCCGTGCCTGCGATGCGGTACCCTTTGGACAAATCCCCCGGTGTAAGCTGATTGTAGATTTCCAGCGTGAACATCAGACCTGCCGACGGGCCCCCGACATCTGTCGAAGTGAAGGTAATTTCATGCCCCGCTTCTCCAGGCATGATTTTTTGGAGTGTGGCTATACCTACCCCAAAGCCTGTACGCTGCTCCCCGGACGCCGTGTCACTAACCGTCGTAAGCTCCACCTTTCCGCTCACCGTGTCTCCCTTGCGATCCAGTTTGACGTCTACACGGTCTCCCGCCTTTTTGCCCTCCAGAATGTGTTGAAGCTCCTCACTGTCTGCCACGGCTTCGCCATTCACTTCCACAATTTTATCTCCTGGATGAAAAAACGGGTCCGCCCCTTTAGCCGTCTCCAGCACATAAATGTATTGCGGAACGATTCTGTAGGCTACGCCTGCTTTTTTATAAGCCGCTTCAATCGCGGATGATTGCGAATTGTCCATATAATAAACCTGCTTGGCCGCATACTCGTCCTCGCTGCTCCCCTGCAGACGGCTTTCCTTGGTCAGCACCTCCGCATTCCTGTCGGCTTTTGCCAGCCCCAGCATGAGCAGATTGGCGTAGCTGGCCGATACGGTCGTCATCATAAAGGTGCCGCTTTCCGCAGGATCGCCATTTCTGACGGATACCATCGGTTTGACTTCTTCGGCGCTGCCCGGACGATAGATCAGATACGGGGTCGGCATGTAGATCAGCACATAGGCCAAGGCCGCAATCATGGCGGCATACAGCAGGGTGAACCATAAGCTCCGGTTTCCCGCCCTCATCATATATACTTCCCCCTTCGATATCACTTCAATAACATGGCAACAGGACAGCAAATGCTGACAAGCACGGTCTGTCCCTGCCCGTGGCCGCATATCCTTATTACTAGTAAAAACACACAATGATAGAACCCATCCGGAAGGAGGAGCAATATGCAGACAATACAGGAAAAACAGCCTGGCCGGCTGTGGACGACCTGGCTGCTTGGAGCCTGCTCGCTGCTGCTGGTGGCCGCAGTCGTCGCCGCGCCCGAGCAGGTATATGAGGCTTCAGGACAAGGGTTGAAGCTGTGGTGGAGCATCGTCTTCCCCGCCCTTCTTCCTTTCCTGATGCTGTCCGAAATGCTGATCGCCTCCGGATTTGTACATGGGCTGGGTGTACTGCTGGCCCCCCTTATGGGCGCTTGCTTTCGCCTTCCAGGCCGCAGCGGGTGGGTGCTTGCGCTCGGGATGACCGCTGGCGGTCCGGCGGCCGCGGAGGCGGCCAGGCAGCTGGCCGGCCAGAGCGGATTGGGGGAACGGCAGGTCCGCCTGCTGACCGGAGCCGCCTGCTTCTGCAACCCGATGACGATTGTGCTTGTCATCGGAGCAGGCTTCCTGCACAGCCCTTCCACAGGTTATATGCTGCTGCTTGTGCATTGGGTTACCGGCATACTCGCTGCCATCATCTCCGTCCGACTTTTCGGGACGAAGGAATCAGCAGCACAGCAGAGCACTTACCCCACTTCCCCGGGAGGTTCCGCCCGCCGTCCTTCTATGCTGCAGGCCTTATACGCAGAAATGGCCGCCGCCCGCCAAAGAGACGGACGCAGCTTCGGCAGATTGCTGGGCGAGTCGGTGTCGAACGCCGTCCAGACCCTCATGCTGGTCGGCGGTTTTATCATTTTTTTCGCCGTCATGATCCGGCTCCTGAATGTCTATTTGACACCGCAGGCTCCCATGCTGCTGTGGCCTGCGCTGCTGGAGCAGCATCTTGGCGCTCATGCAGCCGTCCGTTTTTTCGGCGCTTCCCGTATGGAGACCGCAGCGATCGGCGCCATCCTTGGCTGGGGGGGGATCAGCGGACTGCTGCAAGTCATCACCATGACAAGACCTGCCGACAGAGGGCTCAGCTTTGCCGTTACCCGCCTCCTGCATGCAGGGATGTCATTTCTGGCCCTATGGTTTCTGTGGGATCCCTGGCAGCAGCTCGCCACGCTTACCGTGCCTGCCTATTTGGAACTGCTCCCCATTCAGGAAGGAACTGTTGACCCTTCCATCGGCCGGCTGCTCACGCTTGCTACAGTCCCGTTTGCCCTGCTGACTGCCATCCTGGGAGTGCTGCTGACAGCCTCGTTTATCATCAGTTGGCGGACCCGCCATTCTTCTCGCTGATTTTGCGTCTAAGCGCTTCTTCCACCTCAGGTGATACCAGGTCGATGACGTTGCCGTTAAAATGCGCGATTTCCTTCACCATGCTTGAGCTTAAATAGGAATACTTCGGATTGGTCATCATGAAGATCGTCTCGGCCTCCGGGTTCAGCTTATGATTGGTAGAAGCCAGCTGCAGCTCGTATTCAAAATCGGTTACGGAGCGGATGCCTCTCACAATGACCTGAGCTCCCTTCTGCCTGACATAATTGGCTGTCAAATCGCGAAAGGAATCAACTTCAACGTTAGGCATATCCTCCGTCGCCTGCCGCAGAAGGGCGATCCGCTCTTCCACACTGAACAGCGGATTTTTGCTTATATTGTTCAGCACGGCCACAATCAGCTGATCAAACTGCTTGGATGCCCGCTGAATAATGTCCATATGCCCCATTGTCACCGGATCGAATGTCCCTGGATAGACGGCGATCCTTTTTTTATTTTCCGGCTCAGCCATGCCGCTCCTCCTCGTCTGCCGCCTCTTTGTCTGATTCATCTGCGGCTCCTGATTGTTCGTTAGTTTGTCCTTGCATCCCTTCATAGCTGAAGATGGATACAGCAGTTTCACCGTAAACGGCTTTACGGAGCTGGTTGAAGGAACCGAACCGCTCCGGGTAGCTGTAGCCGGATTCATATTCAAGGACTATGACGGCGCCGTCCCGCAGCAGGCCGAGCTTGTCCATCTGTTCCATCAGCTCATCCCCATTCTTCATGCGGTAAGGGGGGTCCAGAAAAACAGCATCAAAAGCAGCCCCGCGTTTGGCCAAGACCTTTAATGCACGCCCGGCCTCATTGCGGAACACTTCAGCCTGGCTGTCCAGGCCGGTTTTACGAAGATTTTCCCTGATCACCTCAATGGCTTTCGGCTCCATATCGATAAAAACCGCTTTCTCCATGCCACGGCTCAGCGCTTCAATGCCAAGTCCCCCGCTGCCCGCAAACAGATCAAGTGCGGCTCCCCCGTCAAAGTATGGACCAATCATGCTAAACAGCGCTTCCTTCACCTTATCGGTTGTCGGTCTCGTTCCCGTTCCGGGAACTGCCTTAAGCGGTCTGCCCTTAGCACTGCCCGATACAACTCTCACGCTATGTTCACCCATTCTCTATGTAGTCTTGACCGTCTGTTCCTGACAGACCGATACGACGTTATCGTAACATATAGCACATCTATATGGAAAATGGCTCATACAACCTGTTACAAAGATTTTTCATGAAATTCCCGTTCTGCATGTATATTCCTGCCCCAACCGGGTCACACTTGAGATATCGGCATTTAACCAATGCCGTAGACAACCGCGGAGAAGGCTTACGTTTCCCCATAAGCTCTTCGTCCGGTTTCTCCTCTCCCATCAATGGGCGTCTCGTAAGAGGCGCCTAATTTTTATGTCCAGGGGACGGCAAGCGCAAAAAATCCGCCATATCAATGGCGGATCATTGGGCCGGCTCAAGACTCCCGCTATCTGTTCCAGTCAAAATCCAGGGCATTGAGAAACGCCCGCGCGATGACCATATGGCCTGCCTGATCAGGATGCACTCTATCCCATGCGAGGGATGCCGGATACACATGCTCCCACTGCCTGTCGAACGCCTTTTGCGTATCTACGGCAATGGCATCGAACTCATTGGCGATTTCCATAACTGCCGCACCATAGACGTCCATCGTCGCCCGCATCGGATCTTCGAGGTTGGGCTCCAGATAATAAGGGGTCATTAGCACAAGCCCTTTAACCGTTGGACGGGCTTCAGCAAGCAGCTCCCGCAACGTGCGCTTGTATTCATCAAGATATACATGAATCTCAGGCCGGCTGGAAGCGTCAAATTGCCTCCACACGTCGTTAATGCCGATTTTGACCGCAAGCCAATCCGGCTCTTGGCCGATAACGTCGCTGCTCCAGCGTTCCTTCAGATCACGAACGGTATTGCCGCTGATACCCATGTTGACGACCCGGATGCCAAGCTCAGGATAAACCGCCCGCAAAAGCGCATCCACCTGAGCGACATAACCTGTCCCCAACGCGCCGCTGGAGCCTTCCCCGACAGGACGCTGCCGTCCGCAATCTGTAATCGAGTCGCCGATAAAAATCAGTTTTTCATTGTTCCCCAGCTTCATCATTAAGGTCCCTCCCGAAAATATTCCAATGTATATAAATTAATTACAAATCAATCCAAGTAACATATAAACACAGTGACGGCAGATGTTCAAGCGATTTTCTTTGCATGTTTGGTATGTAAAACAAAGGTTTAATACAGTGTTCTGAACTGCTGCGGCGTCAACCCCTCCATTTTGCGGAAGGTGGCCACGAAATGGCTCGCATCGCGGAAGCCAACCTGCCTTGCCGTCTCCTTGACGGGCAGGGAGGTATCACTGGTCATCAGCTCCTTGGCCTTGCGCAGACGGAGCGCAATCAGATAGGCATAGGCGGTAACCCCAAGCGACTGTTTGAAAAGGGTATTCAAATGCCGCACGCTTATGTTGAGAACGGCCGCCATATCCTCCAGCCCGATCTCGGGACGGCCGTAATTCTTCTGCATAAAATCAAGAACAGGTGAAATCCGTTCCACATGCTCGGACAACGAGGGAAGCGAGCCGGTCCTGCCGTGCTTCTTGAGCAGGGTCAAAAATTTGTAGAGATCTGCGGATGCGTCAAGCCCTGACAAATCACGGTCCGGAGCTGCCATATTCACAAATTCCATGCCGAAGCTTTCCAGCAGACTCCCTGCATCCCAATGATACCATGAGGCGCGGTTCAGGCCGAGGGAAGAAAGCACAGCCGCCGCCGCAGGCCCGCCGAAAGTAATGTAAAGTGTCTGCCAATGCGACGCCATACTGAGATAGGCATGCGGTTCGCCAGGAGGAAGCAGCACGCCGGTATGGGGAATAAGCTGCACCTCTGCCCCTCCGAACCGGAAGCGTCCTTCCCCCTTCACCGTCTGCAGCCAATGATACAGCGGATACCCCTCCGGCCGGTCAACCTCCTCCTGTCCCCCGTTCCAGCCGATGCTTTCCATATATAAAGGAAGGGGCTGCTCCCTGTGGGAGAGAAAATATCTTTTATGCACAGGCTCCATCAAAGCTCTCCTTGATAAGTTCCATATTTTTATACCAATCATTACTTTTATTATATTTAAAAAGATGTTGAATTGATATACCATGGAATTATTCTTATATAACGAGGTGAAGATTGTGATCAGCAGCAAGCTGCCAAAAATGTTTTACGGAGGCGACTATAATCCCGAGCAATGGGATCAGGCGACACATCAAGAGGATCTGCGTTTGTTCAAGCTCGCCGGAATTGATATGGCAACGATCAACGTATTTTCCTGGGCCAAAAATCAGCCGGACGAAAATACATATCACTTCGAATGGCTGGATGAGTTAATCGACAGCCTTTATGAAAACGGTGTCTTTGTCTGCCTGGCTACAAGCACTGCCGCCCATCCTGCATGGATGGCAACAAGATACCCGGATATTCTGCGAGTTGATGCCGACGGGCGCAAGCGCAAATTCGGCGGCCGCCATAACTCCTGTCCGAACAGCCCAACTTACCGCAAATATTCCGAGCGGATTGCCGACAAGCTCGCCGAACGCTACCGCCAGCATCCTGCCGTGCTGGTGTGGCATGTCTCCAATGAATACGGCGGGGATTGTTATTGCGACCATTGCGAACAGGCCTTCAGAGTCTGGCTGCAAAATAAATACGGTTCGATTGAAGAACTGAACCGGGTCTGGAATACCGCCTTCTGGGGACATACCTTTTATAACTGGGACGAAATTGTGCTCCCGAGCAATCTCAGCGAGCATTGGGGAGACAACAAATCCTCCTTCCAGGGCATCTCGCTCGATTATGCGCGCTTCAATTCGGACAGTATGCTGGAATGCTACCTGCTGGAGCATAACGTGATTAAGAAGCATATTCCGGATGCTGTCGTGACCACCAACCTCATGGGCTTTTTCAAGCAACTGGACTACTTCAAATGGGCCCGCCATATGGACATCGTCTCCTGGGACAGCTATCCTGGACTTAACACGCCTTACAGCTACACAGCCATGGCCCATGACCTGATGCGCGGACTAAAAGACGGACAGCCGTTCATGCTGATGGAACAAACGCCAAGCCAGCAAAACTGGCAACCCTACAACTCGCTGAAGCGGCCGGGAGTTATGCGGCTCTGGAGCTATCAATCCGTTGCCCGTGGAGCGGATACGATCATGTTCTTCCAGTTGCGGCGCTCAGCAGGTGCCTGCGAGAAATTCCACGGCGCTGTCATTGAGCATGCCGGACATGAGCATACAAGGGTATTCCGGGAAGTCGCACAGCTCGGCAAGGAGCTGCAGCAGCTTGGGGACAAGACACTGGATTCGCTTGTGGAGGCCAGAGTGGCGATTCTGTTTGACTGGGATAACTGGTGGGCAGTGGAAAAATCCAGCGGACCCACCGTCGCGCTGAAATATGTCGATCAGGTTCATAAGTACTACGCCGCTCTCTTCAACCGTAATATACAAGTGGATATGATCGGGACGGACGCTGACTTTGCGAAATATGACCTGGTCATCGCCCCTGTCATGTACATGGTGAAGCCCGGGGTTGCGGAACGGCTGGAACGCTTTGTTCAGGGAGGCGGCACCTTCCTGACCACCTTCTTCAGCGGCATCGTCAATGAAAACGATCTCGTTACACTGGGCGGATATCCGGGAGAACTGCGGAAGCTGCTTGGAATATGGGTGGAAGAAATCGACGCGTTGCTGCCTGAACAGAAGAATCGTATTGTCGTGACCAAGGAATATGGTTCTCTCAAGGGCGAATACGAATGCGGCATGCTGTGCGACCTGTTGCATAGTGAAGGGGCCGAAGTTCTCGCTGAATATGGAGAAGATTTCTACCAGGGCATGCCGGCCCTGACCCGCAACCGGTTCGGTCAAGGCAGCGCATGGTACGTGGCTACCGATCCCGACCAGCCATTTCTTGACAGTCTGCTGCGGCAAATCTGCGAGGAAAAAGGCATTCGCCCGCTGCTTGAAGCTCCGGCAGGCATCGAAGCAAGCATGCGGACCAAGAACGGCAAGCAGTATTTGTTCGTCATGAATCATAACGCCGAAGCGCAAACCTATGATTTTGGAGACAGAAGCGCCCGTGACTTGCTTAGCGGTACGGAAATAACGGGTTCGGTCACGATGAACGGAAGAGATGTACAAATACTGGAGCTTGCGTAAGGACACGAAGGAGCTGAACCTTTTTTGAAACGATTGTTATGGATCGGCGGATTTTCGTACCTGCTGATCGGTCTTGCCCATGTTATTATTGGCTCTCTGCTGCCTGTGCTGCTGGCACATTACGGCAGAGATTATACGGACGGAGGCACCCTTATTTTTGCCCAGTTTGCCGGCTTTCTTATAGGCGTGCTTATCTCTCCCGCCCTGGCGGCCAGAACCGGGAAGCGTCCCACTCTCGTAATGGCTCTGTTTTTGCTGTGTGCTGCCCAAATGTTATACGCCCTGCTTCCGCCATGGGGATGGTTGTACCTGATAGGCGCGGTGTCAGGGTTCGGCTTCGGCATGGTCGAAGCCGTCATCGGCACCATTGTCATCGGCGGGGTCAAGGAAAGCACAGGTTCGGTGATGAGCCGTCTTGAAGTGTTTTTCGGCCTGGGCGCCCTGGCTATGCCTGCGCTTGCCGGCTGGCTGATCGCGCTTGGCATGTGGAGATTCTCCTTTCCGATCATCGCCCTGATGGCGGCAGCCATGGCCATATTCTGGTTGACAGTATCCTTCGGGAAGCTTGATCCTGTGCTCAATGAACGGCAAGCTTCTATAACAGCATCCTCTGAGCGCAAAGTCATATATCAATCACGAATGCTGCCGCTGCTGACACTGTTCATCCTGTTTTTCTTCCTGTATGTCGGTACGGAAATGAGCCTGGCCAATTTCCTGCCATCCATGCTGCTTGAAAGACTGGAGCTTGGTGAAGCCCAGGCTGCCCTGGGCGTGACCTGCTTTTGGCTTGCCATGTCGGTGGGACGTTTATTCTCTGGGAAAATAGCGGATGCCTACGGATACGGGCGTTACGTGGTCATCAGTTCGGCTGCCGCGGCGCTGCTGTTTCTGCTGTTTCCGCTTGCAAACGGAGCAGCAGGCACCTTTGCCCTGATCATTTTGCTTGGACTTGCGATGTCGGGCATTTTCTCCATTGCCCTCGTCTTTGCCAGCAGAATGCTGCCGGATACCGAGGACATGACCACAAGCCTCCTGATTGCGGCAGGTGGTGTCGGAGGAGCGCTCCTTCCGCTCTGGACGGGAAGAAGCATGGATCTTGGCGGAGCCGTCTCGTCAGCCTGGCTGCTGGCCGTATTCGGCGGCGCGTTATGCCTGCTAGGTATCGTCCTGTTTGTCATCCAGCAGAGGAAAAGCGGCGCGAACAGACCGACATTGCTTAATAAAAGCAACTAGCTTTTCTTCTATCCTCAATCCGGCCATATGCTATAATCTTGTGCTATAATATGGAAGCGAATGAATTAGCATTACTGATCCGGGTTGAGGAGCTGAAACAACAATTATGAGCAAATTGATTCTGTTTTCCCTGCTGTGGTGGCTTGTAGGTAATCCCTTTCTGGCATTGTTGATTATAATCGTGGTCATTTATGCGCTGGACCGCAAATTTGTCGGGATATTCCCGAGCCTGACCCGGCCCTGGAAACGGAGACGCAATGAGAGCAGGCTGCGCCAGCAGATCGCCTTGAACGCAAGCGATGTATCCGCCCGTTTTGACCTTGCCCGCAGCCTGCTTGAGAGGAAAAAGTACGCCGAAGCAATCGGGCTGCTGCAGGACATTCGTTCAAGCTACGAGCAATCGGCAGATTACTGGTGCGCCGTCGGGACGGCCGAGCTGATGGAAAGCGACAAGGAGCAGGGTGAAGTTCATCTGCTGCGCGCCCTGGATATTAACCCGCGTGTACAATATGGTGAGCCCTACCTGCGCCTGGCAGCCGCATTCAAGGACACCGATCATAACAAGGCTCTCGCTTACCTGGAGCAATTTCAGAGCATACAGAGCTCCTCTAGCGAAGGATATTACTTGTCCGGCATGCTGTACCGCTCCCTCGGCATGAAATCCGCAGCGGCTGAGGCGTTTGCACAATCCTTGGCTGTCTACCGTTCCCTCCCCAAATACCGGCGGCGAAGCGAGCGCAAATGGGCGCTGCGCAGCTGGTACCGCAAGCTGACAGGTTGAGTTGCAGGACGACGCCAAAAAAAGGAAGTTCTTCGCCTACTAGGCAAGAGCTTCCTTTTTTCGTGCTTTTCCGGTCAGAACAACGGCGCAAAACCAAGCTTGTTAAGCCGGGCGGCAATCACGCGGTAGCCGCGCCCGTTAGGATGAATCCCGTCAACCGAAAGCAGCTGCCGCTCCCTGCCCTCAAATTCGCGATAAATATGGGCCACACGACAGTATGGACCGCTCAGCGAGCTTAAAGAGGCATTGAAGCTGCGAATTCCCAAGACGGCTTCAGGCATCTCCGGAAAAGGGTTGTACAGGCCGACGAATCGAATCAGAAACGGCGAACGGCTGCCTGCTTTTATACTGTATAGTCCGGCAAGTGTCTGATGCAAACACCCCTGCAGCCGAGCCAATTCGGAGCGGATATTTTTGCTCCCGGATGATTTGGCCAGACGGATCAGGTCATTTCCTCCAATGGAGACGGTTATAATATCTGCCTGCACCAGAGCGGTCCTGTAGACAGAGGAACTTGCCACATTTCGCAGCAGCTCAGGACAAGTCATTCCATTGACCCCCAAATTCTGATAGAGGACCCGGGTACCCGAATATTTCTCGATTGACCTCGAATATAACGGAGCAAATCCGTTTCCTGGCAGTGCCCCTGTCCCGGCCGTAAGTGAATCGCCAATGGCCGTATAGCGGTACATCAACCCTCTCACCTCCTGGCCGGCGGATCATCAGATTTCTACTCCCGATATCCTAGCTTATGAGATAAGAGACAGCTTCGGCACGGTAAATGCTTATTCTTCCTCCTCCATATCATAGATACAGTGGAAATATTCCAGACCTGTCACAGTATCCTCTGATCCGTGCACTGTAAAGCTGAGATTCCGGAAAAATTGGGCACCTTCTTCGTCAGTATCCACGGTGATTTGCTGCGGATTAAGATCCTTGATGAGCTGAAGCAGCATTCCCCGCCCGTAGCCCTTCAGCCGGTTCTCCGGCAGCACCGCAATATGATGCAGATGAATAACTCCCTCATCCTTGCGCTCGAACCCCAGCAGTCCTACAATCAGCCCGTCATCCTCATAGCCGTACAAATGCAGACGGTCGTCCGCCTTGTAACGGTTGATGAGTTCTTCTTCATCTTCCCTGCCCGCTACGTCAGCATAACCGAGCAGCTCGCGCACTTCGGGCCGATCCGTTTCGGACTTGATATTTTTAAGCATTCATCTTTAACCCCTTTCATGATTCTCCATCATTGTTTCATCTCTGCTCATCCATAATCAGCAGCGGCCAGGTGTCAAGCCATTCCTTTTGAAACACACGTACCCGGAACGCGGTCGTATTTCGGAAATACGGGCTTTTTTTGACTCTCATTTCAAACAGATCGTCAAGGCCAAATGGCGCAACAGTGTGCATAACATCCTGAACGTCCATGTAAATGCCCACTGCTGTCGCTGTCTCGGGCCAATACCGCATGGCATCCTCTGCGGAAGCATAAGGAGGATCGCCGTTGCGCTCATGCATGCGGGCCTGATTTTTCACCGACCAGTGGCGGTTGATTTGCCCCCGGTTCAGCAGCTGCTCCAAATGATAATCCCTTTCCTCCAGCGTATTGCCGGGATCATAATAAATAACATCAATATCGTTCAAGGGAGTCAGAGCCACATAACCGTGCAGCTTGTCCCAGACCCGATTTCTTACATAACCGGCGGCAATGCAGGTCTGCGTAAGGCCAAGGTCCCTGATACGCTTCAGATCCTCAATCACCTGCGGATCATCCATGTAAGAATAGAGGAGCTCTTCATGCCTATGCTTCATAATCATTCCCCTCCAATCACGGCATACCGACTCTCCGATCGGCAAAAAAAGTACCGGTCAGCAAACCGGTACGGTAGATAAGCGCTGTACTGACAGATACCATTAAATAGAACCTTCCGCTGATAGCCCAAGCTTTTTCAGCAAAGCAACTGCCCGCTCCTTCTCCTCTGCCGAAAGTCCGCTGACCGTGTCAGAGATGACCTGCTTATGCTGGGGAAAAATTTGCTCGAAAAAGTGTCTGCCTTCCTCCGTCAGCTCTGCAAAAATGACCCGGCGGTCGTCCTGGGACGCGCGGCGTCTAAGCAGGTTCTTCTTCTGCAGCTTATCCACAACATACGTTATATTCCCGCTGGAAATAAGGACCTTCTCTCCGATCTTCTGCAAAGGCTGCGGCCCCCGGTGATAGAGCAGGTCCAGTACGCCGAATTCGGTCGTGTTCAAGCCATGGCTGTGAATATCCCGGTTGGTACGGGAGGTGACCGAATTATAAGCACGGGCGAGCACTACAAATAAATTAAGAGCTAATTCACGATCATCTAGAGTTTCAGACATATTAAAATCCTCCATACAATTATCTTCATTCAAAGATATCGCAATTGCATGGAGATGTCAAGTTTGCAAAACTGGAGCACCGCCGCTATTTTGGAGCTGCGGTGCTCATTTCACCCGGATATCCAGCTCTCCGTCGGATTTGGCAATAATGATTTTGTCAGCCATTCCGACGAACAAACCGTTATCCACCACACCGGGAATGCTGTTCAGTATCGCTTCCAGCGCCGCCGGATCGTTGATCTCTCCGTACCGACAATCGGCGATGTAGTTGCCGTTATCGGTTATATACTTCACACCGTCCTTTAACCGCCACTGCACATCCGGGCAGGAAGCCTCCAGTCTTCTCTTGGTCCATTCGCTTGCAAAAGGCACAACTTCAACAGGCAGTGCAAAGCTGCCCAACGTATCCACGGCCTTGTTTTCATCGGCGACCACGATAAAATAATCCGTATTGGCCGCAACGATCTTTTCGCGCAGCAGCGCCCCGCCGCCGCCTTTGATCAAATGCAGCTCCGGATTTACTTCATCGGCCCCATCAATCGTAATATCCAGTCTCGTTATGTTTTCAAAGGGAACAATGGGAATGCCAAGCTGAACGGCCAGCTCCTCCGATGCGACCGATGTCGCCACTGCTTCGATTTTCAGGCCGTCCCTGACCCGCTCCCCGATTCTCTGTATCGCCCAGTATGCTGTAGAGCCTGTTCCAAGCCCAATGCACATGCCATCCTTGATCGCCTCCACCGCTTTTTCTGCGGCCGCCTTTTTTAAATTCATCTTATCAACTCCCGAACTTATTAGTACAATCATTACACAGACTAGTTTATAGCCAGCCCTTTCTCTAGCAGCCCGCTACGTATATTATTCTTCTTATAGATTTCAGGCTAATTATAACGTGTTTCATAGAATTATCCACCATTTCATTGATGTTTGTATTCAAAATCGATTATGATGAATTTGTCGGCCATTGTCGAATTATCGCAATATAGGAGTGGATGTTTTGTTGAATTGGCGCACACTATCTTTTTTTCATAAAAATCTGTTATTGTCGTTCATGAATATTACCCTGATTGGCACGGCACTCATTTGTTCAAGCTATTTTAACCAGCGAAGCATCCTCACAGATCAGTTGCGCAATCAGATTGAAAGGACCACGGCGGAGTGGTATGCAGGACTGGATTCCGGTCTTGTCCGCATAGCCATGAAGGAACAGAGCTACAATGGGCCGGCCCAGACAAAGCTGCGGACCTATCTGGATGCCGTGTCCGGACACAATCCCAATATCGAGTATGCTTATATTTTCGGTACAGAGCTTGGTGGGAAAAACCGTCTCGGTACGTCCATCGTAGCCATGCCGACCCCTCTGAAACAAGAAATGAAGCAGAAATGGAAGCTGGATGTAGGTGATATGTACCAGCAACCGACCGAAGTGGCGCAAGCCTTGGGCAAAATGCTGGATACAGGCAAGCCGGTTTTTACCGACATTTATCAGGACAGCTTCGGCGAATTCACCACCATTATCTATCCCATCATGGACGAAACCAACAAAAAATTCGCCTATTTTGCCGTAGATGCCGATGCCAGCGTGATACGTGACGGTCTGGAGAGGCTGGTTGTTCATAATCTCCTCATTCTTGCCGGCTTTCTTATCATTTGTCTGCTGCTGCAGTATCTTGTCGTCAAAGGAACCCTTGCTCCCGTCAAGGCTCTGATCAACGGTATTGAGGAAGTCAGCCGGGGCAGACTGGACATCCGCATCCAGACCGGAAAGGACGACCTTGGTCAGGTGAATGAAAGATTCAACCATATGATCAGCAGAATGAACGACATTATGGCCAAAGTGAAGCAAACGACGGACGAAGTGAGTGAATCCTCCAAGGAGCTGCTTGCCATCTGTGAGCAAAACGGCAGCAATGCCAATGTCATCAATCGGAATGTTAATGAAATTGCCGGGAATATAGGCGTTCAGGCCAAAGCCACCGCTGACAGCGCGCTAGCCATGTCCGACATGGCGAACGTACTGCAGAACGTAACCGAATATTCCACCAAATTGGTAAGAGAAACGGAGCTGCTGCGGCAGCGCTCTGATGAAGGAATGGAAATCGTTCATCGTTTGACGGAGAGTAGCCATTCGGCTGGCGATACATCACAAATGGTTAAAATGGCCTCAGACGTATTTATGAACATGCAGCAAGCCATCGCCCAGGTGACAGAGCAGGTACAATACATGTGTGCAGCAACTGTCGAAATTTCGGCCGGTATTCAGGAAATGAAGGCTGCTTCCGATCACCTGTCTGCCATGATCAGCAAAACAGCGGCCAGCAGCGGCGAAATTTCCCGGACCGTAAAGGATCAGTGGGCATCGATAGAGACCATCACCGCTTCGTCCAATAAGCTAAGCATTATGGCTGAAGAGCTGCAGGAGCTTACCTCTTATTTCATGGTTGCCGAGGAGCAGCCGCCAAAAACATAGACCACTTGCAGGAAATAACGAAGCATTCCTCCAAAGTTGAACGCTGACGCTTTTCCGGAATAGCTTCGTTCTCTGCTGCTCCGTGCAGCTTTTTACCTGTGCTTGCTATAGAAATCGTCAACAATTTTATCCAAAACCGCTTCAAAGCCGACCTGATGGATAATAATGAGCGCGATGACTGCCAGATGAACCGGGTAAAAGCTGATCCACAACCAACGCGGAGCCGTCCTGCGGAACACCCCTGGACTTGACTGAAACAGACTGATCACAACAGTGGAGATCAAGCTGTAATGCTGAACCATCGTAAATGGTTGATAATATATGTAACCGATATAACGATAATTCCATAGCTCATACAGAAGATTCAGTACAAAATGGGCGAGGACCATCCACATCCCCCGCGTATAGCGAAAGATCAGTACAAGTCCAAGACCATATGCGCCGTAATCCATATGGGACCATTCCATAAATGCCCCGATAATAATATAAAAGGGAATCATCAGACCCGGCCTTCTCAGCCTGTCTGCGCCCGCCAGCGCCAGCAGAGACGACAGCAGCGTAAAAATAACGTTCAGGCCGGTTGTGCCAAATGCAAACATAAAGGGCAGCTGTGACAGCAAAGCCAGCACAAATAAACGTATCATGTAGCGTTTCATATTCCTGGTGTGCAGATACCCCAGATACAGGGCAAAGGTGTAAAGCGGGAAGGCAATCCTTCCTATAATCCGCCATGGAGCGAGTTCATTCGGATGAAACACCGCTCCAATATGGTCGATCAGCATCGTGATCATCGCAATCCAGTGCAATAGTCATTGCCTCCCGCATTCTTATTCGGCCGAATTCACATACTAATTATACTTTTTAAGCCAGTATAATGCTATCATCAACAATTTTTTGCAGATTGAGGGTTGTTTTCCGTTCATTTTGCAGAATCTAAAATGAGCACAAAAACTAAGGAGGAGTTCTTTATGAAGTTTTTCTTGGATACCGGCAATATTGAGGAAATCAAACGGATTGAACGTCTCGGCCTTGTTGACGGTGTAACCACCAACCCTTCCCTGATCGCCAAGGAAGGAAGAGTGTTCAAGGAAGTCATTCAGGAAATCTGCGGCATCGTCAAAGGCCCTGTAAGTGCTGAAGTGATCGGCCTTAAGGCAGAAGAAATGCTGAAGGAAGCTTACGAAATCGCAAAATGGGCTTCCAATGTTGTCATCAAGCTGCCGATGACCGAGGACGGTCTGTATGCCTGCCATGAGTTGTCCAAGAACGGCATCAAGACCAATGTCACACTTATCTTTTCCGCCGCTCAGGGCCTGATGGCCGCCAAAGCCGGCGCTACCTTCATCAGCCCGTTTGTCGGTCGTCTGGATGACATTGCCGTGGACGGTTTGCAGCTGATTCGTGACTTGCGGCAAATTCTCGACTTCCATGATCTCAAGTCGGAAATTATTGCCGCCTCCATCCGCAATATTAAGCATGTGGAGGACGCTGCCCTGGCGGGATCTCATATTGCGACCATCCCTGGCTCCCTTCTTCCCGCCTTGTGGAAGCACCCGCTTACAGACATCGGTATTGAGCGCTTCCTGAAGGATTGGGAGAAAGTACCCCAAACAAAATAAAAGTTAATCAACAGGCTGCATTCCGGTGCAGCCTGTTTTGCATTTGTAATCCTTTTTTTCTTTGACAAAATCATAAACACGGCGTATTTGTTGGCCATGCTTCCGTCTATTTTACCGGAGTTTCAGGCAAAATTCCCTGTTGCCAAAAGTCGCCGCACCTTCTCTGTCGTATCTGTTCCCTCAAAGGGCATATTAATGACAACCTGCAATTCGGGTGATTCATTCGCTGTAAACGATAAATTATGAAAAGTCAGTTCACCTGCAACCGGATGATACAACTGCTTTAGTCCTTCTGATGCATAGATCACTTCCTGACGCTGCCACATTGCTTTGAATTCTTCACTGATGGCGGACAATTCCGCAATTTGCTGGGACCACCACGGATCCTCTACAAACCGACCGTACCCGGCACGAAATTGGGCCAGACAGCGCAGTGCAGCTTCCTCCCAATGCTCTCCCTTGATCTGGCGGAAATAATCAGAGGTAAACGTAATCCATACCAAGTTCCGTTCCCGCTCAGAGAGTTCATCGTAATTGCCGTAAACGGAGCGGAAGGCATTATTCCATCCGACAATATTTAATCTGGCATCAATTACGCTGGCCGGATGGACCTCCATTTGGTCGAGAAAATGCTGGAGTGTGGCGCTTATTCGTACTTCAGAAGATTTTTCTTCTACCGGAAAATGTCTATGGGCAAGCAAAAACAAGTGCTTTCGCTCGTTGGCATTTAATTGAAGAACACGGGCCAAGCTTTCCAAAACTTCGGAGGATACTTGAATATCCCTGCCCTGCTCCAGATAGGTATACCAATCCTGGCTCATTCCGGCCAGCATCGCGACTTCCGAACGCCGCAGACCCGGGGTACGCCGCCTCCCTCCCTCCATAATTCCCGCATGCTGTGGTGAAATACGTTCCCGGCGGCTCCGCAGAAACTGCGCCAATTCTTGACGGCGGTCTACTTTTAACAAATCCTTCAGCCCTCTCTATAGCTTATCTAAAAGATTATGGGAGTTTTTCTCCTAGGATAAACGTGCCCCTCGTTAACAATTACTAACTATTATACCTTATAGATGTGCCTATAACAGCAAATCAAAAATTTCAATGCGCTGGGGCCTCTGCCTTAGCTATATGTAAGCACAACTCACATCAATTTATTGGGAGGAATCATGATGTCAGTACAAGAACAGAAAGTTATCCTGATTACAGGAGCAAATAAGGGGATTGGATTCGAAACGGCACGTCAGCTCGGTTTACAAGGCCATACGATATTCGTCGGAGCAAGAAATATGGAAAGAGGCACTGAGGCGGAAGCAAAACTGCGCGCCGAAGGAATTAACGCCTCTTTTATTGAAGTGGATGTTACGGATCAGGCAACCATAGATGCAGCAGCCCAAAAAATTGACGAGTTGTATGGCAAACTTGACGTTCTGATCAACAATGCTGGTGGTGTCGGGAAGCTTGAAGGGATATCACTTCCTTCCACAACCCCAATGGAGGCGCTAAAAGGGACATTTGAACTCAACGTCTTCGGGGTATTTGCCATGATGAAAACGATGCTGCCTCTGCTGCGCAAATCTGAAGCCGGACGGATTGTGAACCTGTCCAGCGGACTGGGGTCGCTTACCTTGCAGAGTGATCCAGCCTTCGAATATAAAGATTACAAAACATTGGTGTACAATGCTTCGAAAACAGCAGTTAATGCGCTTACTGTCCATTTCGCTTTTGAATTGAAGGACAGCAAAATAAAAGTAAACTCTGCCGACCCGGGCTTTACAGCTACTGATCTGAACGGTTTTACAGGTATTCGCACGGTTGAGCAAGCAACCAATGTCGTGGTGAAGCTGGCAACACTTCCTGAAGATGGTCCAACAGGCGGATTCTTTGACGAAAACGGAACACTCCCTTGGTGAAAAATGAATGTGAACCACATACAGCAATATAGCTGAACATTGAAAATGCAACAGCCCTGAATCTCTCAGGCCTGCTGCATTTTTTGTTTATTACCGTTATGGTAATGATTTCAGCATCGCTATTGCATTCTGTCTTAAAGGCATGTATAGTTTGTTTAGTGATTGATTAATCACAAATGCTCAAAAAGAGAAGGATGATGCTACCTATGGCAAAAAATTCATCGGTTTCCGCCAGTCGGCAGAGCGATATTATTTCCGCCGCTATTGAAGTTTTTGCGGAATTGGGATTTTACAGGGCAACCACGGCCAAAGTAGCAGAGCGGGCGAATATTTCGCAGCCGTATATTTTCAAGTTTTTTTCCACAAAAGAGGAACTGCTGCTGGAAGCGCTGAAGGTTTCCTGGGCACGCATTGCGGATTCCTTCAGCCATGTCGTAAGCACGGTTCCGCCAGAGCGTCTGGAGGAAGAATTGATATCCGCCTACGTGCGGATCATGTATGAACACCGCAATGAAGTGCTGCTGCAAATGCAGGCCCAGACCATTATGGATGCCCCAATCGTCGAAGTGATGCGGGAAGGCTTCAGCAACATCAGACAGATGGTGCTTGATGCTTTTGTTGCAGCCGGCATTGCCAATCCTGCTGAAAGAACCTTGCTTTTTCTCGCCAGAGGTATGCTGTGCAACATTTCCATGTCATTGAACTTGCCGGAATTAATGAAGCTGGACGAATGAGTATAATGAAGAAATGGCCGTCCCAGTTATCGATGATAACGGAACGGCCATTGTACTATTTCAATGCCATGCGTATTACAGAGTTACAGTTACAGCTCCCGCTGAAGCGGTCGGTGTGATGACGATACCTTGACTGCCCTGCTCACTGCTTCCTCCGTCAATGCCTGACACCTCGCTGATTCCACGCAGCACAAGACTCCAAGGCTTGCCAGCTCCTTCAGACAAGATCGACAGCTTCCCGCCTTCACGCTTGACGGATACAGTCAGCTCAACTTCTCCGGTTGTATTGCTCACGATACTCTTCGCGTCAGCGCCGTCTTCCAGCTCGAACAAGTGAAGCTGCACGCCATCGGCATAATCGTAATCCGGACGGCTGTCCTCACTTCCAAATGCGATCAGGCTGTTCGGCTTCACCAGCACCGGCAAGGTCATGAAGCTGTGGTTTTCCTTGCGCCAGCGGCCACCTTCCACTACATCGCCCGTAAGCAGATTCGTCCAGCGTCCTTCCGGCACATAATACTGCACGCTGCCTTCTTCGTTGAAGATCGGAGCGACCAGCAGCGATTCACCAAACATGTACTGGCGGTCAAGCGCATGTGTTGTCGGATCGTCCGGGAACTCCAGCAGCATCGCCCGCATCATCGGCAATCCGCGCACGGATGATTCCACGGCCGAGTTGTACAAATATGGCATCAGGGAGCATTTCAGCTTCGTAAATACGCGCACCACATCCACCGCTTCCTCGTCAAACAGCCATGGCACACGATAAGATGAGCTGCCGTGCAGTCTGCTGTGGGAGGACAGTAAGCCAAATTGTACCCACCGTTTGTATACATCCGGTGTTGCCGTATTTTCAAAACCACTGATATCATGGCTCCAGAAGCCAAATCCGCTCAAGCCGAGCGACAGTCCTCCACGCAAGGACTCTGCCATCGATTCATAAGTGGAGGAGCAATCGCCGCCCCAGTGAATCGGGAATTGCTGGCCGCCAGCCGTAGCGGAACGGGCAAACAGGGCTGCTTCATTTTTACCAAGTCTCTGCTCCAGCAATTCAAAAACAGCTTTATTGTATAAATGAGTATAATAGTTATGCATTTTATAAGGATCGGAGCCGTCATAATATACAACATCGGTCGGTATGCGCTCGCCAAAATCGGTTTTGAAGCAATCCACGCCCTGATCGATTAGTGTCGCCAGCTTGCTTTGGTACCATGCCACCGCATCCGGATTGGTGAAGTCAACAAGGGCCATGCCAGCCTGCCACATATCCCACTGCCATACACTGCCGTCCGCTCTTTTCACCAGATACCCGTTTTCCATGCCTTCATCGAACAGGATTGATTTCTCTGCGATATACGGGTTGATCCAGGCACAGATTTTAAGGCCCTTTTCTTTCAGACGGCGCAGCATGCCCTCCGGATCAGGGAACATATCTTTATCCCATTCAAAATCGCACCATTGGTATTCCTTCATCCAGAAGCAGTCAAAATGGAAGACAGACAGCGGAAGATCACGCTCAGCCATGCCGTCCACAAAATGGTTAACCGTCGCTTCATCGTAATCGGTTGTAAAGGAGGTCGTCAGCCACAGGCCAAACGTCCATGCCGGAGGAAGCGCAGGCTTGCCGGTTAGCTTGGTGTAGTTATCCAGCACCTCTTTCGGATCTTTGCCGCCGATAATGAAGTATTCCAGAGTTTCGCCTTCCACGCTGAACTGTACCTTGGATACGTTCTCGGATGCGATCTCATAGGAGACACGCTCCGGATGGTTGACGAACACGCCGTAACCTTTGCTTGACAGGTAAAAAGGAACATTTTTATATGCCTGCTCGCTGCTTGTCCCCCCGTCTTCATTCCAGATATCCACAATCTGCCCGTTTTTGACAAACGGTGTAAAGCGTTCACCCAAGCCATAGACGTATTCGCCAACGCCAAGCTCAAGCTGTTCCCTGAAATAAGGTTTCTCCACAGGGTCCTTGATATATCCTGGGCCGCGGTGGCCGCTGCCGGTCAGCCGGGTGCCGTCATAGTGAAAACCAACATCCCAGCCCTTGCCCCGTCCAACACGGACACTGAGCTTGCCGCTCTGCAGCACAACCGCTTCCTCCTGCTCGGAAATCTGCACTTCCGTCGGCTGTGTCCCAATTTCAAATTCAGGACCTTTTTTTACCTGTCCTTTGTGATGATTAAGCGTAACACGGATGACATCCGGCATCGGCGAGCTGTATGTCGCTTTCAGGAGCGTACCGTTCAGCGTGTCCCCTTTTCTCTCGATTCTTTTGGTGGCGGCAAATACCGTCATGGAAGAACCATCTGTCACAATATCCCGAACATCCGCCGGATTCTGAACTTCATAACCCTTGCGGATCATCCAATAGCCGTCTGTAAATTTCATTGCTTGCTTCCTCCCTGCATCTTCTGCATCGGTATGCACTACTATAGTATTGGAATTTGCTGAATTCTTAATTATAATAATATTGATTTAAGAAAGGGTTTTCTTTTGATATTTTGATGAATAGTAACACAATATTGATGGATTTGAGATTAGATGTGGCTTTTCAGCCTCAGATAGGAGTGTGCCAGATGAGACGCGAAACGCTCCGCGAAAACCGGGTGCATGGCCTTCCGTCCTTTCCTGTAAGCGTATATCCCGATGTCGAGCAGTTGAACGGCAACTGTATACTGGACTGCCACTGGCATGACGAAATGGAGCTGATCCTGGTACGCAGCGGAAGCGCCCTTTTTCAGACGGATATGCAGCATACGGAGGTCAGGGCGGGTGAAGCGCTGTTTGTGAACAGCGGAGTGCTGCATGCCGGCTATTTGCATCACGATGACCACTGTGTTTTCTCTGCCGTTGTCTTTGACCCGAAAATGCTGCTCAGCCATGGCCCCGATGTAATCCAGCAGCGCTTTATCGAACCGGTTCTTCACAAAACATTACTGCCGCCGGTCCATATGAAAGGAACGGAAACCTGGGGCCGGGAAATACTGGATTCATTGAATAAAATTTTGCGGGATCACAATACGCGGCATCCGGCGAAGGAAATTTCCACCAAAGCACAATTGTATGCCATCTTCGCCAGCATGTATCCGCAGATGATACCGGCCGCAGGAGAACCGCTGGAAGCGAACACCGGTCTTTCCAAGGTGGAACGTATCAAAGTTGCGCTCGGTTACATCCATGAGCACTATCAGGAGCCTGTCCGGCTGAAAGACATTGCCGACAAGGTGGGTATGAGCGAGGGCCATTTTTGCCGGTTCTTCAAGCAGATGGTGCAGAAAAGCCCGATTGAATATATTAACCATTACCGAATCCAGAAGGCCAGTCTGCTGCTGGAGCAGAGCGACCGTAAAGTGGTGGATATCGCGCTGGAGGTGGGCTTCGATAACTTAAGCTATTTTATTGCCACGTTCAAAAAATGGAATGGCATGACTCCCTCCTGCTACCGCAAGGAGCATGGCTCGCAGCAGATTGCGTTCATGCCGCTTCCGCTTTGACCCATCGCAGGCGTAAAGCACAATAAAGCGGCTCCCGACCGGAAGCCGCTTACTGCTTGTTCTCCCAAACAAATGTCTTTGCTATACTCTCTCTGTCTCATCAGCTGTAAACAGCGAAACCATGTGAATGCCGTCCGCCCCGATGGCTACGAGTCCCTTGTCGGACAGCCGGATTTCCGGAATGACAACGAGCGCCAGCAGCGACAGCGTCATAAACGCGTTATTGAGCGTGCAGCCCGCATGCTGCAGAGCTGTGCTGATGCCTTCGGACTGCTTCGCAACCTCGGCAAACGGAGCGGGAGACATCAGACCTGCGATCGGAAGCGGCATTAAAGCCTCCCTTGAAGCCGAAATCACCGCAGACCCGCCCTTCATGGAAATGACCTGATTGGCAGCGCGGGCCATCATTTCGTCATCGTTGCCGATCACGAGCAGGTTATGGCTATCATGCGCCACGGTCATGGCTATGGCAGCAGGCTCCGTAAATCCGATGCCGGTAACCAGAGCGACAGCGCTGTTGCCTGTTCCTTTATGGCGCTCAAAGACGGCGATTTTGCACAAATCCTTGCCGGGATCTGTAACAGCCTTCCCCTCTTCTACCGGAATCATCATTTTAACTTCTTTCGTTTCCACATGGTTTTCCGTTACCTTAATAACCCGTGCCTCCGTCTCGCCTGCGCGAACCGGTGCCGGAAGAGCGAAATCGGTGACACGGATCGTCCGGTCAATGCGCATCGTATTCAAAACCTCCCCGGGATACGTAAAGCTGTCCCAGTCTGCAACCATTTTCCCGTTCTTGGCCACAATACGCCCGGCGGCAATGGTTGCTGACACTTGTACATCCGCAAGCCTGCCTTCCAGCAAAATGATATCCGCAATGGAGCCAGGGATAATCGAGCCGATATCTCTCGCAACCCCAAAACGCTCCGCCGTATTAATCGTCGCCATCTGGAAGGCGGTGACCGGCTTCACCCCTTGGGCGATAGCATGCCGCACAACAAAGTTCATATGCCCTTCCTTGAGCAGCGACTCCGAGCTGCGGTCATCCGTCACCAGCATCATGCGGCGGGTATCCAGCCCCATCTCCGTGCAGGCTTTGATCGTTTCAGCCACATCATGCCAGGCAGAGCCCTGCCGCATCTTGGCGTACATGCCCAGCCGAATCCGCTCGGCGACATCCTCGGGGGTCACGCACTCATGGTCTCCCGTAATTCCGCTGGCCGCATACACAGGCAGCCTCCAGTCGTCCGACGCCCACGTAAAATGTCCATCCGCGACCTTGCCTGCACGCAGCGTTGCTTGTATTTCGCCAATCATCGTTTCCTCGCCATACACAACACCGGGAAAATTCATTACTTCCCCGAGGCCGATCATATCCGGCCCCCAGCTTAACGCCTCAGCCACCTCCTCCGGGCCGAAGGAAGCGCCGGTTGTCTCCAGTTCCGCATTCGTGGAGGGCACACAGGAAGCGACCTGCATATAAGCGGCCATCGGTGTTGTCCGCGCTTCATCAAGCATGAGGCGAAGGCCTTTCAGGCCGAGCACGTTGGAAATTTCATGGGCATCGAAAAATCCCCCGGTAGTGCCCAGCGGAAGCACCGCCTTCGCGAATTCGGTCACGGTCAGTTGGGTGCTCTCGATATGACAGTGTCCATCCAGCAGGCCAGGCGCGATATAACGTCCTTCTGCTTCAATAATAACCGTGTCCGGTCCGATCGTATGGCTGACATCCTTGCCGACATAGGCGATCCGGGAGCCCTGTACGGCCACGGACATTCCCGGAATGATCTCCCCCGAAACGACATTAACGAGCCTGCCGCCGAGAATGACAAGCGAAGCCGGACGGTCCCCTCTTGCAGTGGCCACAAGCTCAGGAACACAATCCGCAAGCGCAGGACGTTTAAATAGACTCATATGGACTTCCTCCATTTTCTCAAAATTGCTAATCCGGTGAAAAATATATGACTCGTATTATAATCCCGCAGGTAAGGATTTGTAAAATCAGATGACATATTGCTGTTGCAATAACTAAAAATCAGCGCGTCCCTTTGTGCATCTATACGATAGTCTTCCCAGCGATGGAATAAATTGTGACAGCGATTGCTTGAGACGCTCCGAGAACGAACCATTCCTACAATCACTGTTGCCCCCCAATTTTTGATCATATTTTTTAGAGGTCCTACACCAAGTATGTAAGAGAAAACGAGTATCGGTGGAAGGCCAGGCCATCGTTAACCGATACTCGCTCTTTTAAATCCAAAATGGTCTTTTCGAGATATCCCATGAAGGGTTATTTATTAGTTAGCACGCTATAAATGAACGTATCAGGGGATTGCTCTGTCACAAATGGTGTTGTTTCGCCAAGGGAATAGATATGAAGCAAGTGCATCGCCCGGGTGCATGCCGTGTAGAACAGCTTGCGCTCGCTTTCCCGTGCGTACTGCCCGCTTGAACCGTCATAAATCAGGACGGCGTCGAACTCAACGCCTTTTGCCAGGTAAGCGGGGATGATGTGAATCCCTTTTTCAAAGGCAGGCGTCGTTTTTTTGATCAGCCGCGGCTTGACAGACAGCAGCTTCTTCAGCGCTTCATGAGCTGCGGAGCTTTCTCCGGCCGTTTTACAAATGACGGCTATGGATTCATAACCCTCTTCCAGCAAAGCTTCGACATCCCTTGCTAACCTTTGATGCAGCTCTTCGCGCGTGCCAATCTCGGTCACCTCCGGCATGCCGCCACTGCGGTTGAACGGAATGATATGCTCTCCGCCGGCGACCATTCCTCTTGTAAACTCCACAATTTCCTTGGTGGAACGGTAGCTCCTGGTCAGGGAAATCAGTTCCGTCTGATCGGGGCCGTACAATTCCGCCAGAGGGCCTGCGTTCTGAAGCACCGAAGCATGGGCGTAGATAGCCTGGTTGAAATCGCCGAGAGCCGTCATTTTCGCTCTTGGGAAGAGGCGCTTCAGGAAAGACAGCTGGAACGGCGAATAGTCCTGGGCCTCATCGATAAACACATGATGAATTCCGCTGTTGGAGCGAAATCCGAGCGTGATCTCGCGCAGATACAAATACGGTGTCGCATCCTCATAGGCCAGCCCGCCTTCGCTGATCCGCTCCAGCGTCAGCCTGCTCATCTCCTCCCAGCTAGCGGGAAGCTCCGTACCGCCGGACAGATGCTCTGCAAGCCCCCTGTTGCGGAACAGTTCACTGTATAATCGCGTGATGTCAACAAAGCGCAGCGCTTTAATCCATTTGCGCAAGGGCTTGAGGCGGTCGCTGACCACCATTTTGGCCAGAATGCTCCGCTCACGGTCATAATCGTCGAATGTCTCGCCGAGTCCCTTGTTCTTGCGGCGGAGCCGATTGTAGGCGCGCTGATAGTCTTCACTGGACAGCATCTCGATCTGCTGGTCGACCCATGGGGCCGAAATCTCCGCTTTCCCGAATGCTGCCAATTCCTTCAGCAGCCATTCGCGCAGCAGCTCCAGACGGTTGGCCAATCGGATGGAAGGATCCAAACCATAAAATTTCCGGACCATTTCAGCGGCGGATACGACCTCGCGGCCTTGAAAGCGGACCGGCTTGAACATCATGCCTTCCCGCTCCAGCCGCTGCTTGTAGCCCTCAATCATGCCCTGAAAGATTTGGGACGACTTGAAGCGGATGCCTTCCATCCGCGCCTCATATTCCGGCTGGCCGGACGCGGACAGCACGTATTCAAGCTGCTCGAACGGATCCTCAAGCTGAAACTCCCTGCCAAGACGGCGCTCCAGGTATTCCTGGAACGTGGTCTGGTTCATGTTCTCTTCGCCAAGCTCGGGCAGAACGGTGGACACATAGCTGTTAAACATCGGGTTTGGCGAGAAGAGCACGACCTGATCCGCACTCAGGCGGTCGCGGTACTTATAGAGCAGATACGCTACACGCTGGAGAGCGGCAGACGTTTTACCGCTTCCGGCCGCACCCTGTACAATAAGCATCCGGCTGCGGTCATCGCGGATGATCCGGTTTTGCTCCTTCTGGATGGTGGCCACAATGCTTTTCATCTGGGCATCGGAGCTGCGGCTCAGAACCGCCTGCAGCAGTTCATCCCCGATCGTTACCCCTGTATCGAACATGAAACGGATGCGCCCGTCGCGGATCACAAACTGCCGTTTCAGGGTGAGCTCTCCTTCTATGGCACCTGACGGGGTCTCATAGGAAGCAGGCCCTGGTGTGCTGTCATAATACAAATTGGATATCGGAGCGCGCCAGTCATAGACAAGAAAGTCCACCTCATCATCATCCATCAGGGATGCAATGCCAAGATAAATTTTCTCCTCTGTGCCTTCTGCCTCCGCAAAATCAATTCTTCCGAAGTAGGGCGACTGCAGCAGACGGTTTAACCGGTTCAACATAGCCGCCGACTGCTTGTGCCGCTGTTCACGGTCCGACAACACCTGGGACTGCTGACGAAGGCTTGTGGACGTTTCGCCCACATCATCGGATTCGCTGAAGTTCATCGTCACTTCATCCCAGAAATCCTTTCTCATGGAGACGACATCCTCCCGGACACGGCCGACCTCGGCCTCCAGTTTGCGGATGCGGCCGCGGATATCGGAAGTAACTTCGTCTACCCTTTGTTGCTCCTTTGTCCATTCCTGATCCATTTTTGGCATCTCTCCTCTTTCTCATCCACACCCGGACTACACTTTAGTATAAACTCCCGGCAGCAACTCAAGTCCTGAAGGGAGGGTATTGACATCCTCAATTGCATTTGCTACATAATAACGCAGCTGAAAAAGGACGCCAGTTGGCGTCCTTTTTCAGCTGCGCTGCTAGGATCTGCGCAGCCACGCCTTCAGTCCCTCGGACTGATCCTTGCCGTCATCCCCACGGTGAATATGATCGGCAAGCCTGCTCAAACGGCTGAGCTGATGGCCGTAGTCATACATGGCCGCCGCCACGATGGCCAGCCTCAGCACCCCCTCCTGCGTCTGGTCATAACGGGCAATGGCTGATTCCATAAAAATGCGATTTTCTTCTTCAAAAATATGCGATTCATCGTCGTTAGGTTTCAGCTTATCCTCAAATTTCAAAAGTGCGTGCTCATGGAAGCGGATAAGCTGCTCCAGATGATTATCGAAAAATTTGTCCGTCCCGTCAGGACGCTCAGCCTGAAAATAGTGCCGCTCCACCGCATCCAGCACCTCAAACCCTTTTTCAAGGCTGAGCAGCATTTGCTTGTAAACGACCATCTCGCGGGTCTGGCTGTACCGCGCTCTCCTGAGTTTCTTCTGCTCTTCCTCGAACAGGTTGTACTTGTCAGACAGGCCTTTTACGGCGCCTTCCAGATTGTTTTTTTCTTCACGAAACACCGTTTCTTTGATTTCATCTGATATGGCCGTCCGCAGCAGCAGCGACATTTTTGCGAACACGCTTTGAATATGGCCGACAAACTGCTTCTTCGGTTTGGGCGGGAAGACCAATATATTAATGAGAAAAGCCGAAACGATGCCGATCAGGGTGAGCGCAAAGCGCGAAACCGCAAACTGCCAGTCACCGGCTGTCTCAATAACGGAAACGACGGTGACCAGCGTCAGACCGATGGTATCGGCCATTTTAAGCTGAAGACAAATGATAATGACCAGACTGCAGATAAGTCCGACTGCAATAGGCTGATTGCCAAGCACCATCCCCCCCGCCAGAGCCACAATCGCACCCAATGTGCTGGTCTGAAGCTGATCCAGAAAATAGCGCCAGGAACGGTAAATGGAAGGCTGCATGGCAAAAATGGCTGCGATAGCGGCGCCCACGGGCGATTGGGTATTGAGTAATGAGCTTAAAAAGAGGGCCAGTGTCACGGCAATGCCCGTCTTTAACACCCGTGCTCCAAATGCCAAAAAAATCCCTCCTGCGGTAAAACTGCTTCTCCAAAATAATTCATACCGAAATAATATAAACAAATTAAGGGAAACTGTCCATTGATTATTATTACCCATATTAATTCAATTGGTGCTCTGACGGAAGGCCCCTCTTTCTTCTTCCGCAAATTGCTTAACCCTGCTAGAATAGAAAGATCGCTTTAACAACAGGGTGGGGAGCATTCATGCAATCATTTCAACAGTGGCCGCGGAATATCAGGCTTTTTTTCATCGCTAACATTTTGTACCAGATCGGCACAGGCATGTTCTCCGTGCTGTATAACCTATATATCGAAAGCCTCGGCTATAACGAATCGATGACCGGCAGCGTCGTCAGCCTCCAGTCCTTGGCAACCGCTCTTATGTTCATCCCGGTCGGCCTGCTCGGCGACAGGCTCAGCCGCAAGCGGATGCTGATGGCCGGAGCATGGGTCAGCGGGGCCGTCTTTGCCGGCCGCTCGCTGCTGGAAGCAGAGCCAGGCATGCTGCTGTTCGCCGTGCTTAGCGGCATTTTTGCCGCTTTTTTTCAGGTGCTGGCCATTCCCTTTTTAACTGAAAATGTAAAACCGTCCGATCGGCTGCGCATGTTCAGTTACTACTCGTCGCTCGTGCTTGCCGCACAGGTTATCGGCAGCCTTGGCGGCGGCGTCATTGCAGATCTGCTGCAATCCTGGGGCTTTGGCCGGACGGCCAGCCTGCAGGCCGTGCTGATGGCCGGTGGCATTTCCACATTTGCCTCCTTCCTGCCTCTGATCCGCATATCCGAAACCCCGGAGGCTGCTGTCCCTGTGGACAGCAAACCGGCTGCGGCTGACAGCAGCACGGACGCAGCGCAGCCGAGACGTGAGCGCGTGCTTATCGCGCAATTTGTGATTACACAGCTTCTGATCGGCTTTGGCTCGGGTCTGGTGATTCCTTACCTTAATCTATACTTTACGAACCGTTTCGACGTTTCATGGAGCGGTATGAGCCTGCTGATTGCCCTTGGGCAGATCATGACGATTGTCTCCATGCTGATCGGCCCGTTCCTTGCCGCAAGGCTCGGTTCCGTCAAGGCGGTCGTCTGCTTTCAAATGCTGTCACTTCCGTTTCTGCTGGTCACAGGTTTTACCCATCTGCTGTGGGCCGCATCCGTCAGCTTTCTGTTCCGGCAGGCGCTCATGAATGCGGCAAATCCCATTCAGTCGGCCGTGATGATGGACAAAATATCAGCGAAACGGCGCGGCACAGCCAACTCCCTGATGCAAACCGCCTTCATGCTCGGGTGGGCCACTATGGGACCGGTGCAGTCGTACCTCGTAACGACCTACGGGAACTATTGGGGATATGCCATCACCTTCAGCATCACCGGCCTGTTGTATGTCGTTTCATCCCTTCTATACTACATCATGTTCCGGGAACGCCGGACCATTGTGGCCAAAGTCAACGTACATGGTTGAACTGGTTGTCTGCTTGCATCTGTGACGCTGCCTTTACATTAAGCTGAATTTCAGCATACAAAGCCCTGTCATAATGAAGAAAACGTCTTCGACGTACTTGCAAAGCAGACAGACCGCTTTTAGGTCTTTCATCGGTTTGTTATGATGAGGGAGGAAATTGTATGCTTCGGGTGGCGCTTTTTACGGATACCTTTGCGCCGGATGTTAACGGTGCGGCACTGACTTTGGCGAGATGGACGGAATACTTGCGCGAGCACAGAGTGCCTTGTATCGTGTTCGCGCCGGAGGGCGACAGGGCTCAGCCTGCGGGCCCGGACGTAGAGCGTTTTCGCAGCATCCCCTTTTTTCTGTACAAGGAATGTCAACTGGCGATCCCCAACGCCAAACAGATCAACAACCGGCTTAGCTCCTTCTCCCCCACGCTCATTCATGTCGCCACGCCCTTCAACCTCGGATTGTTCGGCGCTTCGTACGCGACAAAGCATCATATACCTCTTGTCGCATCCTATCATACCCATTTCGATAAATACCTCGACTACTATAGGCTGCGCTGGCTGGAACCCGCGCTCTGGAAGTATATACTGTGGTTTCACAGAAACTGTGAGCGAGTCTATGTGCCTTCGCAATCCACTTTTTCCGAATTGAAAAACAAGGGCTTCCGCAATCTGGAAATATGGAGCAGAGGCATTGATGCAAACCTTTTCTCCCCTGCCGGACAAAGGGAGCAGTTATGGTCAAAATGGAACATCAGACCTCGTAAACACATCATTTTATATGTAGGCCGGCTGGCGCCCGAAAAAGGCATCGATATCCTCTTGGAATCGTTCAGACGTCTCCCGGAGCGGCTGCGCTCCGAGACAGTTCTCGTTGTTGCCGGGGACGGTCCACTTAGCCGCAGCCTGGATGCCGCCGCGCACGGGCTGCCTGCGGACGCGGTGCAACGGCTCGGCTTTGTCACCGGTAAGGATCTGGCCGAGTGGTATGGGGCAGCTGACCTGTTCCTGTTTCCGTCGGCTACCGAGACGTTCGGCAACGTTGTGCTGGAAGCGATGGCAAGCGGAACTGCGGTGATCGGAGCCGGAGAAGGAGGCGTCAAGGACCTGATCAGCCACGGTAACAATGGCTGGCTGTGTCCTGCCCATGATGCCGCTGCTTTCGCGGAGGCGGCAGCCCTGCTGCTGGATAACGGCGCTTTGCGCCGCCGGCTTGCTGACGCCGGACGGGAAAGCAGCAGGGCCCATTCCTGGGACAGTATTTTCAGACGTTTGCTTGCAAGCTACCGGAGCGCAGCAGCTTCTCCGAAAATGAAGCCGGCGGCGCGCATGTAGCAACAAGCTCTCCGCGGCTTCTATTGCTGCCCGATAATATGCTGCACCCGCCCAACCTGCCCGTCCGTCAAGCGCACCTTAATGCCGTGCGGATGGGCGGGTGAGTTGGTCAGAATGTCCTTGACCGTTCCCCGCGTCAGCTTACCTGTACGCTGGTCCTGCTTTAAAACAATATCAACGAGCAGCCCTGGCCGGATATCCGCTCTCTTTTGTCCATTCATGCTGTACACCTCATTTCCTGTTGTCAATCAATCTTCCGAGCTCTTCATCGTGTATGCTTGATCACTTTCCCTTGGCAGGCTTCCCGTTCAAGGACGCGGCCAAGGTCAGCATATAAGCTGCCGCAAGAACGGCAAAAATCATCCCGCAAAAATGCAGCATATGCTCCTGTCCGGAAGGCGCAGACCAAATCTCGGCCAATTGCTTGTACAGTGAGACCGGGTCTTTGACGATATCCCAGGAGTTGCCGCGGATAAAACGTCCGATATAAATGGCGAAGCTGCTGAGCAGCAGCACCATGACAGCGAACAGCACACCCGCCATCCACCCGAATGACCTGCGCACCAATTGCCTCACGGAATCCAACAGCATACTCCCCATCATCAAACCTGTCAAGCTTACAAGCAGCATGGCAAACGTATGGTTCCAAAAGTCAGTATCCGCCCAGAAGCGTTCACCAGGTTGAAATGGATATCTTGCAAACACATGCAGCATGTCCGTAATCAAATAAGGCGTATTCGGATAAAAAACCAGCCACACAATGCCCGCACCCGTCAGCAGCAGATTCCTGATCCCGCGGCGCTTCATGGCATAACAAACATCCAATATGATGGTAAGCACAGCGGGTATCCATGCCAGCAGCATATTCCACCAAATAAAGGTGTAGGAGGCTCTGCCCGACGGCAGCTTTACATTCAAAATCCACAGGGTGCTGACAAGGGACACCAAGGCGAGCAATCCAAATATCATTAACTTGCGAGGATAGTTCAGTGATTTCAATCCTGTATGCATGCAGCCTCCTTTTCATCGATAAACCCGATCAGCGTCTGATAGAAAAGCTCCTTCTCCATGAAGCGGATATCGTGGCGCTCTGTACCCGAAAGTGTACAACAAATTGATTTATTCCACAATGTTCCAAAGAATAAGAAAAACTTAAACAAAAAGCCCTCCTTCCCCATAAACTGCTTGTGTAAATACAAAGGAGGACTGATCAGGTTGGCAACTTTCGCAGCAGCACTGAAAATGAAAAATAAACATGCAAAAAAATGGCTTGCCGCCAAAGGCGTTTTTGGAGTAGGGGTCGGATACAAAGACCCGAAGAATCACAAAAAAGGGGCAGCCGTCATCATTTACACGGAATCATTATCTGCAGCCAGATCCGCTCTTTCTACTGTAGCGGCCCATTCAACCGGGACAAGTGCGCCGGTCCGCATCGTGCGTTCACAGCCCTTCAGGACGAATGCCAGCTACAAGCAGCGAATTCGTCCCGTACGTGCCGGCTACAGCATCGGAACGACAGAGTATTCCGGTACCTTGGGTCTCATCGTTGCCAAGCCGAAGCAGTCGGGCGTAACCTATATGCTCAGTAATAATCATGTCCTGAACCCGGACAATAAAGGTGGACTGATCCCCACGCTTCAGCCTGGCGGAGCAGACGGCGGAACCCTTTCTTCCGACCGAGTAGGAACGCTGTACCGCTACGTGAAGCTGCGCAAATCCGGGCAAAATTTAATGGATGCCGCCATATCCGCCCCGCGCTTCAGTAATCTTGTTACTCCCCGCTACGCCACTGTCGGGGCGGTACCAGGATATGTTACGTCTTACAAGGTTGGAGAAAAGATGAAAAAAGTCGGCCGCACGACAGGGCGGGTGTCCGGAAGGGTAGAATCGATCCATACGGATGTACAGGTAGAATACGGTGAACATTTAGGTACACTAAGCTTCCACAACCAAAGCGTCATACGTGGTGCAAAGCCTGTCTCACTACCGGGAGACTCTGGCTCCGTATGGCTGCGGAGCAGCGACAATTACGCGACGGCCGTCAATTTTGCAGGCTCGCAGGATGGACGCATCTCCCTTGCTTTTCCTGTGGAAAGAGCGATGCGGGCCTTCGGTCTGCAGGTGGCGCAGCCATCAGGCAAAGCCGCAGCAATAAAGCGCCGCGCCGCTTCTTCATGCTCCTGCACCCGTCCGCTTACAGCCAAAGAGCTGACCCGCTGCAAGCCTAAAACCGCAAAGGGAAAGGTACAGAGATGACTTCAATATAGGGGGATATCAATATAAAGAAGATCTTGCCCCGCCGTCATCCTTCGTTTGGCTGATGCTGAAAAAGGCATTCAACTTTTCCGAGGAGAACAACATGGCCGCTAGCCATGTTGTTCTCCTATTCCTCGTTTTTATCCGCCTCGGCAAGCATCAGCTCCAGTCCCAGGCCCTGCAAGCCGTTGAGATAGTCCTTTCTCCAGTTGCTGACCGCCATCTCTGGCAGGTGCTCGGCCGGAATATATGCCGTGCAGCCTGTCGCAATTTGCGCCAGCATAACCGATGTGACTTCATCATGGCAAAAGATAACCCTGTGCGGATTCAGAATCGCGGCCAGCGAAGCAATCAATCTGCTCACCGGATCGAAATCTGCCCCTGCGCTTAACGCTTTCTCCTTCACAAAATGCATGGCCTGCAGGAAGTTGCGGTTATCGTATTGCGGAACGAACGAAATTTCCCCTGAAAAAGAGGTGCTGCCCCGCACCAGCTGGCCATTGACCATCACACCGGCACCGGGGCCGTTCTGGCCAAAGTACAGATATACGAGCGAAGAGGCATCCTTATGCTTGCAATGCAAATGATAGCCGAGCACCGCGGCGTTCATATCATTTTCCACAACCACCGGTATGGAAAAGCGCTGTTCACAAAAGCCCTTTAAATTCAATTCCTGAAATTGCTCATAGCCTGGTATGTAAATGATACGTCCGTTGCTGACGGCTGCGGGAACGCCGATCGAGAGCGCGCTGATCTTCGGATATTTTGCAATCAGGGGCTCGACATGCTCGGCAAAACTCTCGATATCTTTGGTGAGCACATCTGCAACCTCCTTCCGCTCCTTCACTTCGCCGCGGCAGTTGAAGACAACATATCCTGTTGCATTACGTTCTGAAAATACGGCCAAGCCAAGTCGATAATCCGCATTGTATTCGTATCTGGCCGCCCTTCTTCCACCCCCGGAATGATCCAGTCCGCGCGAAAGCACCTCCCCGCTCTTCTCCATCTGATTCATGAACTTGCTTACTGTCGGAAAGCTGATGCCGAGCTTGCGGCTGAGCTCAACCTTCGTTGCACTCCCATGCTTCAACAATTCGGTACGGATGCCGCGCAGAATAATTTTTCTCAAAGACTTTGGACTTGATGTTAATTCGTTCACTTCATCCACCTCAATGCATACTTATTAAATGTGTTTAATAAGCTGCGATTAGCATATCATACCAATTAATAGGCGTAAAGACAATTCAATGGATCACCGTCTACTGTACAGCTTTCGAGCCATTGCACAAAAAAATCCGGTGCATCAGCATCGGATAAACTTGCTCATTCCTCCTCCATGCGATTCACGCTTTCGATCAGCAATACAAAATCAGCTTGGAGGAGGAATACTTTCTGTAGCAATATTAAAATCTAAAGCTCAAGCTCACGGTTGAGCAGCTGTTTGTTTAATATAATCCATAATCGAACGAACCGTGACCTGCCTAGGCGCGTGTGGCCGGAAATAAGGGCTGTCTCCGCCGGCAGTCAGAAAACCGATGGTCTTGGGAATTCCCGGTATAAGATCGAAGTCATTATCTGTAAAAATGCCTTCCTGCTCTGCGGACAGCCATACATGTCTGGCTAAAACATCCGATGTCAATGTAATTGTCCACCGCCCGCCTTCTCCGCTTTCCCGGCATTCGATACGCGGAACTGGCAGCGCCATATCCTTGATGCCCGCAAAATAATGCTCGCGCACAGCCTTCGTTTCACCCTGCTCATCCTCCAGGCTGACCACCAGCATATGCTCTCCCGGATTTTTGCCCGCAAGCAGCTCCTCGACACCAAGAGTTAACACCATTTCGCTTCCATTTGGATCAACCTGTACGTCCTGTTCGACTTGCTTGACCGTACCTCCGAGAATATGCAGTACACTCACATTCAGCTTGCCCTTAACGGTCTGAAGGCTGTCATTCACCACATGAAATGATACAATGCCCTTGGTATGCCCGGCCACCGACAGCAGCACATCACTCATGCTGCGCTTGACTCTGTACTGCAGCGCTTTCCAGCGTCCGAAATAATCTATCCCGGCCCATGATGCAACTGGCCAGCAATCATTCATTTGCCAATACAGGGAGCCCATACAGTAAGGCTTGCTGCGGCGATGGGCTTCGATCGCCATCTCCATCGCATCCGCTTGCAGGATCTGGCTCATATGCAAAAAGGCTTTGAAATCCTTCGGCTCCTGCAAATACATATCCATATACTGCTTGATCAGCTGATTGCCTGCCCCGTTCTTCTGATGAGCCAGCATCGTTTCCGACTCCAGCTCCAGCTCATGCTCCTCAGCATAGGAGCGAACGGACCGGTATTCCGGGAAGGACTGAAAGCCATACTCACTCATAAAACGGCCTACGTATACGTTATAATTTTCAAAAGGTTCAACCGCATGCCATACACCCCAATAGTGGATATCCCCTTCTGCGGATGAAGAATGCGCATGCTGCCCCGCATCGCCGGTCAGGGCAATCAGGGGAGACGATGGCCAGTAGTCGCTGCCGGGCGCAAAACGCTCGACCGCTTCAGGCAGAACACGGTGAAAAATCGCTTCGTAATCCGCCCATATCCGTTCACGCTGCTCAGGTGTATAATCCTTCTTCCAGCCCCAGCCCCCCTGCTCATTATACTGCGCCCATGCCGCGTCAATCTCATTGTTGCCGCACCAGAGGGCAATGCTGGGATGATTCCGCAGACGCCGCACATTGTCCTCCGCCTCCAGACGCACGCTGTTCAGAAACGCCTCATCCCCCGGATACATGCTGCAGGCAAACATGAAATCCTGCCATACCAGAATCCCGTATTCGTCGCACAGCTCGTAAAACACATCCTCCTCATAAATACCGCCTCCCCATACGCGCAGCATATTCATGCCGGATTCAGCCGCGCTGGCCACCTCGTGCCGATACCGCTCTGCCGTAACCTCCGTAATAAAGCTGTCGTTAGGGATGTGATTGGCTCCCTTGGCGAATACCGGAACACCGTTGAGCTCAAAATAAAAGCTTGCGCCTTTGTCATCCTTCTCACGCACAAGCCGAATTGAGCGCAGCCCGGTCCGCACGGAGCGCTCTGCAATCGCTTGCCCTTCAAGAAGCAGCTCGGCACGGAAGTCATATAGATGCTGCTCCCCGAGCCCCCGGCTCCACCACAGCTTCGGATCAGCTATCGTCAGCGGAATTTCAACCGTCTGGACACCCTTTTTCAATTCCGCCTGGCTGCTCCATTCCTGTCCGTCCGCCGTCAGCCGCAGCTGGGCAAAACCGGCTTCAGGCGCCTCGATCTCCACCAGGGCTGTAAGCTTGGCTTCCTTGGCCTGAACTTCATCCTGGCGGATGAACAGATCCGGAATGCGGCAGACCGACCAGCCCTCCAGCCTGATCTCGCGCCAGATGCCGCTCGTAACAAAACGCGGCCCCCAATCCCAGCCATAATGATACGGAGCCTTGCGGGCAAATACGCTCAGCTTGCGGTCCCCCAGCCCCCCAAGCTCGGATTGGTCGTTGGATGCAGGCAGCCCGTATCCGAGCTTTTCCAGCTTCGACAGATCCTCCTGAATGGGTGAGCGGAAGCGGATATGGATCACATTATCGCCAGCATGAACAAAAGGCTGGATATTATACCTCCAGGTACGGAACATATTGTCTCCCGAAAACACCAATACACCGTTAACGCTTACATCCGCATAAGTATCCAGACCGTCACACACCAGCTCCAGCTGCTGCAAAGCCATTGCCGCAGACGGGATCGCAAAATTGGCCTCATACTCCCAATCCTGTTTGTCGATCCATTGCAGTTCCCGTTCATTCGTTCCATAGAACGGATCGGGAATCTTGCCGCAGCGCAGCAAATCAGTATGTACGCAGCCAGGAACCTGTGCTGGCAGCCATTCCTGATCAGCGCTTGCCTTGAACCTCCATCCGTCCAACCGTTGTGTCCACTTCTCCATCATCAGCCCTCCGCTCGTCGTTCCCTAACCTAACAATTAGGTTTATTACATAACAAAAATAACATCAGACTTCATGAAGGTCAACCAATTACCGAAAAAATACTATTGCCGAAAACGGGTACTGAAACGCAACAAACCGCCCGGTTTCCCGGACGGCTGTACATCATGCTATTTCGCCATTTTTTCCCTGCTCGCATTTGGAAGATGCTGGATTTTTACCACTAGCTCGGCACCCATCGCTATCTTCTCACAAGGAGAGGCTGGATTCAGGATCCTCCAGAGCAATTGGTCCACCGAACGCCTGCCCAGAAGCTCCTTGTCCATCTTGACGGTGGCCGCAATCGGGTGCTGCTCGTGCGTATAATCAAAACCCGTGACGCCGCAATCTGCAGGAACACGGACTCCGCAGCCATCAAGGGCGTCAATCACCAGTTGGGCGGTGATATCATTGACACATACAAACAGCTCCGGCAAACCCTGAGCCGCGATGTCCGTGAGACAAGCAGACAAATCGGCGGTTTTCGCGGCGAACAGCCTTTCGTCCTGCTGCACTTCGATTCCGTTTCTTTCAAGCGTTGAGCGGTATGCGAACCAGCGTTCATGAAAGCTGAAGGCGTCATGAATGTTGCCCACGAACTGCATGTGTCTGTATCCTTTGGCGATTAAGGAGTGAAGCATCTCCTCCATGCACGCCCAATTATCTATAAAAAGAGTGTCCGTACGAACAGCCGGATCTCTGTGATCGACCATGACAAACGGTATGCCAAGACGCCGGATATTCAGCAGAATTCCTGTTGATATCGAACCCACCGTAATAATGCCGCGGATGGCTTCAGGGTTAAGCAGTGAAAATATGTCGTCCGAGGAGGGCTCTGTCAATGTAAGCACATCCAACCCTTTTGCATTCAGCTGATCCGCTATGCCTTCAAAAACAGGCCCCCAATACTTGGATTCCCTGTTCTGGCTGCGTATATTGGGAAACAGCACCGCAACCGTACCTTTCCAAGTGGTCTGCTCCGCAGGCTGTCCAGGTACAAATCCTCGCTGCTCCTGCCTGAAATAACCGAGCTTTCCGGCCAATTCCACAATTGCTGCTCTCGTGTCTTCACTTACGCCCGGTTTACCCGCCAGCGCACGGGAGACGGCAAACTTGGATACGCCTGCTGCATCTGCGATCTCCTGTAAGGTTACTTTCCCACGCATATCCATCACCCGTTGATTTATTTGTTCTATCGTAGCACAAATATTTAACAATAACAAAACCTAACAAATATTATAACATTGTTGAATATTTCTCTTGACTGTTAGCTCTTGTTTTTTTAGAATTCACTTATGAAAGCACTTTCATTGGTATGTCATCTTCTTAGTAAGGGGGATTCTTAATGACCAAAGTGAAGGCAATGCGCCGGTTCTCCGCCGTGCTTCTCTCCTCGCTTCTGCTGGCTGCTGCAGGCTGTGGCAGTCCGGAAGCCGCTTCGAACACACAGGACGATCCGAACGATACCAGTCCGCTGACATTGACCTATTTTAGCGGCGAGGGCAGCGCGAACTGGAACAACATGCAGGACGACATCGGCAAGGAAATTACGAAGAAAACAGGTGTTACCGTAGACGCGGAATTTGCCGTGAACGGCAGCGGTCAGGATAAATTCGCCCTGATGATCGCCAGCGGGGATTATCCGGATATGGTCTACCCCAAGGACAGTGTAGGCAAGCTGGTGGATGCGGGCGCCCTCATTGACCTGACCGATTTGATCGATCAATATGGGCCTAATATTAAAAAGGTGTATGGCGAGTATTTTAACCGGATTAAATACAGCCTGGACGATCCTGCCATTTATACGATTCCGACCAATTTGGGTGTGGATCACATCGCCTTTGAAACCGTAGGCGGCTTTGAACTCCAGCACCAGGCCTTGGAGAAGCTGGGTTACCCGGAGATACGCACAGTCAAAGATTTTGAGGATGCGCTTCGCACTTATAAAGAAAAATACCCGACGACCAACGGGCAGCCTACCATCCCCCTCTCCCTCGACGCTGATGATTGGAAAATTATGATTACGGTGACTAACCCTGCTGTTCAAGCTACGGGCGCTCCTAATGATGGGGAATATTACATCGATCCTGAAACCCACGAGGCGATCTTACATTACCGCCGCCCGGAGGAGCGTGAATACTTCCGCTGGCTGAACCGTATGTACAATGAAGGCTTGCTGGACCCGGAAACTTTTGTACAGAAGAGCGACCAGTATAAAGCGAAGATCGCCAGCGGTCGTGTCATCGGGCTTATCGATCAAAAGTGGAATTACGAGGATGCGGAGAACGCTTTGAAGGCGGCAGGCAAAGACGAGCATACCTACGCGCATTTCCCGGTAACGATGAGTGAAGAATACGATGATCCTTCCTTCCAATCGATCGGCTTTGACACTGCATATGGCATCGGCATTACAGTGGATAACAAAAATCCGGTCCGCACGATCAAGTTTCTGGATTATCTGGCCTCCGAAGAGGGACAAATTCTGCGCAACTGGGGCATAGAAGGCAAGCATTACAATATGGAAAACGGAAAAAGAGTTGTTCCGCCTGATGTGCAGGAACGCAAAAATAACGATAACCTCAATTTTCAAAAGGAAGTCGGAGTCGGGCTATACTGGAGCTGGGGACCTCATTACGGGGATGGCGTCAAGGATTCCACCGGCAACTATTTCACTACCCTTTATCCCGAAATGATCACAGCCAACTATAGTGAGGCAGAGAAAAAATCGCTGAAAGCGTATAATATTACGATGTGGAAGGACCTCTTCAAGTCCGAGGAAGACTTCCCGGTGAAGGAGTGGGGCGCAGCTTACAATATGCCTGTGCCGACAGACACCGATTACAATGTTATCTACCAGAAGTCGCAGGATATCGTGCGCAAACGAATACCCGAAGCCATTCTTGCTCCCAAAGACCAGTTTGACACGATCTATGATACGATGCTGAAGGAATTCGACGAAGCAGGCGTCCCGGAAGCGGAGAAAACATATACCCAGCTGATCAAGAACCGCCTGCAGCTTTGGAACGGAGACAGCAAATAAAACAAAGAAGAGAGGGTGCCATGAGGTATCCTCTCAATTTATTTACCTAATTTTTCCCATATGATAATCTATGTCACCTAACACTGTTTTCCTCCTGATTTAGATATGACTTCACGACCGGCCCCAGCTGCTCCTGCAAATGCCGGTCATCTGCATAAATAATGATACGGTTAGCTACTCCCCATACCGTAAGAGATATATCGGAGCCCAATTTGGCAATAATGATGACCGGCTTTTTACGGGCATGCGCATACCCGGCTTCGATGCCGAGGCCTACTCCTTTTTCCGACAGCTCAATCAGCACCAGATCACACCGGTCTATTTGCTTCAGGCTTTCCTCCATAAGTAAAGCTGGAGGCACATGGTTTCTCCCCCAGGCTTCCATATCTCTGACCGTACAATAAGTCCGCGCCCCCGCGGCCTCAAGAAAAGCGCTCATTCGTTCAATATCAGCCTGGTTGGACATGTCCTCCTTATATTTTATTCCTATGTAAATATTAAGAAATGGCGCTCTCTCCTTTTGAGGCTGGAGCATGTTTTGCAGTTCAACACTGCGGTATTTACGTTCAGGCACCAGCCGGAAATAATCGTCGCCCTCTGTGATGATGACATCCAATTCGTTGCTGTCTTCTATCGGTTTGATATGAATGATGTCTTTTTTCGGCACGAATTTCAAAGCTAGTGCGAGGCCATTTGGGCCGTACTCAAAGCGATTAAGCCAAGGAATCAGGAGCGCAATCGCGATAGCCGGAAGGAAGCCTCTGCCGCCGCCGTTTTCTTCCGAGATCACAAAATAAATAATACCCACAATCAAATCCGCCCATAAAATCCAGTGCATTTTCTCCGTCCTGCCGCGAAACAGAATCTCGCCTGCACGCTTCCGCACCTGTAGCCTGCGCACAATCAACGCCAGATTCAACACAACGAGGACCGTCAGCATAATCGGCAAAACCAACCTATCACTCCTTACTCAAAAAGAAATATGTATTCAATTTAGTTCCTCATCATCCCAGAACAATTCATCCAGCATTGGTCCCCGGCAAATGAAAAGGGTAGTCCGCCGTCGAATGAATTCTGTCCCTGAGCAGCTCCACACTTTTGAGATACAAACCTGCCACCTGCTTTCCTGCTGATCAATAATTTGAAGGGACTCACCTTTCTTCCCTCAGCAGTTCTGTGATCAATTTTTTCTGATCCTCTGGCAATCCCTCCGGCCACTCCCCCGGTCTGCACAGCAGCATATCCGATATTTCACTGTTGGACTTGAAGCCTTTCCCGCTGATTTCTCCTCTGTAAATAAGATCCACCCTGGCGGGCTTCTCCCCGTATATGGCTTTAGCAAGTCTTAACCGCTTGACACTCAGTCCTGTTTCTTCCCGGATTTCTCTTGCCATGGCCTCCTCCGGCTTCTCCTCTTCCATCCAGCCCCCTGGAATGCCCCACGGCTGCTCGCGGTACGTATGCTTAAGCAGCATGACTCTACCGGTGCTGTCCGTTATGACACCTAGCACAGACATCAAAAATTTTGCCTGGGTTCGGTGTACAGCGTAGTCTTTGAGTCTCTTGAAAGGTACTGCTTTATACATCCAGACAAGCCAGTCTCTGGGCAGTGCCCGAATCAGCCTCGATAGCATTCACACAGCTCCTTTTCACGACAATTCCTTCTTCACTCTGTACCAATAGGTGTCCACCCTTTGCATAAGAGATTTCGAGGGCCGCTTATTTCTGCCCGTTCAATAGCTCCGCCATTTTGCAGCTTAACGCCTCATACTGCTCCTGATTGGTATCGCTGAACGCGTCGGCTCTGGAAGAGAGCACATGCAAATATTCAATGTCTCCGGCAAATTGCGTTGCGGTGAAGTCATAGACGTCATTGTTGATGCGGTTGTAGTAATGCCAGCCACGTTCCGTCATCGTCTTCAGGATGTCCCCTCCGAGGTGGTCCTGCACGACCAATGCGGTTACACCGCACTGGCCCAGCGCCGGATTGTCCGCTTTCCACTTTGAACTGGTCTGCAGCGACCATGACTCCAGCAGGACTGCGGTGATATGATCATATAAAGTGCCTGTAAATGAGCGTGTGTTCATAGTGATTCCCTGCCCTCCGATATGAGTTAACTAAATCTTACCTTTTTCACCATACGAGTAGCAACCCGAAGAGCAAGCGGCGGCGCTGAATTGGGTATGTAATTTTAGGAACTTGGTTAAGGAAATTCAGATCGTGAGCGGATGCGGAAGGAATTAACCGGGGCAGAAAGAAGATATTCAAGAGAACGATTTCACAAAATGAAAGGGGCTGTGACCAGTGCAGTACGGTTTTTTTGACGACAAAAATAGAGAATATGTCATTACCACCCCGCAAACGCCTTATCCCTGGATTAACTATCTTGGCAATGAACAATTTTTCGGACTGATGTCCAACACCTCCGGCGGTTATGCTTTTTACCGGGACGCACGTCTGCGGAGACTGACCCGTTACCGTTATAACAATATTCCTGTAGACAACGGCGGACGTTATTTCTACCTTTATGATCAGGGCGATTTCTGGACACCGGGCTGGATGCCGGTCAAGAAGGAGCTTGACCATTACGAATGCAGGCATGGTCTCGGTTATACGTCCATTACCGGCGAGCGCGGCGGAATCCGCGTCAACCAGTTGGCGCTGGTGCCGCTTGGCTTTAACGGCGAGGTGCATCAGGTAACGGTCAGCAATACTTCCGATGCTGTAAAGCAGGTGAAGCTGTTCTCTTTCGTTGAATTTTGTCTTTGGAACGCGTATGACGATATGACCAACTTCCAGCGCAATCTCAGCACCGGGGAAGTGGAAGTAAAGGACTCGGTCATCTACCATAAAACAGAGTACCGCGAGCGGCGAAATCATTATGCCTTCTTCTCGGTGAACGCACCGATGGCCGGATTTGATACGGACCGCGAATCATTTCTCGGTTTGTATAACGGGCTTGAAGCCCCGCAAACTGTGACTGCCGGACAGCCTTCCAACTCTCTCGCCAGCGGCTGGTCCCCGGTCGGATCGCACTGCCTGGAGATTTCGCTGCGGCCTGGCGAGTCAGCCAGTTACAATTTCATTCTCGGTTATGTGGAGAATGCCGAAAATGATAAATGGGAATCTCCCGGCGTTATTAACAAGGCACCGGCTGTGGCTATGATCAAACGCTTCAGCGATGAGAGCGATGTCGAACAGGCACTGGCCGAGCTTGCCGCTTACTGGGACGGTCTTCTTTCCAAGTACACCCTGCAGAGCCATGAAGAGAAGTTGAACCGTATGGTCAACATTTGGAACCCGTATCAATGCATGGTGACATTTAACATGTCACGTTCGGCCTCCTATTTCGAATCCGGCATCGGACGTGGCATGGGCTTTCGGGATTCCAATCAGGACCTGCTAGGCTTCGTGCACCAGATCCCCGAACGGGCACGCGAGCGCATTCTGGACATCGCTTCGACCCAGTTCGAAAACGGCGGAGCCTACCACCAGTACCAGCCGCTTACGAAGAAGGGGAATCATGAGGTCGGCGGCGGCTTTAATGATGATCCACTGTGGCTCATCCTCGGTACGGCCGCTTATATCAAGGAGACGGGCGATTTTGGTATTCTGGATGAGCAGGTTCCTTTCGACTGCAACCCAGATAATACAGCTACACTGTTTGAGCATTTGAAACGCTCATTCTACCATGTTGTGGAAAATCTCGGACCGCATGGCCTTCCTCTGATCGGACGGGCGGACTGGAATGATTGTCTGAATTTGAACTGCTTTTCCACCATACCCGATGAGTCATACCAGACGACGCAAAACATTGAAGGTCGTGTAGCTGAATCCGTATTTATCGCAGGTCTGTTCGTTTACACCGGACCGGATTTTATCGAGCTGTGCCAACGCCGGGGACTTGTGGAAGAAGCGGAGGCTGTGCAGACCCATATTGACCGGATGCGTGCGGTTACGCTGGAGCACGGTTTTGACGGAGAGTGGTTTCTGCGGGCTTACGATCATTATGGGAACAAGGTGGGCAGCAAGGAGAACGAGGAAGGACAAATTTTTATCGAACCCCAGGGCTTCTGCGTAATGGCCGGAATCGGCGTGGAGGAAGGTCTTGCTGTCAAAGCGCTGGATGCGGTCGCCGACAGGCTGGAAACCAAATACGGCATTGTACTGCAAAACCCGCCCTACTCCAAGTATTACCTGAATCTGGGCGAGATTTCTTCTTATCCGCCAGGATACAAGGAAAATGCGGGTATCTTCTGCCATAACAACCCGTGGATCATGATGGCGGAGACGATGATCGGACGCGGCGACCGTGCTTTCGAGCTGTACAGCAAGATCGCTCCTGCATATCTGGAGGAAATCAGCGATATCCATCGCACGGAGCCGTATGTATATTCCCAGATAATTGCCGGCAAGGATGCCGTCCGGGAAGGAGAGGCCAAAAACAGCTGGTTGACAGGAACCGCAGCCTGGAATTTTGTAGCCATCACCCAGTCGATTCTTGGCATTCAACCCCAATTCGACGGGTTGAAGATCGATCCATGCATTCCGTCGTCTTGGGAGGAATTTACCATTACCCGAGTGTACCGGGGCGATACTTTCGTGATTCATGTCTCCAATCCGGATAAGGTCAGCAAAGGAATCGCATCGGTTATGCTGGACGACAAGGTCCTTGACGGGGATGTTATTCCTCCGGTGGGCGATGGCGGTGTGCACCAAGTGAAGGTGGTTATGGGGCATGCTGTAGCAGTGGAAGCATAGTCCAGCAGTCTTCTGAATGCTCATAAGGTATGCCCTCAATGTTCTGGGGGCATATCTATTTATTTTAAATGATAAATTACTTTACGCGGCAGCCTTCATCGGCTTAATCCATGATCAAATCACCCGCTTCGGCGGATATCCCAACTTCCTTCGTCCCATTCAGCTTTTCAAAATAAGGCTCAAGCTTTTTCAGCAGCTGATCATAATTTTGCTGTTCTTCCTTCGTGAGCCGTTCCGGATGCACAGTTCCTTGTGCGTCGGCAATTCGAAGGTTATAATCCGCCAATTGCTTATTAAGGGACATAAACTCCGTGAACTCCCGTTCGTTTAATACTTGTTTGGCTCTCTCCAGCTTGGTTTCAAGCTTTTCGTATTGCTGCTCCGTTCCTCCGGCTTTAACGAGGGCTTCCTTGGAACCGTAGATGCCGTCCACTAGATAAGAATATCCGGCAAATACCCCTGCAGGAATCAATAACGCAGCTGCCAAAATACTGCTCATTACTATTTTTTTCTTCATTTGACTTCCTGCTGTTTGCTTATAAATGTTGTTCAATACTTTTCGTTTCAGTTGCGGCGATGCATTCAAATCCTCGGATTCTTCAATAAAAGCCTTTTTTAACTTCTGATTAAGATCCATGAAATTCCTCCACCTTTCCCGGAATAAGCATACGTCGCTCGTACCGCTGCCGAAGCTTCTGCAGTGCCGCATGAATGCGAGACTTCACCGTCCCGACCGGAATATCCAGGATTTCAGCGATTTCCTCCTGCGAGTACTCGTTCAAATAATGCAAAACTACGGCCTGCTTTTGCTTAAAGGGCAGTTGGTTCACAGCCGCCAGCAATGAGCGATTCGAAATTTTCTCGACGATCTGTGATGAAAAATCTTCTTCCTTCTCCGACGTATAATTCAGTGCTTTGATGCCAATCCTGAGTCGCATCCATCTCTTTTTGCGGTATGCGTGGATCTGCCGTATGGCGAGGCCTGTTAGCCAGGGTCTGAAAGGCTTGGACGCATCGTACCTTTTCAGCGACTTGTGTACCTGGATATAGATCTCCTGCACGATATCGTCAACATCTGTTTTTTCCTCCGTCAAATAATGAACGGTCTTGTACACATCCTGAATAGTTGCTTCATAAAGCGCACTGAATGCCTCCCTACTGCCCTCAAGACTAAGCTGAACCAGCCTGCCGTATTCCTCCGGGTGACTCATCCCCATCCTCCTTTTGTGACTTACACTATATATTGGCAGGATGTTTGATTTTCGTTCGATTTTTTCAAAAAAAATTCTTTTTTCCTTCAGCACTCAGTAAAATGTATACTAACTTTGATTCCAGTAACAGGAAGAGAATGGGGGGAACGGTTTGAAAGAAAGATTAAGAGAGGCCTATGGCAGGCTTGCTGCCGACTATGAAAAACATCTGGATACTGACAGCCCGTTTAACGCCTATTACGAGCGGCCAGCCATGATAAATCTGTTGCCCGAAGATTTAAAAGGACGCACCGTGCTGGATGCGGGCTGCGCCGCCGGCTGGTATACGGACCAGCTGCTCAAGCGGGGCGCAGATGTTACAGCGGTTGATATGAGTCCAGAAATGTGCGCTGCCGTCATACGCAGAACCGTAGGCCGAGCAGAGGTGCGGAATCTGGATTTGAGCGAACCTCTTCCTTTTGAGAGTGAATACTTCGACCTGATTCTCAGCTCACTTACGCTTCATTATATAGAAGACTGGGAAGAGACCTTTAAAGAATTGCAGCGGGTGTTAAAGCCGGGAGGAAGGCTGATCTACTCGGTTCATCACCCATTTATGGATTTCACAAAGTTTCAGAGACCGGATTATTTCGCGCGTGAGCTATTGGCGGATACCTGGGACAAAACAGAGGCAGGCAATGTTGAAGTGCCCTTCTTCCGCCGTCCGCTGCAGGAAATTATCAATACCACCACCTCCTTCTTCATGCTGGAGCAGTTGCTTGAACCGCAGCCGGTGCCGGAGTTCAAGAACAGGACAGAGTGGGTTCCGTCGTATGAAAAGCTGATGACGGAGCCCTGGTTTTTAATTGTGGAAGCTTCCAAGCCAGCCAGATAAATAAATGCAAGTACACCAAAAAGCCCCCTTGCGGGGGCTTGGCCAGACGGAATCAGCGTGTGAAATTTATTAATGATCTAAAGTATAAGGAGCCAGGCCTTGCGGGAGGGCGGAAGGACGTGTGCAGGTGCTTTGCATTTCGTAGAAGCTCCCCTGCTCCGCCGAATCGTGGAACGCCCACATGGCTTCAAGCACATGATAGGCAAGCTCACCACTCGCCCTGTGCGGGCGGCCGCTGTTGATCGCATACGCCATGTCGGCTGGACCAATACCGCGCGTATTCTGGTCATAACCAGGCAGAAGCGGCTGCTCTGTCCAATCCTGATCCCCTTTTCTGCGGAACGTGACCGGCCCGCCGAACGTGTTCGGATCAGGAACCAGCATCGTTCCTTCCGTGCCGTAAATCTCCATCCTTGGCAGGGTACTGCCTCCGGAAATATCAAAGCTTGTGATCAGCGTCCCGATCGCCCCTTCTTCAAATTCCAGCAGACCGGCTACATGTGTGGGAATATCCACGCGGATCTTTTGACCGTATTTTTTCTCGCTTGTAATCGTGCGTTCATCCCAGGCCCTTCCGGTCATGCCGGAAATTTTGCGGATCGGGCCGAGCAGTTGTACCAATGCGGTCAGATAATACGGGCCCATATCGAACATCGGGCCGCCGCCGGCCGCATAATAAAATTCAGGGTCCGGATGCCAGGATTCATGTCCTCCCGACATCATAAACGCAGTTGCTGCCACCGGCTTCCCGATCACTCCATCCTCCAGCAGTTTCAGCGCTGTCTGGATGCCTGCCCCCATAAAGGTCTCAGGGGCGCAGCCAACCAGCAGGCCTTTGGCCGCGGCCGTCTCCAGCACCCGGCGCCCGTCCTCGCGGCTGATCACCAGCGGTTTCTCCACATAGACATGCTTGCCCGCCTCCAGTGCTCGCAGGCTGATGTCCGCATGTACCGCCGGAATCGTCAGATTGATGACCAGTTCAACATCCGGATCAGCCAGCAGCTCGTCAGTGGTATATACACGCGGGATATCATATCTGGCAGCCTGCTCCTTCGCCCGTTCCTGATCAAGATCCGCACAGGCAATCAATTCGAGTACCTCGAATTTGTGGCAATTCTCCATGTAAATGCTGCTGATTTTCCCGCAGCCGATGACTCCAACCTTCACTTTATGCATATTGTTTCCCCTTTCCTGCCTATTAGCTGTCTCCCATCCCCGTATAGATGCCGCTGTTCCCGGCGGCGGCAAAAACGGCCGACTGCTCTTTGCCTGCCGCCGTCCACAGAAAGCCCCGGCGTATCATTTCCTTCACCTGCGGCATTTCAACAATATTGGCCTGATGGCCAAGCGAGTTGTAATAGACGCGGCCTGCTCCCCAATATTTCGTCCACGCGACAGGCATATCCACCGCCTTGTTCGTGCGGTGCGGGCCATCGGCTACCGGAAAGCGGGTCGTAGCCAGCACTTCGACCGCCGGATCCACATGCAGATAATACTGCTCCGACCGGACGGTAAAATTCTGGAGTCCCGCCACAAGCGGACTGGAGCCCGGCTTGATCTCGACGGTGTACTCCACACCGTCATTCCCGGGATGAGCCACCCACTGTCCACCGGTCATGAACTGCCAATCCACATTTTTGCGGAAGGCGTCGCACATGCCCCCATGGCAGCCTGCGAGACCCGTTCCGTTTTGAACCGCAGCCGAAACGTTATTCACCAGTTCCTGTTCGATCTCTCCCATCGTCCAGACCGGAACGATCAGGTCCAGTCCCAGCAATTTTTCCGCATCCGCATAAGCCTGTAGCGTATCAGCAACTTCCACCTCAAACTGCTCCTGCCGCAGCATGTCTGCGAATATAGCAGCAACCTGCTCTGGCTGATGCCCATCCCATCCGCCCCATACGATTAACGCCTTTTTCATCCTAAACCCTCCAGAGTTCAAATTGTTTACGGATAACGCTTACATTTCGCTGATTTTAACCCACCGCCGCTCGCCGATGGAACGCTCCACCGCTTCCAGCACCGCCTGACAGCGCACCCCATCATGGAAGCTTGGCTCAGGCTGGCGGCCCTCGGCAATCGCGGATGACAGCTCCAGTACTTCATGGATGAACGTATGCTCAAAGCCGATCGTATGGCCCGGCGGCCACCAGGCCTCGGCATAGTCATGGGCCGGATCGGTGGCCAGCACTCTGCGGAAGCCCTGAACGTCCTCATCGTCTGAAGAGAAATAAACCTCCAGCTCATTCATGCGCTCGAAATCAAATTTCACGCTGCCAAGGCTGCCGTTGATCTCAAATGCATTCGTGGACCGATGGCCAGCAGCAAAACGGGTCGCCTCAAAGCTGCCGAGCGCGCCGTTTTCAAACCGGGCCAGAAAAAGAGTCGCATCATCCACAGTGACTTTCCCTCTTGGAGCATCGGATGCCGTGTTTCCCTTGGCGCTCAAGCCCGTCATTTCGGCGGCCAGCGGACGCTCCTTGATAAAGGTCTCGCTCATGCCGATCACTTCGTCCATACCGCCGACGAGGAAATGCGCCAGATCGATCAGATGCGCGCCCAGGTCGCCATGGGAGCCGGAGCCTGCTACGTCCTTTTGCAGCCGCCATACGAGCGGAAAATCAGGGTTCATGATCCAGTCCTGCAGGAACCAGGCGCGGAAATGATAGATTTTGCCGAGACGGCCGCTGTCGATCAGCCTCTTCGCCAACCGGACCGCAGGGGAGAAGCGGTAGTTAAAGCCGACCATATGCTTGACCCCCGCCTCTTCAGCCGCATCAAGCATTTCACGGGCATCCTTCAGCGAGAGCGCAAGCGGCTTTTCACAGAAAATATGCTTGCCCGCCTGCGCCGCCATGATCGCAATTTCCTTATGAGCGTCACTTGGCGCATTGATATCGATCAGATCGATGTCCTCACGCGCAACAAGCTCTTTCCAGTCCGTGCTGCTCGACAGCCATCCCAGCTGCTGCGCCGCCTGCTTGACCGCCTCTTCATTGCGGCCGCAAATCACTGACATTTCCGGTTTCACCGCCTGCGGAAAAAACATGGGCAGACTGCGGTAAGCATTGCTGTGGGCTTTGCCCATAAACTTGTAGCCGATCATTCCGATACGGAGTTGTTGCATGAAAGTCCTCCTTTTCATCTACTTAGTCTTTCGGCAGCTTTTTGGTGGAAGAAGCACGGACTACCAGCTCCACGGGGAGCTTGACTTTAAAAGGACTGTTCCCCTCAGCCTTCTCCGGCTCCTCCAGCAGACGAAGCACTCGTGCCGCCGCCCTTTCCCCAAGCTCATAAAATGGAACTCTTACGCTGCTTAGTCCCGGGGAAGTCATTTCCGCCGCATCCGAGTCGTCATAGCCCACGATGGCAGGCATATGCTCCGGCAAAACCCCGGCCAACCGCAAGCCCTGCTGAATGCCGATGGCCATACGGTCATTGGCCGCAAAGATGCTGTCGATGCTATCCAGGCAGCCCGCGAGCTCCTCCGCGACCCTCAATCCGCTGGTTCTGCTGAAATTGCCCGCAAACAGCAAATCCGGCTCAACCAACATGTCCGCTTCCCGCAGCGCACGCTCGTAGCCTGCCCTGCGGTCACGGCTGTTCGAGTAGGCCTCCGGGCCGTTCACAAAAGCGATGCGCCGGAAGCCCTGTTCCAGCAAATGGCGGACTGCCTGATAGCTGCCCTCCGTATGATCCGCATCCACCTCGTTAAAGGATTCGCCCGCAAAATGCTGGTTGATCAGGCAGAACGGATATCCCTTCTCCTGCATGCGGTGCAGCGTTTCCCGCTCCCCTGCTTCCTCTTTTGCTCCCAGAATGAGGCAAGCATCGATCTTCTGCATGCGGAACAGCCCTTCGACATCGGTTGCACCATCCGGGTCACGAAATATGATCAGGAGATCATAGCCCTCCTCCCTCGCCCTGCTTCCAATCCCGCTCAAAATTTCGGAAAAATAATGGGTGGAAAACAGACGTGCCTTGGGCAAATACGGCATCACTACCCCCAGGTTACCACTCCGTCTGCGAGCCAGGCTGCGGGCCATGGCGTTCGGTGTATAGCCCAGCCTTTCTGCCGCCTCAAGAACACGCTGCCTTGTCTCCTCCTTGATGGGGCCAACTCCGTTAAGGACGCGGGATACCGTAGCCTCCGAGACACCGGCCAGCTCAGCCACTTCGATTCTTCTTACGATGTTCATCAATCCTTTAAGTTTGAATGTACGCGCGTACATTTTCTCATGAAGCGCCCCTCCCGTCAAGCGCTTACATTCTATTTTTGCAAAAAAAGCAGGCGAAAGCCTGCCTTGCTCCCTTCAACCCGCCAACTCATCCCATTCATCGAATAGCGGCAGCAACCTCTCCGGCGTACTGCGCGGCTCCTTCGTCGGGTCCGCGCGTTTTAGAAAATTATAACAAACCCTATCAATACAAATTATGATTTGGAAAAATAAAAAAGATCTTAGGCGGTATGACTACTGCGCTAAGATCTGCAAACTACTGTGCCCCCACTAAATATAGAAGCTTTGTAGCCATTCTCTCATAACTTAACCGTTTCTTTTTCTCTTCAAATCCTCGGCAAGCTGAAGAGTTCGATTTTTGCTTAACGGATAAATGAGAGCAATAATTAAAAATACAACCAGTACAATAATCGCTGGCGCCAGTGTACCCAGCATATGGATTCCATCCAGTGTTTTCTGATCCTGGACTTCAAGATTAACATTGTAGCCTACAAGACCGATGGCGAAGCCGCCAACTCCGCCGGCAACCGCTTGACCAACCTTGCGGGAAAATGAGTAAACAGAATAGATGGTCCCGTCTTCCCTCAAACCTGTTAAAGACTCATGATAATCAATAATGTCCGTTACAAAAGCCCAGATCATCAAATTAAAGAAAGCGTATCCAAACATGCCGATAGCTGAGACACTCACAAATTGAGTTGCTGTAAGATCCGGTAAAAAGTACAGGATGCCGTATACCATGACAGTCAGAAGCAAACCGGCAGAGGTAACCTCTTTCTTGCCAAATCTCGCAACAAGAGGCTTTGCTAACGGAATGGCTATGAGTACGGTCGCCACCTGCATAACGCCCACCAGACTTAATGCTGAAGCGCTACCAAAATAGTCTTTGAACAAATATACGTTGGCAGTTGAAATTAAGATCAGAAATACCATGAATATTAACGAAGCAACCAAAATTGAAATCAAAGGCTTGTTTTTCACCAATCCTTTTAGCGTTGCAGACATAGAGGACTGTGTCTTGATACTTGAATTGTTGGACGTAATCCGCTCTGTAGATAATCGGAAACATCCGATATAAGAAGTCAAGGACAAAATGGCGAAAAGAATGGCAGCAAGTAATATCCGGTTTGCATCTAACTTGTTGTCTACAAAGACAATTAAAGGGGCAATTGCGTTGATAAACAATTGAGCGATGGTCGCTCCCAGCGTACGGAACGTAGATAAGGTCGTACGTTCAACAGGATTGCCAGTGATGACGGATGCCATGGATCCGTACGGAATATTGACAGTGCTGTACAAAGTGCCCCATACAATATACGTGACATAGGCATAAGCAAGATAAAAGCCGTCTGACATTCCGGGAATATGAATAAACATTAATACCCCGCTTATGACCAGCGGAAATGACATTCTGAAAATCCAGGGCCGGAACTTCCCGTGTTTGCCCGGTTTTCTTGTATCAATAAATCTGCCCCATGAAATGTCGGCGAGTGCATCCCACAGCCTTGCAACCATAAACAGAACCCCTACAGCAACCGGGCTGATTCCCATAATGTCCGTATAGAATACCATCAAATACGATCCTACGAGCATAAAGAAAAAGTCGTTGCCTAAATCTCCTAAGAGATACCCGATTTTGTCTCTGAGCCCAAACTTTCTGATCTTTGCACCAGATTGCTCAATATTCAAGTTTTCGAGGCTTTTCTCAGTACTCATGTTTGTCCCCCCGGAAAAATAAGTGTAGACATCTCACTGTATATTTAATAAGTTCAATAATCTAAAATTTTACTCACTCTTTTTATAGCCGAAATCAGGGATTTGGGTCCATCGTTTCCTTAATTCATGGGCAGCCGCTTTCGGTTTGCGATCCCGGGTAAAGATCCCTTTTTTATTCCCCTGCACACGAATGATTCCCTGGCTTGTAGCAAAATCAGCAAAATTCCATACCTGTTCCCCTACGAAATGATCAATTTCATCAAACACTTCATGGTTTGTTCTGTAAAACTCCACTTGGTATTCTTCTGTGAACATGATTGGCTCCACATCATGGAGTCCTGCTACCGTATCGGCTCCGTATTCAGTCATCATGATTGGCTTGCCAGGACAACGCTGCAACCAGCTGTTAAGTTCCTCGCGCAATTTAACCTGCGCTGATTCCAGATCTCCTCCGTCAATATACCAGCCGTAATAACGATTGAACGCAAGCACATCCACCAAATCTGCAATTTTATCCGCCTTCGGCGAAGCCTCAACATGAGTGACCAGGGTAACCGGACGTTTTTGCGGATCCGCTTCCCTCATCAGTTCAATAAGCGGTTTGAAGTATTCATAGGCGCCTTCTTCATAAGAAGCCGGCTCATTGGCTACATTCCACATCACTACACAAGGATGATTTTTGTCACGTCTGACTAATTCCTTAATAACCTGCTTATGATGCTCAAAAGTCTGCACTTCTTGCCAAGTATTTTTCTTCTCACCACCGGCTAACATGACCAGAAAATTCAGGTCCAGACCTACAGCGGAAGTTTCGTCGATGACTACAAACCCTTCCCGATCGGCGAGACGCATGGTCTCTTCCGCATAGGGATAATGAGCGGTACGGAAGGAATTAGCTCCCGTCCATTTCATCAGGTTAAAGTCCATGATATTGGAAGCTTCATCCATCCCCCTGCCGTGAATAGGCGTGTCTTCATGCTTGCCGAATCCTTTAAAATAGAACGGTTTATTATTAATGAGGAACTGGCCGTTCTTAACTTCCACAGTTCTTACGCCAAAGGGTTGTTCATACACGTCGATCAAGCTGTTATCCTGAACAAGCTCGATTTTCAGTGTATATAAATAAGCGTTCAAAGGCTGCCATAACCGTACATCGGAGATCCTTATAGTACCTTTCGCGCCATCGGCTGCAGCAACCGCCTGACCATCTTCATCAACCACGGTTACACGAACGTGTGCAGAGCCTGCAACATCTACAATATAATTCACAACACCTGAATTACCGTCTATATCCGTGACAATTGTGACATCTTGAATAAATGTTTGAGGTGTAGTGTAAATCTTCACTGGGCGCTGAATTCCTGCATAATTGAAGAAATCGAAATTGGGCCGGTTTTTTAGCTTTTTGCCGCCTCCTGAAAGCTCAATTTCCGTATAAAGCCCTACAGGCAGTGTCGAATAATCAACAATGTTATTAACGGCCACAGTCAATCTGTTTGGCCCGGCTTGAATATAATCATTAAGAACAGCTTCGAAGGGCAGGAATCCCCCTTTGTGCTCGACAACCAATTCACCGTTTACATATACCTTGGCCGTATGCGTAGCTGATCCAAATCTTAATACGATCCGTTCGTTCAGCATGACACCGGGCAATGTAAATTCTCTTTCGTACCATACCCAGCCTACATGATCCCGAATGACAGCGGTTACACCAATGTCATTAAATGAGGAAGGAACCGCCATAGGAATCGTATCTTTTAACCTGGACTTATACCATTTTTCTGTAAAACCTGTGCCTTGATCCAGCTTGAAGCTCCACACTCCATTCAGATCAAGCAAGCTGCGCGTTTCAGTCATAATCGGATACAGCATATACAGCACCCCTTGTTCAATAATTGCGTTATCTTTGGAGGAAAAATTGACGGGCATTATAATAACTAACGTTTTGCGCCAATCGCCCAATTTGGTCCATGTCGTTTGGAACCAGTCCCTGTTCTACCCACTCACCCAGCAGATTGCACAGGATACGGCGGAAATATTCATGACGGGCATATGAGAGAAAACTCCGGGAATCCGTAAGCATACCTATGAAATGGCTCAGCAGACCCGTATTCGCCAAATCCTTCATTTGTTTTTCCATTCCGTCAATGTGGTCATTAAACCACCATCCGGAACCAAACTGTATTTTTCCGGGAACCCCTTCCTCATAATAGTTCCCCATCATGCCGGCCAGAATGGCATTATCTTTGGGATTCAGGTTAAATAGAACGGTTCTCGGGAGAGCATCCTCCCGGTCAAGGGCATCCAGGTAACGGGAAAGCCCCTCTGCAAAGTTAGACTCGCCAATGGAATCAAAGCCTGCATCCGCACCGAGAAGCGTTTTCATTTTTGTATTATTGTTTCTCATGGCCCCCATGTGAAGCTGCATGACCCATTTTTTCTCAGCGTACAATTTACCCAACTCTTTGAGAAGACAGGAACGGTAAATCGATATTTCCTCCTCATCGAGCGGTTGATGACCACTCAACCTTTTTGTGAAAACTCTCTCCGCTGCTTCCAATGGCACGTCGATAAAATGAAGCTTCTGGATATCATGGTCCGATGCGCGCGCCCCATGTTCATGAAAATAATCAATCCGTTGCTTCAAGGCGGCTACCAGATCCCTTACATGTTCAATTGGATACCCGGTGACGAAATGCAAACGATCTATCCATGACTCGAATGCCGGATCATCAATATGAAGCGCTTTATCCGGGCGGAAGGTAGGAGCGATAACGGGCTCGAAAGATGCATCTTCGTTCAAAAGTTTGTGGAATTCAAGCTGGGACAGCGGATCATCCGTTGTGCCAATGAACTTTACATTCGCTTTTTCAATGAAGGCTCTTGGTGTAAATCCCGCCTGCTGCAGCTTGTCGTTGCATTCCTCCCAAATTTCGCGAGCGGTAGCTGGGCCTAACACCTTCTCAATCCCGAAAAATCTTCTAAGCTCCAGATGCGTCCAGTGATACAGCGGGTTGCCAACCAAATGGGGAACGGTCTCCGCCCAGGCCTGGAATTTCTCCCAGTCTTCTGCTTCTCCGGAAATAAACCTTTCACCGATTCCATTCATTCTCATAGCCCGCCACTTATAATGATCTCCCCCTAGCCATAACTGAGTGAGATTAGAGTATGGTTTGTTTTCCCAAATTTCTTTAGGATCCAGATGACAATGAAAATCGAAAATCGGCAGCTGCCTCACTTTATTTTCAAACAGTTCAAAAGCGGTTGCTGTATTCAAAAGAAAATCAGGCTCCATAAATGACTTCAAATTCCACCCCTCCTTCTCTGAATTTTTACTTGATGTAATCCCTTACATAATTAATTAGTTCAATAAACAAATTAATGATTAAGATAACATTAGCAAGTTATTTTTGTCGTGTCAATCGTTTATTTTATAAGGCAAGTTTTTCAATAGTTTAAGTGTTATACTGGAAGATGGAATATGTATAACTGTTTACAAACTGGAGGAATTAGATGATTACAGGCGATGCTTCTTATATAAAAAAAATTAACCGATCACTTATAATTAAAGAAATTGCTAAGGAAGGAATGATCTCAAGGGCGGATCTTTCAAAACTGACAGCCTTGACACGTGCCACTATTTCCGTGCAGGTTGCCGATCTGTTAGACGAAGAACTTATCGTAGAGCAGCAGCTGGAGCATAACTCCGTCGGGCGCAGACCTATTATGCTCTCTATTAATGCTAAGACAGGTTATGCACTGGCAATCGATCTCGATGCAGGGCATATTTCATTCCTTGTTACTGATTTGTTAGGTAATTCGCTATCTTTTACTACCATCCATGTTGACACTACCGAATATCATGAAATTCTGCCGCTTCTAACCCAGCATATTTCTAAATACGTTCAAGATTATTCTGATAGCAGGTATGGCATCGTAGGTATAGTAGTAGCAGTTCACGGCCTGGTCTCTTCGAATGAAGAAATTCATTATATTCCCCGTCTGGGCTGGAGCAGCGTAACGTTGAAAAACGATTTGGAAAAGGCCGTTGGCATTGATGTCCATCTTGAAAACAATGCAAACCTGAGTTCTTTTGCCGAAAGTGTATTTTGTCATCATGAAGCGGACAGTCTCCTATCCCTCACACTCTATTCGGGCATCGGTCTCGGGATGATCATAAACAACAAATTTTATCGTGGCCATGATGGATTTGCTGGTGAAATCGGCCATATGATCGTTATGCCGGACGGCAGACCCTGTGAATGCGGAAATAAAGGCTGCTGGGAAAAGTACGCCTCTGAAGCATCTGTCCTGGCCGCTTTGGCGCAGCAAAAGCAGCTGCCTCAAGTTACGTACGAGCAGGTCAGCAACTGGGTTATCAGCGAGGACCCGGAGGTTCTGGATACGATGGAACAATTTATTTATTTTCTCTCTATCGGCATTAACAATATCATTAATATTTTTAATCCCGAGACGATCATTGTTGATAGCGAGCTTTTGCGCATTTATCCGGATTCAATCCATAAAATTAAACAGAAACTGACTTCAAAAACGGGTCATTATAAAAATCTGCTCATTTCCTCTATCGGAGAAAAATCCCCCATTCTGGGAGCATGCGCACTGGCTATTCAATATTTTCTTGATGTGCCTGCATTGAACTTGCCTCATTCGACAGATGTGGAAAAATAAAGACAGGGAACAGCCAATAGGCTCCCTGTCTTTTCATAGGATATGGTCGATTAAACTTATACAGCCGGATCGGTGCTTTCCCCTTGCAGGGAACGGACGGTCCCGAGCTCCAGCCCCTGCTCCTCCGGCGGGGTAAATTCCTTCTCGCTCTTCGCAATGACGACCGTTGCCACACTGTTGCCCACGATATTCGTAATCGCACGCGCTTCAGACATAAAGCGGTCCACCCCCAGCAGCAGCGCCATGCCTTCGACCGGAATGACGTTGTTCGGTATGGCCGCGAGCGTCGCAGCCAGCGTTACAAACCCGGAGCCGGTAACACCCGCTGCTCCCTTCGAGGTCAGCATCAGGACACCAAGCAGCACCAGCACCTGCGTAATGGTCAGCTCTACGCCATAGGCCTGGGCAATGAACATCGCCGCCATGGACAAGTAAATGGAGGTGCCGTCCAGATTAAAGGAGTATCCTGTCGGCACCACCAAACCTACCACCGGTTTGGAGCAGCCGAACTTCTCCAGCTTGTTCATGACACGTGGCAGAGCCGATTCGGAGGATGATGTTCCCAGTACAAGCAGCAGCTCTTCCCGGATAAATCGCAGCAGCTTGAACAGGCTGAACCCGTTCATCCGCGCAATCAGACCGAGCACGATCACGATGAACAAAAACATCGTGATGTAGACCGAACCCATCATTTTGCCGATCGAGAACAGGGAGCCTACACCAAATTTGCCGATAGTATAAGCCATCGCGCCAAAGGCTGCGAATGGAGATACCTTCATAATCATGGCGACAATGCGGAAGAAGATTTCGTTAGCGCTTTCAAGAAAATGGGTAACCGGCTTTGCTTTCTCACCCAAGCCTGCCATGGCGAGACCAAACAGGACGGAGAAGAACAACACGGGCAGCATGTCCCCTCCTGTAAAAGCGCCTATCGCATTGTCCGGAACGATGCCAACGATAAAATCAAGAAATCCGTGGCTTGATTCCGCTGCCTGCTCCTGAAACTTGGCTACCGCTTCTGCCTGCACGCCCTGGGTGCTCATACCCTCGCCGGGCCGTACAAGATACATGACGGCAACACCGATCGCCATGGCCAGCGTCGTCACAATCTCAAAATACAGCAAGGCCTTGCCGCCAATCCGGCCGATTTTTTTCATGTCACCCATGTTGGCGAAGCCGATTACGATCGTCATAAACACAATCGGGGCGATGACCATTTTGATCATTTTAATGAAAATGTCACTGATAATCTTCATCTGGTCAGCAAATTGCGGGTACAGAATGCCAAAGATAATCCCCAGAACAATCGCTGTCAGAACCTGAACAGACAGGTTTTTCCATAGCCTCATGAAATGCACACCCCCTTTTGTGATCTATATCATAGACAAAATGATACCGCTTACATTGGTTGGTGTGAATAATTTGGCCGTTTTGTTCTTTTTGTTCATTTAGGTCTCATGGCAGGCGATATGATGAATTTTAGAGGTTTTGAGACGCTTTTGAGACGCTCCGAGAACGAAGCATTCCTACAATCGCTGTTGACCCTTCGGGCCAAAGGCGACCGCTCCGCTTTTCCGGAATTGCTTCGTCCTCTCCGCTGCTGCGTGCGTTCCCCTACCTAAAAAATTCAAAATAAATCGCTACTCCTGTGATTTCAGATTGGGTAAAAAAAGCATCGACCCCAAAAGCTGCAATTTCAGCTCATCTATAAATTTCTGGAAGGCGCTCGTCATATACAGATCATGCCGTCTGATAAAAACAGTCGGGACTTCTCCGTATCGTTCCGGAAATGGATAACAGCGGATGCCGTCCTTCACGTTCATCTTCTCAAAATAGGATATAGGCAAAATGGAAAATCCAATGCCCGCTTTCACACATCCCAGCAGCCCTTCCATCGTCCCGAACTGCATAACCTTTGCCAATCGGAACCCTTCGTCCCGCAGCCATTCTTTCAGCCGGTGACTGTAGATACAATCCTCGTTCAAGACCAGCAAAGTCATGTCCTGAATCGAGGTTAGCCCGCGAAATTCCATCGCCTCCGGGATGATGAGGCCCAAGCTCTCGTGAATAACGAGCTCCTGCACGATTTCCGGATGACCGACCGGTCCATCCACAAAGGCCCCGTTAACGGCATACTGCAGAACAGCAGTGATGAGCTGCTCGTTTCGTCCGATTTCCAGATGGACCTCGACTTCAGGAAATTTGCCGCGATAAGCAGACAAAATGGCGGGCAGGCGCACGGCAGCCGTCGTATCCGAACCTATCGTTATCGAGCCTTTCGGAACAGGGGTATCCTGAACCGCTTTTTCCGCCTCCTCCAGCAGATTCAAAATTTTTTCCGTGTACTCCAGGAGGGTTTGACCTGCAGAGGTCAACGTAATACCACGGCTGTGCCGGTAGACGAGCGGGGTCTTCAGTTCCTGCTCCAACTGCTGAATTCTGGCCGTCACATTCGATTGCACATAATTGAGCCGATGAGCCGCTTTTGAAATACTCCCTTCCTCGGCAACCGTCCGAAACACCTTCAGAACACCAATATCCATGTCCGGCACTTCCCCCTCTCTTCGCTCGCCATCACTTATGATGATGGATCCCTATCAGATAGCTTCATTATACATGATCCTCTACCCCGATTATGATGGAATTACACAAAGAAATGAACACAAAGGAGTGGGATCAATGGAAGAAAAAACTTGGCGTTTTAAGGTGCAAGGGGAGCATGGGGAAGAAGTAGTCGTCCGTCCGGATGAAATCAGAACCGTTTACGATTTATTAGGAAAAATAAGAAATAACGGACGCACAGTTTCACGTATGGAACCTCCCCTCGAGGAGAACATCCAGCTAAAAACCGTCGAGGAACCCTTTTGGAACACTTGCACCTCTTAATTGCACAGAAAAAAAACTATAAGTGCGTGTTCAAAAAGTCAGGTTTTCAGCACCGAAGCGTATGCTTCTTATCGACATGTATTCACCTTGTCTTGTCACCCAGTTTATAACGGTTAACAGGCCTGCCGACTCCGCCGTATTGGACATCCAGCAAAAGGACGCCTTTTTTCTGCAAATACTCCAGATAGCGGCGGGCCGTTACTCGTGCCAGGCCTGTCCCCTCCGCGACCTCCTCCGCGGAACGGGAGCCATTCTGCTCCCCCATAAAAGCGATGATCTGACGCAGCGTCATCACCTGCAGTCCCTTTGGCAGCCCCTGTTCCTCCTGAGCCGCCCCAGTAGGCTCTGGCCGTTCCCGGCCATGAAGCAATCGGTCCAGCTCAGGCTGCGACAGGGAAGCACCGCCCGCAAGCCTGCTTCGCTTGGCCGTGTATTGCACCAAAGCCTGCTTGACCCGCTCGAATTGAAAAGGCTTCATAATATAATCCACGGCCCCGAGCTGCAGCACCCGGCGAACCGTCTCCGGGTCGCTCGCCGCCGTGATCGCAATCACATCGATATTCAACTGCTCCTGACGCAGCTGGCGGAGTGTCGTCAATCCATCCTGCACAGGCATGTACATATCGAGAATCGCCAGCTCAGGCTTCAGCCTGCGCAGCAATTCCATACCGTCTAATCCGTTTGTGGCCGTGCCCATGACTCTATACGGTCCTGCTTTCTCAATAAACTGCCTGTGAATTTCGAGGACCATCGAATCATCTTCAATCAGGACGACGCTCATCGGCTCGTTTTTCCCCATCATTGCCCTCCTCCCGCTGCATCGGCAGTGTAATCATAATGCTCGTACCTTCTCCTTCATCCGAGTCCATGGCTATCGTCCCGCCAGCCGCATCAACGATGCTGTGCACAAGGTGCATGCCGATCCCCCGATGCTCACCCTGTTTCGTCGTATACCCCATCTCAAACCATCTGGCGCGGGTCTCCTGGCTCATGCCGGGGCCGTTATCCTCAATCAGCACAGAGCAGACCTCCGCATTCTGTTCTATGCTCAGAAACACCTCTGTGGGGCCCTGCTTATCCTGCAGAGCATCAAACGCATTTTCCACCAGATTGCCCAGCACAACTACCATGTCATGATGGTCAAGACCTGCCGGCAGTTCTTCAAGCCAGCTGTGACTGTCCAGCCTCACTCCGATCCCGAGCTCCTTGCCGCGGCTGATCTTCCCGAGCAGAAGACCGGCGATGCTGTCGACGTGAATGCGCTGGTTCACGAAACGCAGCAGCCCCTCCTGCTGCTCGACCACCTCATACAAATAGGTAAGCGCACGCTGTTCATCCCCAAGCTGAAGCAACCCACCCACAGTATGAAGCTTGTTCATATATTCATGGCTCTGTACCCGCAGCGCTTCTACAAACGCTTTGACACCGGTCAGTTCCTCCGCCATTCGTGTCACTTCCGTCCGGTCCTGGAAGATCGATACCGCACCGACCACCCTGCCTTTGACCGTGATCGGAACGCGGGTGCTTACAATATGGGCCGGACCGATAAAATCGGTGTGATTATACAGAGGCCGGTTCGTCTGCAATGTGGCCGGAAGCCTGGAATCCGGCAGCACCTCCCGGACCGGACGTCCGATCACATCCCCCTGGACACGCAGCATTTCCCTGGCCTTTTCGTTAAATATGGTGATCTTCTCCTCACTGTCAATCGCCACAATCCCTTCATGCATCGCCTGAAAGGTGGCTGTCCGCTCCACGAGCAGCCTTGCAATCTCTTCCGGTTCGAGCTCGAACATCCGTTTCTTGATATGACTCGCAAGCAGCCAGGAGCCCCATATGCCAAACAACAGCGTCAGCAGCGAAATTACATAAATTTCACCAAGCATGCTTTCAATTAAGGTACCCAGTGTCGGCAGCAGCTTGCCAGCAAGGACGACCCCCACTTGCTCGCGCTCTTCGTTCATCACGGGCGCAAACGCGCGCAGCGCGGTGCCTTCTTCCCCTTTGGCCTTTGACAAATACGTATGCTCTGCAAAAGCGGCCCGTTCATCGGCGCCGCCGGATTTGGTGCCGATCAGCCGGTTTGCCGGATGCGTCCAGCGGATTGCATTCATGTCCATAATAACAATATAGTCTGTGTTATTGACAATCCGGATTCGTTCGGCAACATCCTGGAGGACTGGACGCTTGCCTTTCTCCGTGAGACCCTCCACCACTGCAGGCATTTCCGCCACCGTCCGGGCTGTGACAAGCAGACGCTGCCCCAGCTCCTCCTCCTTGAGCAAGGCGATATGACCTGTCAGAATAATGCCGCCGATGCTGAGGGCAAACAGAACGATGCAAAATGACAGGATCGTAATTTTCCCTTTAATCCGGAGTCCTTTGCGCACATTATCCCCCCAATGCCTCAAAGCTGAAAAGTAATTGGTACCGTTTGCAACAAAACCCTTAGCGTATGATAAACTATAAGCATTCTGTTGAGCAACCGGGGGAATGAAGATCATGAAATCATTTTGGGGCATTGGCCTTTTTGTCATGTTTGGACTGCTGACAGCCGCTGCCATCGGCTTTTATTCCTATTTGCCCGCCGATCCGCTCGTTTATGACGATGAACAGACCGGGCTGCACGAAGATATTGTCATTAAATTCAGCTATTCCGTTGCAGAGAATACGCCGAAAGGGCAGGCTGCGGAAAAATTCAAACATCTCGTCGAGAATAAAACCGGGAATCGGGTGCATGTGGAGCTGTTCCCCAATGCGTCCCTCTATAACGAAAGCGATGAAATGGAAGCACTGCACAACGGCAATGTGCAAATGATCGCGCCCAGCTTCTCGAATATTGCCGAGGCCATTCCGGAGTGGATGGTGATGGACCTGCCATTCGCTTATCCGAATGAAGAGGCGGTGATGGCCGCTTTTCAGGGAAGGATTGGAGAGGAGATGAAAAAGTCGGCAGAACAGCAAGGAATGATCGCCATGGCATTCTGGGGCAACGGGTTCCGCCAGATCACCTCCAGCAATGCGGCCATCGTGCATCCGCAGGATGTGCGCAATCGGAAGATGCGCATTCAGCCAAGCCTTGTCATTCAGGAGCAATACCGCTCGCTGGGTGCCACAACCTATCCGCTGCCCTTCAATCAAATCTACAGAAATGTGGAGAATGGCACTGTGGATGCCGAGGAGAACACGATTTCCAACATCTATTCCAAACGGCTTTACGAGGTACAACAGTATTTAACGGTTACGAACCACAGTTATCTGGGGTACGGTGTATTAATGAACAGGCAGTTCTGGGAAGAGCTCCCACCGGACCTGCAGCGGCAAATTCAGAGCGCTATGGAGGAAACAGAAAGATGGGCCAACCGCAATGCAACGGATATTAACCGTAAGCAGTGGAGCAGCATTCAGGAATCCTCCGGCATGGAGATCATATATCCCGATGAAAGGACTTTACAGGAATGGCGAACCGCGTGGACGCCCTTGTATGAACAGTTCAATGCAGCAATCGGTCCAGAGCTGATTGATGAAGTCAAGCACCTGCAGCGCGAATATGACAGTCAGACCCCTGCATGGGTAAGTACAGATGACACGGACAATCCTTCAAAGTTTTTTGGTCAGAATGATCTCCATCGGTTCATTTTCGAGTATTAAACATCCAGCGTTCCGGTATCCCAGCTTCCTGTAATAATGCTGTGCCTCTTCATTGGCCTGAGTAGATGTCATCATCAATTTATAGCCGTTGTTTTTCATTTCATGTTCCCAAAAGTGGACAACCATCCTGCCGGCTCCCTTGCCCCGGTGCTGCTCATCGATCCAGAGCATGTTCATGAAAGGGGTGTTATCCCAAAAATATCCGAATCTCATCCAGCCGATATTAATTTCATTCTCGTCACGCACAATATATATTTCTTTTGCTCTTATTTTCACCTGTATCAAACTCCCTGAAATATGGCGGTCATGCCCTCGTATATACCCACAGTCCGAATCAGCAGCAACAACAATCTTCATCTTATCCCCCCTTAGCATTAAATCGTCTGCCTTTTAACTCCTGCTCATTTGCCGTTTTCAAATTACTTGTAACGATTTTCTCACCAAAGATACAACTGCCCGTTGCACGAGAAAAAACCGCTTATCGCGGCTCTAGCTCTCTTCTGGTGTCTTAGGGACCGCGAAAGAAACCATTGTCCCCTTTCCCGGACTGCTGTTGATTTGCAGTCCTCTGCCGTATAGCTGCCGCAGGCGTCTATCGGTGTTCTTCAGCCCAACTCCTTCGGTTGAATCGGGGCTTGGCTGAAAAATTTCCAGCAGCCGCTTGCCGTCCATGCCAACTCCATCGTCCTTAACCGTGATTTCAGTCCAGTTCGGCCAATCTGTTACGGCAATGATGACCGTTCCCCCGTTGTTCTTGGGCAGAATCCCATGCTTTAATGCGTTCTCAACCAGGGTCTGCACGGATAACGGCGGAATCTGCACAGAGCCGTGCACCCTCTTGGCAATATCCCACTGTACATTGATTCTGCTGCCAAAGCGTTCTTTTTCAATATACAGATATGATCGCAGCAGCTCCAGTTCATAGTCAAGCGGCAGCAACTGGTTCATATTGATCGGGTCGAAGCTTCGGCGCAGGTAATTTCCAAACTCATTGAGAAGAGCGACCATTCGATCCGTGTCCACCTCACTGAGGGAAGCGATCGTATTAAGCGCATTATGTAAAAAATGGGGCTGTATTTGCGCTTGCAGCCAAGCGGCCTCCATGCGCAGACGTTCGCCGACCGATTGCTTCAGATCGACCCATGCGCGGATGCGCAGCTTCAGCTCCATAGCTCCCACAGGCTTGGTTACATAGTCATTCGCTCCTGCGGCAAAAGCAGCCTGCACGTCTTCCGGCTGATTCCTTGCGGTCAGGAGAATGACCGGAAGCTCGGAAATTGAGAATTGGCGCCGGATTGACTTCGTCAATTCATACCCGGACATGTGCGGCATCATCACATCTGAGATCACCAGATCCCATTGCCCTTGATGAAGCCGGACCAGCGCTTCCTTGCCGCTTATTGCGGAGGTAATGTCATAGTGCTCCCAAATGAGCATATCGCCGAGGATTCCCAGATTAACCGGATCATCATCCACCACCAATATTTTGGGTCTGCACTTGTCCGAAGATGCTTGCAGGTCCGCCGGTGCAGAATCCGCTGCTTGCGGCAGTGGATAAGGCTTCCCGTCACGTCCGTCCTCCCGGAGCATACGAGACCCCCGTCCCGCCTCGATTTCGGCCACCGGCGCCGCTTCCAGCTCCGCAAGGCCGAATTGCACTTCAAGGGTAAACGCGAACTCCGATCCTTGTCCCGGGACAGAATGAATTTCCAAGGTCCCGCCATGAAGCTCAACCAGCTGCTTTGTAACGCTGAGACCAAGCCCGATACCACCGCCAGTCGCGGTCATCCCCGAATCGCCGCGTTCATAAGGCTTCAATATCCGCTGCTGTGTCTCTTCATCCATGCCGATCCCGGTATCCTTGATACGGATCACCGCTTTACCGTCCTTCAATTCGGAGCAAATGGCAATAAAACCCTCCTCTGTATACTTGATTGCGTTATGTACCAGATTAAACAGAATCTGCACCAGCCGATTTTCATCCGCGACCACACGCGGAAAATCCGCCGGTATATCAATGACAAGCTTAAGCCGCTTCCCTTCCGCCAAATAGCGCAGCATATCCGTTACACCGGATGCCAGCCCATGCAGGTTAACCTGTCCCTTATTCAAACGAAAGTTTTGTTCCTTCAGCAAGGTCACATCCAGCAAATCGTTCAGAAGCAGCGACATTCTCCGGCTGACATTGATCAGCAGCTCCAGTTGCCCCTCGCTTTTAGGCTCCAGCTTACCCCTGGCTTGGTCCAGAACCGACTGTGCCATGTTAATAATGCCGTGCAGAGGATTGCGGAGCTCATGGGACGTATTTGCCAAAAAGTCGTCCTTCAGCTTGTCCGCCTTTTGCAGATCATCAGCCAGCTTTTGCACCCGCAGCGTATTCTGGTAAAAACGATTGAACCAAAAAGCGGCAAAGCCGAGGAACGCAATAATCAGATCGAACGGATAATAGGGCATTTCCTGCCATAAATAAGCTTTGATGATTCCGCCGATCAGTTGGTTGATCGAGACGGCAGTTGCCGACAGCAGCAAAATGAAAGCATCCTTCTCTCCTCGCCGAATAGCACGAATCACAAAGTATGGAAGCATGACAATATTCATCAGTGCGAAAACCAATAGAAATTTGCGCTGATAAACTATAAAATCTATCGGAAGAATGATCGCAATCAGTATGGCTACCACACCGAAGACATTGACCCAGCGCATAAACCTTGTGTGTGTTCCCGAAGCAAACATCGCATGTCCGAACCAAATCAAGCTTAAACCAATTCCCATATAGCTTATTAGCCTGATTTTAACTTCCCACATTAAATCCATGGGGAACCATTCCACAAGCAGCCGGTCATCGTCCATCAGCATGCCTGTCAGTGCACAAACAAGCAGCACTGCGAAAAAAAGCACTGTTTTTTTTCGATATCCCATAATAAACAATATGGCGCTAAAAAATACAAACATCAGAATGACTATGGACACCATTAGCTGCATAACCTGCGTTAAAAGCGTTTGAAACGATACGGCTGTCGCCGTCCCCAGTTTGATTGCCTTGGTAATGCCTCCAGCATAGGGATAATCGAAATTGGACACATGAACGACAAGCTCGATTTCTCTTGCATCTGGCTGAAAAAATTCCGAGAACGGAATATTTCTCGCATGATTTTGCGAGCGGACCTCAGCCGGTTGGCCATTCTCCCTTGCTAAATTGCCGTCAATATATAATCTTGAAGCCGTCTGGATGCTCAATACCCGAATTCCATAAGTCACATGCGGGTCATCTATTAAAATCCGCAGCCGATATGTTCCTGTTCCAGTATTGGTTCCCGTATCGGTCGCCTGCTTCCAGGCGCCGGGAACCTGAATCCATCGCTTAATCTCCCTGCCCTCTTCTCTCTCAGCGGCTTGAGGTGTCAGGAATTTCCCGGGGTAAAATTCCCATTCTCCGTTTAACGTTACAACACGCTTCTCGTCAAAGGACAAGCCCCGCAGATCAAGAACGCCCTGCTTCGCTGAAGGTGTTGGCGGCTCTATGCAAAAAACGAGCCAAAGCAGCCTTAATCCTATCAAAACAGCAATAAACAGCAGCAGAAGCCCTATCATTTTTGGGGGAGTTAACGAATCAATAAGCTTTTGCAAAAACATCCAACCCTTTGACTATAAACTAACAATCCAATTGATCATACAATCGATTATAACAACTGATAGGGGAATTTGTTAGTGTCTCAGGTATAAACCAGCTACTCTTTCGATTGTCTTTTACGAAATTTCAACCAGATGCCCAGAGTCAAAATGACCAGTCCGGTCAATTGCACCGGCAGCACTCCGGCCACGGATATCATGTGAAGAACGAGCACCCAGGCCATGATCATGGCTAGAAATTTTCTGTTCATGTTTCTGAAATGAACCACCTTCCTCTGCAAAATGGAACAATGAACATTGTACGAACCAACTCTCTACATATCCTTTACAGAATTGTAAGACCTGCATCAACAAAAACGGCATAAAAAAACCAGCTCCTAATCTGGAAGACCCAGATTTAAAGGGGCTGGTTATATATATATTTTCATTTTCTTTTTCCATGCCTCATACCACTCGACAATATGAATACTAGGTTCTACCCCCAGTTCCTCCTGCATCACGCTTTCTAGCCTGCTGTACTGAAGCAGCACTTTATTGTTCATCTGCTGGCCGGCATAGATTTGCATTAATGCGAAATGGGATGTTTCTTCTTGAGGGAATATGTCGCAAATCTTTAGAAAACATTTTTCCGCTTCACCAGTCAGTCCCTGCTCTTCATACCATCCTGCGAGGGCAAATGACGTGTGCAGCCACAACGCTTTCAGACGTTCCCGCTCACTCTCCAACCACCAGTAGTCATATTCCCCGAGATAATCTCCAGTATAGGCTTCGATCACCCTCAGATAGTCTTTTACAGCTTCCATTGAAGGGGCAGTCAGCGCAGTTTGCAAGCTCTTCCATTCATCAACATCGACCAGAACGTTCTGCAATTGTAGAATATAGCCCTCTGCAACCGTTTCGAGCTTTACGTAATCCGTGAATGGACGCAGCGTTTGCCGTACATGATAAACCGTGTTATACAACTGCGCATACACTCTGTCTATTTCGTAGTCCGGCCACAGAACCTCAACGAGCATAGACTTGCGGACAGGCTGTCCACGGTACTGCAGCAAATACAGAAATAATTCCTGGGCCTTGTTAGTGCGCCACTGCAACAGCTTAAGCTCGCCTGGGGGCCGTTCGATCATCAGCTGCCGGAACAACTGGATGCGAATGGAGGACGGCAACGCAGGCTTCTCAGCGGCTTCCCCGATTACAAGCTGGTTATTGGTGCGTTTTTGAATTCTTTCAATCGTTTTGGCCAACCGCTGTACGCTTACCGGCTTCACAACATAATCAAGCGCTTCCAATTCAAATGCCTGCACTGCATAATCATGAAAAGCTGTAACAAACACAATGGAAACATCCGGCTTGCTTCTCACAATGTCCTCAGCCAACTCAATTCCGCTCATTTCAGGCATACTGATATCGAGGAAAATAACATCAACAGCTTTATGTAATATCTCTGCCCTTCCAGACTTCACATCAGAATATGTCCCTACGATTTCAATGTCCGGAAGCTTCATCAGTTGTCGCTCCAGGAACTCGATTGCAAGAAGTTCATCGTCGATAAGAATTACCTTCATGTTCACTCTGCTCCCTTGCTGCAAAAGCTGCTTGATTCAAACAAAAGGTGCTCAAAAAAATCCGGGTTCCTCAGAAGTTATATTTTCTTATATCTTAAAAAATTGGTGGAGAGTGAAGTATTCTATGAATATTTTCCTAAATATGATGTTTCCTTTCCTACAATATACTACCCGGTTGCCGTTTTGCCAATACATTTGAAAATCCCATTTGAAAATGGTTGAAAATGCAAGGAGAAAGTGATAACAGAAGAGTTGGAAGAAAGAAGCGGAAGCTGATAGGGCAATTGCACCAGCTAGCCGCATGCCTTTCGCTAGAATAAGATAAATGCACTTTAAGATTCCTATGTGCATATAATCCCATTTTTCTAGAGCATCCGCAAGCACCTTATTATCCATGCCTAACCAACTTCAGACGGACTTTTGCCGGTAAGCATCTTGAACACCTGGCTGAAATAGGTGGCGTTTCGAAATCCCGTCATCTCGCTCACCTCATACACCATGTAATGTCCCGATTGCAACAGCTCCATCGCCCTCTGAATCCGGTATCCATTGAGATAGCTTACGAAGTTCTCTCCCGTAACCCGCTTGAACAGCTGGCTCAAATATTTGGGATGAACATACAGTCCCCGTGCGATGGCCTCGAAGCTGATCTCTTCCGCATAGTGCTCCTCCACATACTGCTTCACCTGGGCTACGAGCTTGTTGCTCTTCTTCTCGGCCGTCTCTTTCCGTGTCTGCTCCAGCCAGCATTCGATAATGCCATCCAGCCAGCCAATCAGATCCGGCAGCGCATGTTTAAGCTGAATTCCCCTCAGGAATTCACTCATCGTCAGCGGAGGGTCAAGCCTCGGGTATCGCCGGTTCCAGCTATGGATCAGCGTGTTGAACAGACTCATAGCCACCACCTGCACATCCTGAATGCTGGAGCCGCCCCCTTCCTCCAACAGGGCACGAATACGCCGCCATGCCTCCTTCGCCAGATCAGGCCGCATTTCGGCCCATGCTTCATTCCACTGCTGCAGCTGTATGGAATAATCGGGAGCTTCCGGCTCCGTCCACCCGGATGCCTCATAGCAGTACACACGGCTTCCCCCCTGGAATTCCGCCGTTTCCAGGGCCTCCCGGCTCTCCAGATACGAATCCATCAGCTCGCATAGATGAGCCTTGCAGGTTCCGACGCCAGCGCTCATTTCCATTTTGAGGTACGTAAATATCTGATCGATCATGTGCTGAAGCAGCGGCTCCAATGGCTCCGGCGGACAGTCGCCCTCAAGCAGTACCAGCACGAACACCTGGTCCGAGTAATCGAGCACCTCGATATGCCCCTCTGCCATCTTTTGCGCGTACCCCTGCACAGTCTCCCGGATAATATCCGCCGCTCCATAGCGAAGCAGCTGCCAGTCCCGCTCCTTCAAGCGTGTCAGGAATTCGGGACGATTGAGCTGCAGGCTGACAGCAAGCACGCGCTCGGGTCTACGGAGTCCCACGTAATCCATACGCTCTGGAGACAGCTCCTCCTGCCGATAACGCGTGGATAACAACTCGTGCAGAAACTGCTTTCTCAGATAGGGAAGCATGCGTCCGATCTCCTGCCTGTAGGTCCGCTCCAGCCTCTCGTGCCGCTCGCGCACGTCCTGCTCCAGCAGTACCTCGCGCAGCACAGCCTCAATCTCCTCCACTTCGGCAGGCTTCAGCAAAAAATGATTCACACCCCAACGCATCGCCGCGCGGGCATTCTCGAACTCGTCATAGCCGCTCAGGATGATAATCGGCAGATGAGGGTGATCACGCCTCAGCGTCTGTGTAATCTCAAGCCCTGTCATACCGGGCAAGTATACGTCTGTCATAACCAGATCAGGCTGCACGTGATGGAACAGCTCCAGCGCATCGACACCATTTGAGGCTGTCCCTGCAATGCACAGTCCAAGGGATGACCAGTCAATGTGGTCGGTCAGGGCCCGGAGCATATGCGGATCATCATCAATCAGCATAATGGTCTTCATGCACTCTCACCACCCAGCCAAAGATTCAACTGCTCCTCATTATCGATACGCGGCAGCGTGAGGGTCACCTGCACGCCGCCCGATTCAGCAACCCCCAGCAGAACACCATACGCCGTTCCGCAATACAGCTGAATGCGCTGATGCACATTGCGCACACCAATGCCGCTGGCCTCCTCCAGCTTCCATCCCTCCGGCAGTCCCTGGCCGTTATCCGTGATGCGAATGATCACTTTGGATTGCGGCCCGCCGGGTTCTGCCCGTATCTCCACCCGGATACGCAGCACTCCCCCGGCGGGATGGCCGTGCATGACGGCATTTTCAATGAAGGGCTGCAGAATGATTTTCGGAATGTAGCAGCCGCGCACACGCGGATCAATCTGTTCCTCATAATCGATGGAGAAAGGCAGACGCTCCTCTTGAATGCTGATGTAACAGCGGGCATGCTCCAGTTCATCCCTTACGCGGATAAACAGCCTGCCCCCGCTCAGCCCGATGCGCAGCAGCTTGCTCAGCTTTACGATCATACGGCTGATATCGCGGGCTTGATAATCCATGGCGCGCCAGTGGATCATATCCAGCGTATTGTATAGAAAATGCGGTTTGATTTGCGCCTCCAGCAGCCCGGTCTGGGCTTCCCGTTTCGCCCGGCTTTCCTCGCGAACCTGATCCAGCAGCCCGGTCAGCCGGGAGGCCATATGGTTGAAGCCATTCGCCAGATGGGCATATTCCTCGGTAAAGGACAGCTCGATGCGCGTGTCGAAGTCTCCGCCTTCCAGCTGCCGCATGTGTTTGATCAGCTGCCTTAAGGGCCGTACGATGCCGCGTACGAACAGCCATGCGAGCACAGCCGAACACATCAGTCCCAGAATGGCCACCCCCAGAACCTGCCATCCCGCCGATTTGACCGGAGTCAGCAGCGTGTGTACGGGAATGATCTGTATCAGACGCCACTGCAGCATGGCAGGCCGGGAATAGAGAACAAGCCGCGAGCCGCCCGGACCGGACACCACCTCGAACCCGTCCTCGCCACGCGCTGCGTGTTCCTCAAGCCAGGCCTGATCGATGACGGGGTCCGGCTCCCTGCCGGCTGCCAGCTCCGGGTCCGGCGAATCGGTAGAACTGCCGGCCGTTCCTGCCATGCCCGTTCCACCCATCTGCATGATGACGCTGCCCGCCGTATCCACGAGCAGCACCTGCCCGTCCAGCACAAAAGGCAGATCGGCAAACCTGCGCACGATGTCCTCACGGCTTAACCGGATCAGAACAAACGCCATCGTGCGGCCGCGACTGTCGAAAATGCGCTGGGCATACCCGATCAGCGAATGGCCCGATACATTCTCCTTCAGCGGCACCCAAGCTGCGTCCGCCTGCTCCAATGTGCCAAACCAGGAATCGGCAGCGATCGTATCCACAGGATAGATGCCATCTGCTGTCGTTACCGTCACACCGTTGAAGGCATCGGTGTACAGCTCCACGGAGGTGATGCCCTCACTTACCACCACGGTATGCTCCAGTATTTTGGCAACCTCACGCCGCTGGTGAATCTGCGTCAGCCTTCCGGCCCCGGTCGTTTCCAGCAGGTCCGACAGCTCGCGGTTGCTTGCCAGGGAATAGGCCGTGCCCGTCACGTTCGTGATGAAATCAAAGCCCCGCCGCGTGCTCTCGTTAAGGAGTGCCAGACGCGCCTTGCTGATCTCCGTAAACGTCACTGTGGAGAACGACTGGTAGGCAAGCCACACGATCACAGATACGAGCAGCAGATTAAACGCAATAAAGCAAGTCACCATCAATGTGGTGAGCTTGCTTTGCTGCAGCTTTTGGCGGATGAACAAGGACCAGCTTCGTACCCTCATGCGGAATCCCTCGCTTCGTCTTGGAATTAACCTTTGAGCCCGGAGGTCGCGATGCCTTCCACGAAGTATTTCTGACATACGATAAAGACGATAAAGCAGGGCACGAGTGAAAGGACGGACATCGCGAACATCGGTCCCCAGTCAGATTGGGAACTGGAATCAAGGAAAAGGCGCAGACCTAACGGCACCGTATACTTGCTTACATCGCTGAGATAGATCAGCTGACTGAAGAAGTCGTCCCATGTCCACAGAAAGGTAAAGATCATCGTTGTCACCAGCGCCGGGAAAGCGAGCGGAAGGATGACCTTGGTATAAATGCGAACAGGGCCGCAGCCGTCAATCGTGGCCGCCTCATCCAGCTCCCTGGGCAGCCCGCGGAAGAACTGTACCATCAGGAAAATGAAAAAGGCATCCGTTGCGAGCCATTTCGGCGCTACAAGCGGCAGATACGTATTAATCCATTCCAGGTGGTTGAACAGGATGTACTGAGGAATGAGCGTGACATGATGCGGCAGCATAATCGTCATCAGCATCAGGCCGAAGCCAATCGATTTGAAGCGAAAATCGAGTCTGGCAAAGGCATAGGCAGCCATGGAGCAGGAGATGACATTGCCCAGCACCGCCCCGAGCGACAGCATAACCGAGTTCGTCAGGAAACGGGAAAACGGATTGCCCTGAATCCCTGTCCAGCCGTTCATGTAATTGCTCCAGTTCCATTCCTGCGGCCAAAACCAAGTCTCCGTAAAAATCATATGTCCCGGCTTGAACGAGCTGCCGAGCATCCAGAGCACCGGATACAGCATGACAAAGGCAATGGCCGAAATCAGCACATGCTTCGTGACGATCCATGCCGTAGAGCTGCGTTGTCCGATCATGATTTTCCACCGTCCTCATAGTGCACCCACAGCTTGCTGCTGCGGAACACGAGCAATGTAAACACGCCGATCAGAAGCACGAGGATCCATGCCATGGCGGACGCATAGCCCATCTGGTAGAACGAAAATCCCTTTTTGTAAAGGTACAGGGAGTACATCAGCGTCGAATTGACCGGGCCGCCGCTGCCGTTGCTGACGACGAAGGCCTGCGTAAACGATTGGAACGACGTGATCAGTTGCATGACCAGGTTGAAGAAGATGACAGGTGACAGAATCGGCAGGGTAATGCTGAAAAAGCGCCGGACCGGTCCGGCCCCATCCACGGCAGAAGCTTCGTCATATTCCGGCGGAATCTGCTTCAGGCCTGCCAGGAAAATAATCATGGATGAACCGAACTGCCATACGGACAGCAGCACGATGGAATACAGGGCATATTTCGGGTTGGCGACCCAATCCGGCGCCTGGATGCCGATCATGGCCAGCAGCCCGTTCAGCAAGCCGTCGCCACCCAACATTTTGCGCCACAGCATGGCGATGGCCACGCTGCCACCGAGCAGTGTAGGAATATAATATACGGTACGGTAAATGCCAAGTCCGCGAATGCCTTTGTTCAGCAGCAGCGCCACCAGCAGCGCGAAGATCAGTTTGACCGGGACGGAGACGGCAACATAGGTAAACGTAACCTTCAGGGACTGGATGAACAACGGATCCGAAGTAAACATCGTAATGTAGTTGCTCAAACCGACCCATACAGGGGCGGTCAGGATACTGTAGTCGGTAAACGAAATATATAACGAGGCCGCCATGGGACCAAGCGTCAGCAGCAGCAATCCAATCAGCCACGGAGCGAGGAACAGGAGAGCTGCCCGGTTGTGGCCATATCTCCGTTTCACCCCCCTGGCCGCCATACGCTCGGCTTGCGTATGGCTGACCTGTGTTGCACTCATGTTATAACCTCCCGCTCATTTGAAGTCCGGACGTGTGCAAACCGTTACTTCCCTAAGGCAAGCGCCGCCTTGGCGTTGGCAATGAACTGTGCAATGACCTCCTGAGCGCTGCCCTGGCCGAATGCGATCTGCTCGCTTGCGGTCTTGAAGCTTGAATCCACTTCCGAATATCCTTGCGGGTATGGGGGATCAATCTCGCTGGAGTTTTGTGACACAATGTCGATAAATTTAAAAATCTCCTGCTCCGCGCCTGACAGCGAAGGCTGCAGCTGCTCACGAACGCTGGAATTGACAGGCACGCCGCGCTCCGAGCCCAGAATGGCGGTTGCTTCCGGATCATTCACCATAAAGTCGATAAACATGGCCACCTCTTTGGGATGCTTCGTTTTGGCATAACCGGAGATGAACTGGCCTGGCTTCAAGTATTCACCGATCTGCTGCTCACCCGCGCTATGGGGAATGACCTGGATCGCCAGCTTATGATCCTGATTTTTGTTGACCTGCTGGAATGTGAGCAACTGGTTCGACCAGGTAAACTCCATGGCAGCCGTTCCAAGAGAGATCGGTCGTGTCTCCAGCGCGCTGGTCGTGGAGGCCGTTACTTCGGCAGGGGTGGCCCCACCGTTCTCGCGGAGCGTACCCCACATGTCAAACCACTGCTGCAGTTCCTCGCTGGTTGCCGTCAAGGTTCCTCCATCAAACAGCCCCTTGCCCTTTTGGCGGATAAAAATTTCGAACATGTTGGTCGTTCCTGAAATGTCCACCGAGCCATAGAAGCCTTCGCCCTTGGCAGCCGCGATCTTGGCGGCAATCTTGCCAAAGTCCTCCCACGTCCAGCTTTCTTTCGGTTCCTCGATGCCCAGCTCCTTGAACAGCGTGGCATCGTAAATGACGCCAGGGGCGTTCACGCCAAGCGTGATGGCGTACAGCTTATCATCAACCGTCCCGGCCTTGAGCATGCTTTTGTCATGCTCCCCGGTACGCAGCTCCTTGCTTTCCGCATAAGGGGTCAGATCCAGCAGCGCACCGCGCCGGGCAAAGTCGGTCAAAAAGGCATAATCCATCTGCAAGATGTCCGGGGCGTTGGAGCCGGCGACCTGAGTGGTCAGCTTGTCAAAATAGCCATCCCAACCGGAGTATTCCGGTTTGATCGTAATGCCGGGGTGCTTCTCTTCAAACAGCTTGATGACTTTGGTCGTCAGATCATGGCGGGTCTGCGAGCCCCACCATGTCATGCGAAGCTCAATTTGATCGGCGGATTTCCCCTGGTTATTGCCATCGGAAGAAGACGACGAGCCGGAGGTTCCTCCCGAACAGGCTGTAGCGAGCAATAACAGGGATATGCAGCACAGGGCAACCCACTTTTTCATAGGCAGCATCAATGAATTTCCTCCCCTTTTCTTTTGTAATCGCTTACAAAAAATATTGTAGCGGGATTCCATCCCTGATGACATAAAGAAAAGTAAGCTATCCTGTCAAAAAAGTAAGGGGTTGCCCCTATGGCCGCAAGCGGCACATTTCTGTACCGCCTGCGGTTATACATCGCTTCTTGAGCCCGGGGATTGAGCCTATGTTCAATCTTCGATTCGGTTAAAGTTCCGTAGCGTTCTGAGCGCCTGCAGTGTAAGCACGCCTTGCCACTCTCTCCGGGCCTCCACCCATTCCTTTTCAAATTGATGCCAAGTCCAGTTCGGCTCCCACGAACCATCATCAGCCTGCTGATGAACAAGCAGGTCCAATTCGGCGGGAATGACTTCCGCATACTTTTTATAGTAAGGAGAAGCTGGAGAATGCACCACCTGCAGGGGATTTGCAACGTATCCTGTCCGTTCTCCGGTACGGCTGTCCACGCACCGATCCAGGAACTGCTCAAGTTTATCAGCTATCTTGCTTCCCTGTTCACTATCCAATCTTTCCGCCAAATGCAGGTAGCAGAACAATTCATGCATTTCGGACAGATCGCACTGATTCAGCAGGTACTCCATGGCATGATCGATCAATGGATTCAAACTCGCAAATTTAAAGACAGAGCGATAATCAATCAAAAAAGCAAGGATATCTGCATTGGGATTGCCCCAATGGTCTCTGAACACCCCATAATTCCACCAAACGGCTCTCGGATAGTTTTCAGCTTCCTTCGGGATCATGTCCCAGCCCTTTAACTCCGGCTGATATGTATCTTCAAGAAAATCCAGCGTATTCAGGATCATTTCTGTACGCAGCTCCGAGGGTTCTCCGATCTGCAATATCTCAAGGCCCCGTGTCGTTGCCAGCGCGGAAGATTCCGGGCAGCGGAGGTCCGGTTCCAGACCGTTCCCGAATCCGCCATCATCATTCTGATATGTCTTCAGTTCTGCAAGTACGGCATGAAAAGGACCGGACTCAAATTCATACTCAAACAGGCCCTTTTCCAGCCTCCTGGCCTTATGCTTCATAAATGCCGCAGCCTGCTCAAATCCGCTTTTGGTTAAAAATCCCATAAATAAACCTCCTCATTACAATTATGTCAGACAGTTAAAAGGATTATGATTTGGTTTTCCAGCCTTCACGGTCCGCCAAGCTTTGAATTTGCGCCGTATGATGCCTTACGTGCCAGGCGAATCTTTGCAAAGCAGCATCCAGCGTCATGCCGCCAAGCTGCTCGTTTCTGAAGGTTCTTTGATAATCTTCTTCACTGAGCGTACGCAGCAGCGCTGCAAAACGGGCATGCACCGCCTCGATAAGCAGCAGCGAAGCTTCCGCCCCCGCTGTATGATAATCTGCCCATTCGGCCCAGTCATCCTGCCGGTAGCCGGGGATGACCGGATTATCTTCAGTCAATCCGCGTCTGAAACGAACATACGCATTCATATTGTTGTCCGCCAGATGATGGATGACCTGCAGCACAGTCCAGCCACCTGGACGGTAAGGCGTTCGCAGCTGCTCAGGCGTCCACCCCTTCACAAGCTCCCGCAAAATTTGCGGCTGCTCTGCGATTTCCCCGATATACCGCTCCCGCTGCTCTTTCCCGGCCACAGGCACGTATTCAAACTTTCCGACAGGATACCGAAGCTCATCTGATGCTGGATTCATACTCTTTTCCTCCCCTTTCACACTTTCCTCCCTAGCAAGTATAACTGATCCGTTCACAAAAGACAGGCCGTCAGAGATAACAAAAACTTAACTCTACTAAATTTCCCTTCTAACAAAATGTAACAATATTGTTGAATGTAAATATACATATTTGAGGCCTCCAAGCCGATATTACTTACACATTGTGTTATTACAAACAGGTAAAAGGGGTCTATAGGTATGAAATCAATAACGAGAATGACACTGCATAAGAAACTGATGATCACCTTTATTATCGTCATGCTGATCCCCGCCGTGGCAGTAGGTGCTTTATCCTATAATTCCTCGGCACGCAACTTTGAGCAGCAGATGCTGGATAACGCGCAAGCCAATGTTGACATTGCCAACAAGATGGTGTCACAGCAGATCGGAAGCAAGACGGCGGATATTGAGCATTATGCGCAGCTGTTTAATGCTCAGGATGCTGCTGATCCGGAAGCATCCGGCCTGCGCGACAAGCTGGAGCTTTATCTGGCCACCCATTCGGAGGTGCAGAATTTCTTTATCGGAACGGAAAATCAGGATATTGTACGCGCCCGCGAGGATGCCTCTGACAGCAAAAGCGATCCGCGCGAACGGCCATGGTACAAGCAGGCTGCGGCGAAGCCTGGGCAGACCGTGATTTCTGCTGTTTCCATGAATTCGGACAATATTCCAGTGGTGTTTATCTCCCGCACCATTGCCGACGGACAAGGGGTACTCGGCTTGTCTCTTAACCTGAGCAAGCTGCAGGAGATGACCGATATTCAGGTAGGAAAGAGCGGATATATCCTCATCATGGACCAGAGCAAGCAGTATGTCACGCATCCGACCGAAGAGCTGGGCAAGGTCATTAATGCCGATTATGTAGATAAAATGTTTACTGCTGACGAGGATACATTTACATACAATTATGGCGGGCAGATGAAACAAATGGCCTTTTCCACCAATGAGCTTACCGGCTGGAAGGTGGCCGGAGCCATAATGAGCTCCGAAATCACCGATGCCGTCAAGCCGATCCGTAATACAACCCTGATCGTTATTATCGCTGCCATTCTTGTCATTGGCGTGTTGGCTACGCTGCTTATTCATTCGCTGCTGCAGCCGCTGAAGCGGCTGCAGCAGAATACGGAGCAGATCAGCGGGGGAGATTTGACAGTGCAAGTGGCTACCGCCCGAAATGACGAAATCGGGGAGCTGTCCCGCCATTTCCAGGGAATGGTCGATAACCTGCGCTCCATGATCCTGCAGGTGCAGGAGATGACGGACAGCCTGTCCTCCTCCTCTCAGCAGCTTGCGGCTGGGGCTGAACAGACTACTTCAGCCATTGAGCATGTGACACTCGCCATGCAGGAGGTGGCCTCAGGCACGGAGAAGCAGCTGATGACGATTCATGAAGGGGATGAGCGGATGCAGGAGATGTCCGCCGAGGTGGATCATATTTCTGCTTCCATGCAGCAGATGTCCGAGATTGCCGCCGCCTCCATTACACTTGCGGACTCCGGAAGCGAAGCGATCGGAGATGCTGTCATGAAAATGGACAGCATCCAGACGACCGTATCGGAGCTGGACAGTGTGATTGAAGATTTGAATACACGTTCGTCACACATCGGCAGTATCGTAGGCACCATCTCCGAAATTGCCAAGCAAACCAACCTGCTGTCCTTGAACGCGTCCATCGAGGCTGCCCGGGCAGGCGAGCACGGCCGCGGCTTCAGCGTTGTGGCGACAGAGGTCCGCAAATTGGCCGAGCTGTCCGCCCAGTCCGCACAGCAGATTACTGAGCTGATACACGATATCCAATCCGGTGTGGCAACCGCCACTGGCCGGATGGATGCGGCAAAAGAGCGCGTCGGCGAAGGTATTACGGCCGTGGATCTTTCCGGACGCTCCTTCTCCCGCATTCGCAAGTCGATCGGCAAGTCGGCGCAGCAAATCGATTCCATCGCTGTGGCTGCCGCCGAGCTCGCTCGGAATTCAACCACTGTCGTTCATGCCATGGAGGAGGTCGGCCGTCTTTCCCAGGAAACAGCGGGCAATTCGGAAACCGTATCCGCTGCGGCACAGCAGCAGCTTGCTTCCATGGAGGAGATCGGCAGCTCCGCCGCAGATTTGACCCGGATGGCCGAGCAGCTTCAACAGCTGGTTGCACGGTTTAAGCTGCATCCTTCCCACGGTAAGGCAGACCAATAATATTTATCATACAAAATCAAAGCCGTCCTCAGATAGATTGAAGGACGGCTTTGATCATAAATTAGGGTTTTGGAGATGATTTATCGGGACGTTTTAAGAATCAGCGCCGCAGTTCGATACTGTAGGCGTTTGCCGTCCCGATGCTCAGTTCGGCTACAGCCGCTTGTCCACTCACAACAGTCAGCCCCCCAGCCGCGTTACCGTTGATCAGGATATTATAAGATCCCGGCTGCAGTCCAGTGAGTGTCACTCTCGTTGTATGCGCTGTTCCGGGCGTGGTACTGGTTAGCGAGAAGCGGATATTGCTTTTGTCTTTGGCCACGGTAGCCGTCGTATAGATGTCGCGCTCCAATGACATGCCCAGCTTTTCCGTGATCAGATTCAGCTTCTGAAACACGCCATCCTTCGGAGTTACGACATAATTGCCCCCACTCTCACTCACCTCACAGCCATAACCATACAAGCCGAAGAGCGGGTCGACCACCACGTCAGCACTCAAAATTTTGATCGCGCCCCACAAGCCAAGATCGGCTTCGCCGGACATTCCCCGCCAGCCGTTGAATAACGGTCCGCCTCCAACGCCAAATGCCCCATAATTGCCTTTGGTCATTTGATAGGTCCAGGCCACCGCGCCGATATTGGCCGGGTCTGAGCTGATCTGCCCGGAGTTGATCGCGCTGAGGTTGCCAAGCTTGGAGGCATAGGTCAGGCGCTGCTCAATCTCCGGATTGGCGGAATGATTCCGCACCCAGTCGTCCATCGCATATCCCTGCAGAGCGACGGTGTACTGGAAGTTCCACCACGGTTCCCCGGTAATCGTAACCGGCACGGAGTAAAAATACCATAACGGCATATGCCCACGCGTGGCCCGCACTTTTGTGTTGATTTTCTCCTTCATGGTAAGGTTGTTGTTCATCTTCGCCAGCGTGTAGACGGATTCCTCGCCGGTATTGTCGTAGTTGTACTCCGACCCGTACGGGTACGTTGTATTTTTGAAGTTGTTGTATTTGGTTGCCATTTTACTCACAAGGTCGTTGGCCTGTGTCGTGTAACCCTCATCCCTTAGGGCCTTGATGATGTCAGGTGTCGTCATTTCGCCCATCAGACCGGTATTCCAGTTGTAAGCAACCGGACCATCGTAAAGGGCTTTGAAAATATTGTAGGCGCGCAGCAGGTAAGTCGTACGGGGTTGGATGTAACTAACCATGTTCGGGTACAGCTTGGCAATCTTGTACATGCTGAAATAGGTGTTGTACACGTGCGGATAAGCGTACCCCCGATAAGTTGGCGTCGTATTGGGCTCAGGCATTAAAAAGTCATGAATGAGATAGTCCGAATGATGCCCGTTCATCAGATTGGTCCAAATCGCCGTTTCCAGATACTTGTCCACTGCAGTGATTTCCGAGACGACCGGCTTCTGCACATTCTTCTCAGCCAGAAACTGGCCATGCGTATATCCCCAGTCGTCGCCCCAGCCCCAATATCCGTTAAACACGTTTCTGAGTGACTTGGTCTGCATCATCCAGTCATCGAAGACTTTGTCGCGCAGATCACCCGGCACATTCCACTGCTGCTTCTCGACCATAAAGGTCGCATGGCGCTGCAAAGCATCACCAATCGGCTCGATAGCGTAAAACTGCAGCACAGTTTTTTCGCCATTTCCGTAGTTGACGGTAATATTATTTTGACCCAGGCGGCTGAGCTGCAGCGAATACAAACGGTGACCCCCCGCCGCAGTACCAAGCGGAGTGATTGTCGTCTGGGAAGCATACTGCGCGGCGAGTGACGCAATCTGCTTATTCGTCCGCAGGCTGAACTTGGCGGTCTGATCCGTCGGCACGATCATGCCCGGGATGACGGTAACATCAATCATGCCTTCCCCATACAGCCTGTCTTTTACCGCCTGCTCATTCGCAGCTTTAAAAAATTTGAACGCATACGTTTTGCTTTCTCCAGGCGCCAGCACGAGGCTCGTATTTGGCAAATAACCGCGATTGGTGCTCTTGATCACATTGGAATGGATATAGAACACCGTCAAGCCTTCGGGCCAGCCGCCCTGGTCGGCCGCCCATGTGCTGCCAGAATGCTCTTCGATACGCCAGTTGTCCATATATTCAAAGCCTGCACCAGTGGAGGTGTCGGGCACCATAAGCAGTGTGTTCCCGATTCCGCTGGGCCGCTGAACCGTAATATAGGAATTGTTGTTGGCCACATTGGAGTGGGTAACGACCCGGGTTTCATAAATTTGTTCATTATTGCCCCCGGACCAATACTCATTGAACGGCAACGGCAGGCCGAAATCCCCGATTTCAAGGGGTTGTCCGCTTGTATTCGTCACTGTGATCGACCAGCGCAAATAATCGCTGACCAGAGAGTAGGATTCATCTACTTTAAAATTGCGAATGCCCTGCGCATTGCTGGAGTTTTGATAGGTCACGTTGACCGTGCTGCCATTCTGGCTCTGAGTCCGCCCGTCGGCGGAACGACTGCTCCAGGCTGTCGTCCATGCCCCATTATTCAGGCGGTACGTAAACATCAGCTCGCCCAGCCACTGGTGCTCAGATGTGTTTTGCTGCGGGGCGTTGCTGGCATTCATCACATAGTTGGTCGGGAAGCTGTCACCGACAATCTGCAGGTTCGTAATTTCTCCATAATTTCCGACCGTCACCCGAAAGTTTCCATTAGAGAGGTTGTAGACGGCTGCTTGTTTGAATTCTCTCATACGCTGTTCCCCCTTCATCTAATTCGCAATGACCAAAACAGCTCGCTCCTTCGAATTCATCCGATGCTGTAAACCACCCCCTTTAAGGAAGTAGGTAAACGTTTTCGTGAATGTTCCCACCGCCTGAAGAGGAGGGGGCTTCTTGTTTCGACGATCGCTGCCTTTCTGTAGGAAAGGTCTGACTGGATCTCCACAAGCGTTCGATGCGGCACGCATCCCGTTCGGGGCAAACCCTCCCTACGGTCTCGGTCCATCACGCTACGATGTTCAAAGCCCGCTGCAAAATGACTCGGGCCGAAACGATGTCTCGATCCTGCACCAGTCCGCATTCTTTGCATTCATGAAGCCGGATCGCCAACGTTTTGGGAACATCCGCACCGCATATGCAGGTTTGCGATGTGCCGTGGGCGGGCACTTGTACGAGTCGCTTCCCCTGTCTTGCGGCTTTATACGACAGATATGTGATGAACCTTCGCCATCCGGCATCCGAGATGCTTTTGGACAGTCGGCGGTTACGCATCATGTTCTTCACCTTCAGCTGCTCTACCGCAATCAGATCATGTCCCTGAACGATGCGATGCGATTGCTTGTGCAAGAAATCTTTTCGCTGCCGTGCCACTTTCTGGTGGATGTTCGCCACTTTCCGTTTGGCCTTCTGCCGATTGCGGGAACCGCGCGCTTTGCGGGATAGCTGCCGATGGGCGCGTCTGAGCCGTTTCTCCGATTTTCGCAGATACCGTGGGTTCTCTACCTTCGTCTCATCGGACAGCGCCGCAAACGTGTGTAACCCAACGTCGATGCCCACAGCTGTTTCCGCCGTCTGGTCGGCTTCTGCTGTCTCAATGTTCACACCGATCCCCATGATCCATCCGTCTGCATGCCGCTTTACGTTGATTTGCGTCACATTCGCCCGGTCGAACGGACGATGTATACGCAGACGAACAAAGCCGATTTTGGACAGATAGACGTATCCATCCCGGGCGAAAGTCTTGCCTACCGCACCAGGCTGAGGATATGTAAAGGAGAGATATCGGTCGGCGGACTTATAGTGAGGAAAACCCGCATCGCCGCGAAAGAACCGCTGATAGGCATCATCCAAACGCCGCAGGCAATCTTGTAACACTTGCGAATGAACTTCTTTATATTCGGAAAATTCCTTCTTGAAGGCAGGCAATTCATTTTGCTGCTTGGCGTAGGTGACGGTTTTGCCCTCTTGATTGTAGACGATATCCCGTTGCTCCTTCGCCCGATTGTACAGCTTCCGGCACAAGATCAACGTTCGAATCATGCGTTCTTCCTGTTCGGGGGTCGGGTAGAGGCGAAATTGATACGTGATTTGCACGAAGAGTCACCGCCTTAATGGGAACGTATATTCCCATCATACCACACAATCATTCGACTAGGAAAGCGCCGCCTCATACAATAGATAAGTGCATTTAGGCTTCGCCTAGCCGAGATTTATCCCCTCCTCAAAGTTTTGTGAGCGCTGCTTCCTGAATAAGCTTCGAACAAAACTCGCTTCGGAAGCATAGGCTCAGAGGAAGCGGACTTCTCACGGAAACATGTTAAATCCTGAACGCGTCCTCCTCTCTACAAATCTATTATATGGAATTATCTAAGATTGGAAATGAATACCTGTCCTACTCCGCTCATGGTGATTTCCCTTCCAAATAGATGCTTGACGAAAAGCCTGAGGCGAATTTACTCTATGAATTGAAGTTATTCTTTAATAGAATCTAAATCTCATAGCGCATTGCCGCTGAATAGGAGAGCCAAAGTTGAATAAACAGGAAATACATAACAAAGGAATCGCCTTCAGCATAAGATCAGCCGTCCCTGAAGACGCGCAACAGCTATCCGAATTAAGATTGCGGATTGATGGCGAGACCGAGTATCTGGACAGGGAACCCGGAGAGGCCTTTATAGACGTTCCGGGATTCGAGCAGTTGATAAAAACAGACACAGAGAAGCCACGAAACTTGTTTTTGGTGGCCGAGGTTGGTGACCGGATCATCGGATTTTCCAGGTGCGAAGGCAATGATTTAAAACGGTTTTCCCATAAGGTTGAGTTTGGAGTTTGTGTATTGAAGGATTACTGGGGTTATGGTATAGGAAAAAATCTGCTTCAGGAGTCGATCGGTTGGGCCGATAGCACCGGCATTCAAAAAATGACCCTGAACGTACTGGAGACGAACGACAAGGCCATTTCACTGTATCAAAAACTGGGCTTCGAAATGGAGGGTGTACTAAAGAACGACAAACTGCTGGCCGGCGGCAGGTTTTACAATACAGTGGTGATGGGCAGGTTAAAAGAATAAGCCGTCCCCTCTCTTCGGAAGAGCTGGAGGACGGCTTGTTCGTGTTGCTAATCAAATACTGGCGCTTCTAACTGGCACATTGGACAGAGCAACCTTCTCACCGTTCCGGGATGCAGACAGCATCTCTGCTTCCACGAGCCTGACGGAGAGAAGCGCGCTTTCCGGTGTCGTTCTCCGGATCGGCTCCCCGCTCATGACACGCTCCAGGAAGTAGCGCAGCTGCGGATAATATCCCATTTCATCCGACAGCTCGGCCACAAAGCCCGGAGCGTCGCTCGGGTGAACCTTGACCTTGCCGTTTTCAAACACCAGATTGCCTTTTTCAAAATTCACCCGATATGTCATCGAGAACCCGAAATCCCCTTCCAGCGTCCAATCCACTTGGGCATTCAACACTTTGCCGTCCTCGTAGTGATAGTGGGTTGAGGCAATATCGTATCCGCTGCCCGGGATACAGCTGCGGGCGATGGTCGATACCTGCTCTGGCATCCCGAAAATCCACTGGATGACGTCGGAATCGTGAATATGCATATCAAGCAGCGCTCCCCCGCTGCGCTTGGCTTGCAGCAGCCAGCCCTTTGGAGCCTCGCTGCCGCGAAAGAAGTAGCCGCCTGTCACCTGTCCGAATCTGCCGCTGTCCACCGTCTCCTTCAGGTAGACATAAGCGGGCCAGAAGCGGAGACATTGGCCGATCATCAGCTTTCCCCTGCTTGTGCGGGCAGTCTCTGCCATGCGTGCCGCTTCATCCGAGTTGATAGCCATCGGTTTTTCGCAAAACACATGATAGCCCCACTGCAGCAGATCACAGGCGATATCCGCATGCAGATCAGTAGGCAGTGTAATATCGATCACATCCAGCTTTTCGTTCTGCAGCATGTCCTCCAAATCCTTATATAGCCGGAAAGCGGACAGATCGATTGGGCTTGTGTCCGTCTCTGTGGAGATATTGCCTTCCACCTTCTCATGCTTGAGCTCGTCAATCCGCACATCGCAGATTGCCGCCACTTGAATGGGCATGCCTTCCCTCATCATACGGACATAGTTTTCCAGATGCATATGTCCCATAAACCCGTAGCCTACCAATCCAATGTTCAGCATAAGGCTCTCCTCCCTGATTCAATCACTTTGCATCCTGCAGGATGGCGTCCATCGAGCTGGACGTGTTGTATACAATCTGAACAGAATGATGCTTGTAGGACGGTATCATTTCCGCAGTTACGTAATTGTCGTATCCGATGGCCTGCAGTGCTTCGACGACAGCCGGATAATTCACATCCCCCGCGAGCAGATCAACAAAGCCAGCCAATCCCCCCACTTCGCGCCTGTAATCCTTGAAATGAACCTTCTTGATCCGGTGACCCAGGATGCTGATCCAGTGCTCCGGATACCCGGAATGCACAACATTGCCAACGTCAAAATAAGAACCGACATGATCCGAGCCAACGGTATCAATAAATCCTTTCAGCTCCAGGGGCGAGAGGAAAAACTTGTTCCAGACGTTCTCCAATGCGATGGCAACACCTGCAGCGCGCGCGTAATCAGCGAGGCCGGATACGGCTTCCAAAGCCCGCTCATACACCTTGTCATAGCTTACCGCCGGGAAATCCGGGATAAAATCGACACCTACCGCGCCGGGGATGACCAGAATGGCGTCCACGCCAAGGACCTGGGCAAGATCAAGCTGTTTTTTGCAGATATCAACCGCCTTCTGCCTTACGCCGGGATCATCGCTTGTCATGGAGTAATCCCAATACAGTCCGGTCGCAAGACCCGCGATCTCCAGCCCTGCGCTGTGTACAGAATCCTTAATGCGGGCAGCATCCTTGTCCGTAATGTTCAGCCCCAGTTCTCCCTGTTCGGTAAGAGCCAGCTCAATGCCGGCAAAGCCTGCATCTTTGGCAATTTCAGCACATTCCGCAATAGGCATGTCCCCCGGAAATGACCAAATGTTGATGCCTTTTTTCACAATACCGCCTCCTGTCCTATACAGAGCAGCGCTTGCTTCTCTCTGTAGAAAGGGTATGATTATCCATATAATCACGGATATTTTATCAGAAGACTAGCGGAAATGATTTAGGGAAAGAAGGGAACCTTTTGCACAATTCCGGTCTTTTTCAAAAAACGACATCCTTCACGGAATGGTCTCCGGGCATCCATTACGCCCGCTTTCAGAAGCTTCCCCCGGGTACTCTGCCAGGAAGAAGGATTTATGATTTTGAGCTGCTGTATGTGCGCAAGGGGGAAGCGGCCACACATCTGCAGGACGGGACAACTATTACCATACCGGCCGGGAGGCTGCTCTTTATTCCGGCTGGCGTCTATCATCGAAATGAAGTGCTATCTTCCCCGAATGCCCAATTTATCGGAATTCACTTTGATTTCTTCCATGAAATGATGATTTTGAACGATACGGATATGGTCGTGAACGAGGCTCGGGTTGAGGAGGGAAAATTCGGCGTTGAAGCGGTGGCCGAAGGCTTCGAGCCTTTATCAAGCCGCTGGCTGTATGCTCCCTCTCCACTCTGTGTGCAGCTTATGGAGCAGCTTGTCCACGAATTTACGATGCGCCCGCCCGGCTTCAGTGTCATATGCAAAGGCCTCATGCTCCAGATTCTCGGTCTGCTGCTCAGGGCGCAGAAAAGCTATGATCCTGTGAAGCTGCCGCAGCAGGGCAACCGGATGCTGGAATTAATGGCGGCGATGGAAAGCGATCCTGCCGCCTCGTGGTCCAATCCCCTGCTCGCCGAACGGCTCAGCATGAATGAGGATCATATGATCAAAGTGTTCAAAAAGATAGCGGGCATGCCTCCCGGTGAATATATTCAGATGCTGCGGCTCCGCGAAGCGAGAAGGCTGCTGCGGGAAACCGACCTCACCATCGAGGAGGTTGGACGCTCGGCGGGATATCCGGACATCCATTACTTCAGCCGTCTGTTCCGCAAATGTGAAGGCATGCCCCCGCGCGCTTACCGCAATGTATCCCGGATTCTGTAACAGGCGCAAAAAAGCTGCCCCTGTTCTGAGCTTTATATTGGCCTTAAGCCAGATTGATCTCCCGGATCACTTCAAGCGGCACCTTCGGCTGACGGTCCTCTGTCAGCAGCCCGTTGACCTCCTGCTGCACATCGGTGATCTGTGTGTAGCAATAGCCCGCGATATAAGGGGTGGCCTTAATCGCTGCGGTGATGGCGCGGAACCGTTCAATAAAGGCTTCCTCGGAATCCACCTGGTTCCCGTATCCCCAGCCTTTATCCGTGCGGAACGCAATGCCTCCGAATTCGCTGACAATAATCGGCTGCCCCCGATAGGCGTATCCTTCCGCAAACGCGCGCTTCCATTGATTAAAGGAAATTTGGTTGTTTACGATGCTCTCCTTGTCCTGATACCGCTCCAGAAACTCTGCGCCCTTCTCCACATAATCATGCAGGGTCAAAATATCCGAGACCGTATGCTCCCATCCGTCATTGGTTACAACCGGGCGATACGGATCGATTGCTTTCGTAAGATGATAGATGGATTCCGTAAACTGCTGTTGCATAACATCATGCTCAATCCGCTGTATGCCCCAAGATTCATTGAACGGAACCCAGGTGATAATGCTCGGATGATTGTACTGCTGCGGCACAATCTCCAGCCATTCCCTCGTAAAACGGCTGACCGCGTCGTCATTAAATTCGAAGGTGGCCGCCATTTCCGACCAGACCAGCAAACCCTTCACATCACACCAATATAAAAAGCGCGCGTCTTCCAGCTTCATATGCTTACGGACCCCGTTGTAGCCCATCGCGGCGGTTTTATCGATATCCTCGATAAGCGCTTCCTCAGAAGGAGGCGTCAGGTGGCTGTCCGGCCAATATCCCTGATCCAGAATCAGCCGTTGATACAGTGGGCCGTTATTCAGCAGAATCTGCCCGTTCTCAATCGATATTTTCCGCATGCCGAAATAGGAGTACACCCGGTCGCGCTCCTGCTCGCCCTCATACAGAGCAAACTCCACATCGTACAGGTTTGGCGCGCCCGGCGACCACAGGCTCTGCTTCCATGGACCGCCGGCCTCGTGAAGCACATTGACCTCCACCGTGATCCAGGACCTGTCGGCAGACAGGCTGACCGTTCTCACAGGCTGTCCCTTCAGCTCGATGGCCGCCTCCAGACGCAGATTGCTCTTGCCTTCGAATCCCTTGAGCTGAAAGTCAAAGCGGATCATATGGCGATCGATATCGGGCGTCATTTTGACCGCTTCAATTCTTGCCTCATTCACATACTCCAGCCACACACTTTTCCAGATCCCCGTGCTCTGCACATAAAAGCATTCAAAATTCTGCTCCACCCAGCGCTGTTTTCCCCGCGGCTGCGTGCAGCTCTGGCTGTCCTCCACTTCAAGCACAATATGGTTCTCCGAGCCGTACTTGATATAAGGCGTAATATCAAACGAAAACGCAGCATAAGCGCCTTCATGCTCGCCGGCAAGCACACCGTTCACCCAGCATTTTGTCTTATAATCCACACCCTGAAAGTGCAGAATCGTTCTTTTCGCTGCCGCCTCCTGCGGAATTACCACACTTCTGCGGTACCAGACGAGCGGATGGAAGGTCTCTATTCCGATCCCGCTCGCTTTTGTCTCATAGGTAAATGGCACGATAATTTTTTGCCCTTCCGGAAACTGATCGAACCATTGCTCCTTTTCCCCGACCCCTTCATCATCGAAGCAAAAGTCCCATTCCCCGTTCAAATCCAGCCATTGCTTGCGCACAAATTGCGGCCTCGGATAATCTTTGATATAAGCTTTAGTAGTCATACGGTTTCCACCTATCCTCTTAATATATTTAGGCTATTTAACCCGAGCGCTCCTTGGATCCGGCAAGCATTCCGGTCATCCCTTAATGCCGGACATGCTGATTCCCTTAACGATCTGCTTTTCAAAAATAATGAACAAGATAATGATCGGCACGGAAGCCACCGCATTAATGACCATCGGTTTAACGTAATCCTCCGAGTATTGGCCCATCAATGTGGGAATGCCCATCGGCAGTGTAAACAAATTGTCGTCCGTAATGGACAGGAAGGGCCACAGGAAGTTGTTCCATGAGCCGATAAAGGTCAGAATCGCCATGGAAGCCATGGCCGGACGGGTCAGGGGTAGCATAATATTCATGAAAATTCTCCAGATGCCGCCGCCGTCCATTTGCACGCTCTCCAACAGGTCATTGGGAATCCCGTCGAAGAAGCTTTTCAGCACAATCACAGCCACCGGAGAGGCCAGTGCCGGAATAATGAGTCCGCTGTATGAGTTCAGCAAGTGCAAATCCTTCGCTACCTGATAGAGCGGAATAATGGTCGCTTCTCCGGGAATGAGCAGCCCGCCCAGGATGAAAAAGAACATAAATGTGCGGTAGCGAAACGGCACCTTGGACAGAGCAAATCCGGCCATGGCGGCAAAAATCACGGTCAGCACCGTGACAATCACGGCTACCAGCAGGCTGTTGATTGTCCACTGAGACAGCTTCGTGGTCGTCAAAACCTCCTGATAAACAGCCAGCGAATACGGCGGCTTGAACCAGTCCAGCACAGTGATGATCTTCATGCCCTCTTCCTTGACGGACACGACCAGCATCCAGACGAGCGGAGCCGCAAACATAAGCGCAATGAAAGCGGAGCCTATACGATACAGCCATTTCATCAGCCTTCCGCTCCTTTCCGGTTATTAATCCAGTATTGCAGCGCAGACAGCACCAGCAGAATGACGAACAGAATATAGGACATGGTGGCTGCATAACCAAGATTGTTGTTTTTAAATCCGGTCTGGTAAATTAACTGGATAATCGGACGTGTCTGGTCCAGCGGGCCGCCGCCTGTAATGACATAAATTTGCATAAAGACCTTGAATGAAGCAATGATTTGCAGCATCGTAATCGTTTTGGTCAGCGGAGTCAGGTACGGAAGGGTGATCCGCCAAAAGATTTGGGAATCGCTCGCCCCGTCCAGCCTGGCCGCCTCGTAAATCTCATCAGGTATTTCCTGCATGGCCGACAGGTACAAAATAAAGTTGAACCCGACCGTCCACCACAGAGTGACCACCGTAATGACGACCCAGGCCAGCCCCGTTTCCGTCAGCCAGAAAATTTCAGCATTCTCGGGCAATAACCCGATGACATGCAGTGTTGAATTTACAAGCCCGGTATAAGGCTGGAATACGAACAACCCCAGGTAAGCCGCAACGGCCACGGAAAGCACGCTTGGTAAAAAAAAGATGATGCGGTAAAACTTTTGCAAAAATGATTTCCGGTTGGCGATCAGCGCCAGCAGCAGGGCCAATATAATCATGGTCGGTGTGCTTAAAATGACGAAAAAGGATGAATGCCAGAGCGCCTCCCACACCTCTCTGTCCTGCAGCACCTTGCGGAAGTTGTCGAGTCCGACAAAACTCATTTTGCGGATCAGCGTCCATTTGTAAAAGGTCATTTCAACGCCTTTAAGCATCGGCCAAATGGTAAACAATCCGTATATGATCAGGAAGGGAAGCAGAAATACCAGCGCCTGAACATCCGCTCTCCATTTTTTGATTTTCATAAGCGTCCCTCTTTTGGCACTACTCATTCAGTATTTTCTGAATGGTTGTCTCCATGTTGTCCATTGCTGCAGACGGCGTCATTTTGCCAGTCCATACTTCATTCAAGAATTTGAATGCCGCCTCATCGCGAATTTGCCAGTTTTTCGTGGACTGCTTGCTGAATTTAACGACACTTGCGACCTCGGTGTAATCGCTGCGGTAAGGGAGATCCTTATACTCCTGTTTCTCCAGCACAGATGGTTTGGATGGGATATGTCCAGCCTTCGCCCAAACCTGGCCGTTTTCGGCAACCCAATCGGCAAAAATCATCGCCGCTTTGCGTTTGGCCGGGTCCTCGTCCTGGGTCAGCGGTAAAATAATCGTATGGGAATCCCCCCATGTCGCTTCCTGATCGAAAATTTTCGGGATCGGCATGGCGCCGAACTCCAGCCCTTTCGTGGATTCCCACGTTCCTGTCGCCCAGACGCCGGTCATCATGATCGCAGCCGTGCCGCTCTGGAAGTTTTTATAGAAATCCGGATCGTTTTTCTTGATATAACCTTCCGTGAACAGCTTCTGCACGTAATCAGCCGCCTGAATACCTTTCTCTTTATCGATGGCTGCCAACTTCAGATCATCGGATATCACATCATTGCCGCCCTGTTGTGTATACAAAGCCCACCATAGGCGGTAAGGATCATCGTTAACATTGGAGAAGGCGAATGGGGTAACCTTGGCAGGGAGCTTCTCCTTCAAGGTCTTGAGGAAACTCACAAAACCGTCGGCCGATTGCTCAAACACCGGTTTGCCGTCCTCGCCCAGCAGACCCGCATCCTTCAGCAGCTTTTTGTTGTAATACATAATAAAAGGATGTGTATCGATCGGCACCGCATAATGCTGTCCATCCACGGTCACCGCATTCAAGAGATTCTGATTGTAGGTGTTCCAATCCACACCAGCCTCGGTTGCCGGGGTGTCCAGCTCGGTTACTACCCCTTGATCAATCAGGTCAGGGAGCCTGGAGGTATGGGATATGCCGATATCCGGTCCGTTCCCGTTGCCTACAGAAGTAATCAGCTTCGTGTAATACTCACCCCAGGCCAGCTTCGTATTTTTCACGACGATGTCCGGGTGAGTTTTGTTAAACTCATCGACCAGCGCCTGCATATTCTTGCCATCACCGCCGTCAAACAACGTCCAGAAAGACAAGATCACTTTCCCGTCGCCAGACGAATCTCCGGCCCCCTGATCACTGCTTCCGCCGCTTCCGCCACTCCCACCGCATCCGCTTAAAACCAATGAGAACGAAAGCAGCAGTGTCAATGCCAGCCAGCTTATCTTCCTTTTCATGCGAATCTCCCCTTTGAAGTAGCTTCATAGATACAGACAATAATATCGTTTAATTACATTATTTTTGTATCCAATGCGGATTATATAGCGATTACTCCATTATGTCAACGCTTTCAAACATATTTTTTGTAAATATACTTGTGAAAGTCGCAAGCTTGATCTTATTCGTCATTGCCGAATCAAGATACAGCTTACGAGCACCAGATTGTCCGGAAATGCCATGATCATTAGTACAAAGCTCCGGTATACCCTCTCATCCCGATTGCCGGGACTATGTTACAGCACTTTTAATCATATGGCCTTAATGATACAATATTTTTGTAATGAATATATATTTAGTCGTTATTAAAAAAAACACCTTCAGGCTCATCTCCATATCTATCGACATGGTGACAATCACTTGAAGGTGTTTTAGATTTATCTTAGCGGCGCTCGACGGCTACGCCACCAAAGACTCCCCACAGGTTGGCGGGGTCATTTAAGTATTTATGAGGAAACCCGGGCTCAATCGCGCTTACCGCGTCGAGCCTTTGCAGTTGTTCCTCCGTAAGCTGCAGATCAAGCATATTCAAATTGCTTTCAAGCTGTCCGGCTTTGCTTGCCCCCAGTAAAATGGATGTCACGGACGATTGTGCTCTCAGCCATGCCAGCGCAACATGTGCTGCCGGAGCATTCACTTCAGCTGCTACTTTTTTGACTTCATCCACAATATTAAATACCCGCTCATTCAGCATGCCATGGTTAGCCATCATGGTTACCCGCGAGCTCCAGCCTTCGGATTCCTTGCTGCGCTGCTGCAAATCCTCTCTCGAATATTTTCCGGTCAAAAGACCGTTGGCCAGAGGTGACCAGGCAACAACCCCAAGCCCCAACTTCTGAGCCATCGGAGTGAGCTCTCTTTCCGACGTTCGCTCGATCAGACTGTGTTCATTTTGCAGGGCAACCAGAGGAGACCACCCTCTCAGGTCGGCGATCGTCTGCATCCGCGAAATCTGCCAGGCCGGCGTATCCGATATTCCTACATAAAGCACCTTGCCCGCTCGTACAAGATCATCCATAGCCCGCAGCACTTCCTCAACTGGGGTCGTGTTGTCCCAAGAGTGCAAATACAGCAGGTCGATATAATCTGTTTTCATTCGCGACAAACTCGTTTCAACCGAGCGGATCATGCTTTTTCTGTGATTTCCGCCTGCATTCGGGTCGCCTTGATGCGTATTCATCGTATATTTCGTGGCAAGCACGATGCGATTACGACGCTCGCCCAGAATTTCACCCAGCATTTTTTCCGAGCTTCCGTTCGTGTATCCACTGGCCGTATCGACAAAATTTCCGCCCCGATCGAGATAAACGTCCAGCATGTTCCGGGCTTCATCCGTGCCTGCGCCCCATCCCCAATCCGTACCGAAAGTCATGGTGCCAAGAGCAAGTTCTGAGACGCGTAATCCACTTTTTCCTAAGAAATAATATTTCATATATGCCTCCTATAATTGTGTTAGATTTTCAAAACTCATCGTACGATCCGTTTTTTTATATGAATCACCCCCTTCAAGTAATATCTCTCCACCAATTAATAAAAATTGAATGTTCATTCATTTTATAGTTAAAAAAAGAAGGACTCTTATGCTTTGACAGCATCCCAGCTTCCTTGAATCAAGTCCTTCACATTTTTATCATTAAATTCAAATTCTCTTCTGTAATATTGCTTGGCCAGTTCGGTAACAGGAGCATAAATCAAAACCAACAGCAGCATGGTATCGTAATCTTTAAGCAACTTCTGTTCTTTGCCTTCCTCAATCAATTTATAAAAAGGCTGGAACATCAAACTGGAGTCTTCAAGATACAAATTCTCGACAAGCGGTGAATTGCAAAATTGTTCATAAAAGAGGAATTCATCTTTATGGTTAAGAATGAATTCAATATAGTTGCTCATGATCAGTTCAAATCTTGCCTTGACCGGCAATGGATGATGGAGCCCTTCGAACATACTCGAACTAATCTTTTGCTCGACATTCAAAAACAGCTTCCTCAGCATATCCTCCTTGTTCTCAAAATAAACATAGATCGTTCCTGGCGATACCTGAGCACGTTTGGCGATTTTCGACATGGAAATTTCGGAAAAACCGATCTCGTTCAAAAGCTGAATGGTTGCCTGAAAAATGGCTTCGTTTTTATTTTTGTCTTTATATCTCATGTCCGAATAATAAACGATCATTCAATTAAAGTCAAATCCGGAATGATCGCAGCCCTTCCTTGTGTGTAACGCAATTCCCCTACTACCAAATATATAAATCGTTTCCCTTGAACTTGAGCATAGCTTCTATGAAAAAATAATCGCCGTAAATGATGGATTGATGGTGGCTGCTGGCATGATAGGCGGCAGAGCCGTTCTTAAGAATGCAGTCGCAGCCGGTTGTCCAGTCGGTACGTGTCTGCTCCAGTCTCTGCAGCAGCTTGATCGCGGCCCCCAGGTACAGACCTTGCTCATACGGCCCTACCGCCTTGGCAATCTCAATCAAACCGCAGGCGGCAATGGCTGCCGCCGTCGAATCCTCAAGAAAAGGCTCCTTCGGCTGCCTGAAATCGACCGGAATAATTCCGTTTTCAGGAATGTTGGCGATAAAATAATGGGCGACCCGCTTGGCCGTATACAGATATTCTTCCTTCCCTGTATGGTTATAGCTCATCATAAAGCCATACAAGGCCCAGCTTTGCCCGCGCGTCCAGGAAGAGCCTTCCTCGTATCCTTGCCCCCCATAGGTTTTGACCACTCCGCCTGCAAACGGATCAAATTCAACGATATGGTTAACAGAGCCATCAGGTCTGACAAAAGCATTCATGGTTGTATCGGCATGCCTCTCCGCAATCTGCCGGAAACGGGGATCGCCTGTTTCTGAGGAAGCCCAATACAAGAGCGGAATATTGAGCATGCAGTCAATGATGGCCCAGCCGCGTGTATCTTCGCCCTCCAGGTCGTTCCAGGCACGAATGAATTGCCCTGCCGGATTGTAACGGCCAGCGAGCAGATTGGCCGCATGCATTGCCCGTTTGCGGGACTCCGGATTTCCGGTCAGTTTAAAGTTGGCCACACTGGTAGGCAGCCACATGAAGCCTACATCATGATGCAGACCATAATAGTCGTGGAAGCAGGCATCCAATTTCTGCTCGGAGATTTCAGCCACATCCTTGTATTTCGGATCGCCCGTCGCATGATACATTTGCCACATCATTCCGCCCCAGAATCCGTTGGTCCACCAGCTTATGCCGTCCGCTTCCGTATGGGAAGGGTTATCGAGCGACCTGTCATCATGTTGCCCATCAATGGTCGTATATGGGATTTTGTTTCTCGATTTTTCGCTGACCCAGTCCATTTTGGCCGTAATTTTGTCCACAACCTCGTCTACCCAAGCCATTTTGCTATCTAAAACAAGCATGGATTCACCCCCCTTATCCTTTTGTCGCCCCTGATGAGATTCCCTTAACAAAGTACTTTTGCATGAAAATGAATATAATAAGCACAGGAACAACGGATATGGCTGTTCCGGCAAAAATCATGTCCCATCTCGATGAAAACTCTCCGATATATCGGTAAATTTCTACAACCATCGTTTTCGGCTCCCCGGACGGAAGCGCGAGCATCGGCAGGAGAAAATCATTCCAGATGCCCAGCCCGTTCAATACGACCATACTGGCCGTAACCGGTCCGAGCAGCGGAAACACAATTCTCCAGAAAATCGTGTACCGGCTGCAGCCGTCGATCTCGGCCGCCTCTTCAATTTCCTTGGGGATGCCTTTGACAAAGCTTGTGTAAAGCAAGCATCCAAAACCAACTGCGCCTGCGATATACACAAAAACCGGTCCGGCCAGGCTGCCGTAAAGTCCAAGCATTTTAAGCTCTTTGAACAATGGAATCATGTAGGCCTGAAAAGGAATCATCATGCCAGCAAGAAAGTAAAGGAAAACGAAGTGCGTCCATTTGGCGTTTCTTCTTTCGATCGCATAACCTGCCATCGGAATGATCAGGATTTGCATGACGATCGAAACCACCGTCAGGATCAGGCTGTTGATGATCGCACGCGGAAATTCGGTCTCGGTCAGCAAATATTTGAAATTTTCCAGATACAATGAGGTCGGAAACGACAGCGCATCACGCATAATTTCACCATTGCTCTTGAAGGCAGACATCAGATTAAACAGAATCGGAAAAAAGAATATAACTGCCACCAGCAGCGTAACCGCGAACAGGAGCACTTCGCCTATTTTTTGGCGTGCCTGCATGCTCATATCAATACTGCACCTCCCTCTTGCGGAGAATTTTCACTTGAATAATGGTGATGATCAAGATGATGATAAACAGCACCATAGCAAGCGCTGTACCGAAGCCCTGCCTCAATTCGCCAAAGCCCACTTTGTAAATGATATAGGTTAACGTTTCCGTCGCGAAGCCCGGCCCCCCGTCCGTCATAACCGCAATTTGATCGAATATTTTCAGCGCACTGATCATGGAGAGCACCATACATACGGTCACGGAGCCTGCAAGCAGCGGAAAGGTAATATAACGGAACTGCTGCCAGCCATTCGCACCGTCAATACTTGCCGCTTCGGACAACTCTGCCGGAATGCCCTGCAGCCCTGCCAGATAGATGATCATGTAATAACCGGCGCCCTTCCAAACCGTAGACAGAATGACAGACAGCATAGCGTAGTTGGGATCTCCCAACCAATCCACAGCCCAGCTTCCGAGTCCGGCCGCATTCAGCATTTGATTGACAACGCCAAAATTATAATTCAGGATCATGGCCCATACGAAGCCCATCACGATGCCACTAAGCAAAGTGGGGAAGTAGAAAATGCTGCGAAATAGATTCTTGAACCACTTTACCTTGTCAACCATCAGGGCCATGGCAATGGCCGCAATATTTTCCAGGATGACCAGACTTACGGTCATGATGAGTGTATTCTTCAGCGCATTATGCACCCGGGGGCTATTCCATATCTCAATGAAGTTGGCAAAGCCGATAAAGCGGATATCCTCGCTGATTCCGTCCCAAGAGGTAAAGCTGAGATACACACTGCCAAGAGTAGGAACAATGACAAACAAGGTGTACAGGATGAATGACGGAAGTATAAATACGATGGCAAAAGGGTGCTGCTTTTTCTTTTTTTGAGATGTTGCGGGTGTTCCCATAGAATGCACTCCTTCCTAAAAAGAGGAACCGCCTTCACTCTGGGTGCGAATTCCTCCAAAGGTTCTCTTTCTCACATCTCTTACATCGAATTTGCCTTCACCTGGTTGTCATATTCCGCGTCCACCTGCTGCATATAAGTCTTGACATCCCCGTCGTTCACGACCATCTCCTGCAGCTTTTTGTAGAACCAGTTGCGGAACTGAGGCGGAATCAGATTCTCTCCCCACCAGTTATTGATGGCAAGTGACTTCGTAACCTTCGGGTCGTTCATCAAAGCAAGAGCTGCCTCCATCGCTTCTGCGGTTTCATACGTGACCTTCTCTTTTGTTGACGGAATTCCGTTGATGCTCGCCAGATACTGCGAATATTGCTCCGGCTCGAAGAAGAAACGAATGAATTTTTTGATCGCTTCCGCTTTCTCGGGATCCTTGGCCGCTTCGGCGGACAAAGACCATCCGGCAGGTGATGGAAGCCCTATAATATTCACTTTGCCCGCACGGTCAGGCACGGCATAAAAGCCGTATTCAAAGCTCGGATCGGCTTCTTCGATTTGTGAGAACATCCACGTTCCCGAGTAGAGTTGCGCCGCTTTGCCTGAGATCAGGAAAGAAACCGTTTGATTGTCAGGTGTACTGAGCCAGCCTTTGTCCACGTAATTGTTGAACAGCTCTTGATAATCTGTCATCGCCTGCACGACATTGGCGTCTGTGAAGCTGACCTCTTTGGCCGTTTTCTTGGAATTCCAGTCCGGGTCCTGCGCGTACACCTCATCAATAAGAAATTTGTTTACCCAGAAGCCCATATGGAAAATATCTTTGCCACCAACCACCAGCGGTGTTATACCGGAAGCCTTTAATTTTTCCTGGATGGCGATGAACTCGTCATACGTTTTGGGCAGCTCGGTAATGCCGGCATCCGCGTATGCTTTTTTGCTGTAAATGATGCCTTGCGGCGCATTCATCGATAAAGGCGCATTCCACACTTTGCCTTCTACCGCTGGAGGCGAATCGAACAAATCCAACAGGTCTGACGGCAGCTCCACGATTTTACCCGCATGAGCAAACACTTCCGTATCCCGCATCTCTACAAGATCAGGAAACTCGCCGACTGCATCCTTCGTTTTCAGCCAGTCCAGATACGAGCTGCTGGAGTTTTCACTGAGATCCTTGATTTCAATATCGGGATTGGCTTCCATGAATCTTTTCACGGTATCAGCTATCGCTTTTTTGGCAGCCGGATCACCGGCAGCATATCCGATGGTGAAGCTTATTTTCTTCCCGCCAGGATCAGCTCCGGTGTCACCCGCACCCGTGCTGTTTCCGGCACAAGCTCCTAAAATCATAGCCGTTGCGAGCAGAAGTGCGGTTAACCTGAATTTTGCTTTTTTCAGCATATCTTGCAGCCCCCCTTGAAGTAAGCGTTTTCGTTATTTAGCATAACATGGAGCGTTTTTTGCTTGTATGAACTTTTTTAAGCCGCATATGCGGGGAATTTAAGAAAGCAGACCTTCCAGTTAACGGATACACACTTTTTTTCAAAAAAAGAGTCGCATAACGCGACCCTTATGAAATGATTGCTATTGAATTTAGCGCAAGATGGCCCTGATATTGCAGAGAAAGATTCCCATAATTCCTCCTGTAACAAAACCGCAAGAATTCTACTCCTCCTGCGGTTTTGAAAAACACTTGATCAGCATTTTAGAGTTTACATAATTGTTAGCTTAGTCATTCCTTCTAAACTAACCGTTTCCTTCCTTTCCCCACTCTCATAACGGTAAACTTGCAGTTTAATACTCACTTCATACTCACCAGGATGCAATTCGCTATCTTCATAGTCGCATATATCATATAATATGTGATGGGGTTTATCATAAGAGATGCTTACTGTGCCTTTTCCATTCCCAATCTGGATCTAATATATCCTCCGAAGATATCTTTACCATCTTGCAGAAGCAGTATTTCTCTTAACTCAACTTTCGCAGCATGAAATCGGCAAACAAGCTCTGATATAACTGGGCAAAACGGAGATCCACTGCTGGAGTTGACGTTGAATCAGAGCCGCCAACTTTTTGCCTGCTTTCTTAGCGATTTCGTTGATCAGATCGAGCAGTTGTTGTAAGGCGATCGTCCAGTCTAACGTATCTACTTCATCGCACAGCAAATAAAACAAGCCGCCAAATGAACGGGCGTCCGTACTTTGCCGATGTTGCCAAGCCAGTAGAATATACCTCGAGAACACAATCGTCGTAGGACTGATCAGTAAGTCATAGGAGCGGCCCTGGAACTCTTTCTGCAAGCGAAGCAGCGATTTGGTGCACTTGAAGAAGACCTGTCGGGTAAAGAGCTGGCGCGGTGTCGTCGGACCCGTTTCCAGCCCCTCCCCATAAGAACTGCTCGTGAGGTTTTCCCTCAAGCAGCTCACCCAGCAAATTTCATCGAAAGGGTTATGGGACCTATCCGTATAGTGGACACTTTCATCGGTACGCTGTTGCGCTTTTGAGTGGTTGGACTTTCCAGTCCCAATACAGTCCCAGTACGCCATACAGGTACTCATTACTCCATCTCCGCCATCCGATGCTACTTTTTTCGTCTCCGTTTCCTTCTGGTTAACAGTGTCCGAAGCTTCATCTCCGTGTAGTCGCGTATTTCACTGAAAGCGTCGCTGGCATTCCCTACCCGGAAGTAGTTCACCCACCCGCCCAGTATCGCATTAATCTCCTTCACGATGTCTTGGGTCGGTTTCGAGCCACCACTACGAATCGTTTCGCGAATCCGCGCTTTAACGGCTATCCGGGCTTTCTTCTTCGGTGTCATGAGGATAAAATAGCCCGTTCCACTTCGCTTCTTCGTACGACGCAGATCAAATCCGAGATACGCGAAGGCCTCGCCTTTCAAGGCATTGACCATGCGTGTTTTCTCCAGATTGAGCTCCACACCCAATGGCTCCAATTGTTCCCGCAGCCGCTGTAAAGCTAATTCCGCCCATCCCCGTTTGCTAGGGTGTGTCTGAAAACTAGCTATTGCTTCAAAAGCGAAGCTATAGCATAATTTTACCAAGATGAAATCATGAAGGAACGTGTGAAATGATGCTAAGACGCCATGAAATCAATGACCAAGACTGGGAGCGTATCAAAGATCTATTGCCGCCCGAAAACACAGGTGAAGGCAGACCTTCGAAACCGAATCGAATCATGCTGAATGGAATGTTGTGGAAAGTGAAAACAGGTGCACCTTGGCGCGATCCACCTCCACGTTTTGGTCCTTGGAAAACGGTATATTCCCGCTTTCGTTTGTGGAGTAAAGACGACGTTTTTCAAAAGGGGTTTGAGTCGCTGTCCAGCGATGCTGACTTACAGGAAATTTCGATCGACAGCACTTCCTGCAAAGTTCACCAGCATGCGGCAGGGGCAAAAAAAGGGCCGAACATGCCGAAACCGGTCAAGAAATCGGATGTTCTCGGGGCGGACGCAATACCAAAATCCACGCCGTAGTAGATGCTCTGGGGAATCCGATTCACTTGGTTTTAACGGCGGGGAATCGAAATGACTGTTCGGTGGCTGTTGATGTTCTTTCAGGTGTAACGCTGTCTGGAAGCGTGGTTCTAGCCGATAAAGCCTCCGGAACCCAAGCGATTCGAGATCACATCAAATCTCAGGAAGCAACGTTTTGCATTCCTCCAAAGTCCAATGCTGCAGAACCATGGGAATGTGATTTCAATCGATATAAGGAACGTCACGTCGTGGAATGTTTTTTCAATAAACTCAAGCAATTCCGTGGGATCGCCACTCGATATGATAAACTTGCCCGCAACTTTTTGAGCTTTGCCTATTTAGCTTCTGCTATGATTTTGCTGAAATAGCTCCATTGAGGGTAGTTTTCAGACACGCCCTAGTGCAGATTACTGGAAATAAAGCAACAGTTAGTGGACAACGTCGTGTTGTGTAATTACTATCATGCAATCTAATTGTCGGGCTTGTTTCCGGAACGAAGCACTAGAACTTTATTACGAATCAGTTTATGGATGAAAAGAACGAAATAATCGAAGACGAGTTTTGGTTGAAGTTTGAGTACGCTTTGAGCTAAGCTATGAGTAAACGACTTTAATCGTCGACATTTAATGTCAAAATCCATCTACTTTAATCAGAAGGCCATTTAAGTGTTTGTTTTCTTTTGTATAAACGATACAATATGTATCGTTTGATATTCACTGTTGCGCAATGAAAGTAATTGTATCTGATCATATAAGATATGAAAGTGAGAGAATAACAAAATGAATGATCTTTTTATAACCCCGAATCAATTAGATTATGAGAACAACCCACCGTATATTGTAAAATATTTAAAAGATAAAAATGAAGACATGTATAGTCAATCATTAACTGTTTATAGAAGGATATCTAGTATTTTGAACACTAGAGTATCGCAAGTTTTTCCTGACTACACACTCCACGACGTAAAACATTCGTTGAGAATTATGAATACAATGGCACTTTTAGTACCTTCAATCGAAGAATTAAGTGAGTTGGAGATACTATTTCTAATATATGGAGCACTTCTACATGATATTGGTATGGGGGCAACTGCAGAAGAAATAGAAAGTATAAAATCTGGTAAACTGGTATATGGGGATATTTCATATACAGCACTTTTCAATCGTTTAAAAAATGAAAAGCAGGCAATCCAGGAATTTATTCGTAAGTATCATGCTTTACGTTCTGCTGAATATGTTAAATTGGAGCTCGAGGATTTACTTATAATCCCCAACATGACTTCTGTGAGTATTTCGGACGAAGTGGCATTGCTATGTCAATCACACACTGAAGATTTTTATTGGTTAAAAAATAACACTCAAAAACATGATGTTAAGGGAGTATATCAATACAATCTAAGGTTTTGTGCAATCTTATTGAGATTAGGAGACATTTTAGATTTTGATAGTGAGCGGACTCCACCAAAACTTTTTTTAGCAATTAATCCTCAGGGGATAAGCAAAGGAGAATGGGAGCAGCATTTTGTAGTTCAAAACGCTAAAAAAGTAGAGGAGCTTGGAGATACAGTTAAAGAAATACGATTACATGGTAAGTGCGATAGTCCACATGTTTATCGGAAGGTACTTGGATATATTGACTGGATTAATAATGAGATTGAAAATTCGAATTATCTTTTAAATACAATGGAAAAAAGATATCAATTTTTTTTGAATCCCAAAGTTTCTAATTATATAAATACTGCCGGGTATACTTTCACGGATTTAAGATTTAATATGGATTACTCAAAAATAACTCATTTATTAATGGGAGAACGTATATATGGAAGCAAGAAGTACGGTCTGCGAGAATTGATTCAGAACTCTATTGATGCTTGTAGAATAAGAAGAAGTTATGAGGAAAAAAGGGGCGGTATTGAAACAGAAGAGTATATCCCAACAATAAAGGTTATTTTCGATAAATATAGGAATTTTGTTAAAATTTCCGATAATGGTATTGGAATGAACATAAATATTTTAAAGAATTTCTTTTTAAGTGTGGGCTCTTCTTATTATAATTCTAGTGATTTCCTGGATCAAAACTTGAGTAAAGAGACCATAGGTAACTATGGAATTGGATTCCTTTCATGTTTTATGCTCTCATCTAAAGTGGTTGTAAAAACAAAATATTTCCTAGGTTCAAGTGTATATGAAATTGAACTACTCAAAGATGATGAGTATGTTTCAATAAAGCAGATTTATGAAAATACAGATAGCGGAACCGAAGTTATTCTTGATTATCAACAGTTTATGAGTATTTGGCAGGAGGATATGGCACGAATTAAGTCATTTCTTGAAACTACTTTCTTAACAGACGATATAAATATTCAAATAATTGATTTGGAAACACAAAGCAAGGTATTATTAAAGAATACACTAACTAAATTAAGCAATAATATGAGTATTGACTTGTCGAAATATTTAACAGGAATTACTGGTAATGTCCCTCTTCAGGGTTTGGTCAGAAATATTTTTAGCGAAAATATATCAACACTAGGAGAAACTTATTATTTTAATGGACAAGGATTGATAGAATTTGAAGAATCAAATATTAAATTATTAGATTTAGTTGTTGATGAAAAAATTCATGTTATAGATGTACCACTTATTGAGGAAGAGGATGTTTTATCTACAATGATTGAGGCATTGGATGACGATATTGACGAGGCATTATATATGTATATTGAAAAAAAAGACCCTCAATATATTAGTATTCTTACGTCCAAAGAATACTTTAACACATTAAGCAACGAATATATAGAAGATGGGGAAGAACTACTAAAGGGTCTTCCTTATTCTTTACTGTGCGATTATGGGCAAAGTGAAGATTCATATACAATTGCAAGTGTTGATGTAACAAGAATATTAACTTTAAAAGATTCAACAAAGTTCCTTGAAATAGAGGATCTGTTTAGCACAACAATTGATATTTTCATAAAAGGTGTATTTGTAAAATCAGCTTCTTTACTGATGCCCAATAAATTAAAAAATTTAAAGATTGATAGATTTAAAGTAAATATAAGCCTTGCAAGTATTGTCCCATTAATTTCACGAAATGATTTCGATCAAGATACAGAAAAAGACATTCTGAATTCGATATATCAAGCGATTTTATTAGGGATTTACGAACAACTTGAACAGCTAGATGAAAAAAAACTTATACTTACTTATTTGAAAAAGTATCATTTTGATAGCTGTCTTTTTTTGCGTGAAGATTATATTGGTCTAATTAAATTTTCATAAAGTTTATATGGTTTTCAAAGTAGGTTAAAAAGCGACAGCCTTCAAAGCTAGAAAGCTGTTGCTTTTATCCCGAATCCGTGAAATGAGCTTAGAAATATAGCTTCCTCGGTGGAGTAAAATAAAGAAAAAGGGAGAATTCTCGAACTCCTTACATTTATTATGCCTGTTGATTATCCAGATACCGGGTTAAGACAGTTCGACAGATAAACGTGCTTTCTCAACACTTTAGTCAAAGCGATGATCCATTTGACTTGTAGATGATTATGCAGTATTTGTTCCGTGAAACGGATGAACAACATGATTTTGCAAGGGATCATGAACGATTTTGAATGGTCATACAGCCATCTTAGAATCACATAAACCATCAAAGAGGCAAAAAGCTGGTTGAACACAGCATTCTGCGTTGTGCCAAACAAAATAGGCACATTGAGATTTTGCTTGATCTATCTAAAGAAAACGCCGCAACGTGCCTTGTAGATCTCAGCAGCCTGCTCGGATGACAAATGTATCGAATTGGTTACGACCCGGATTTCATTGTTATTGTTATCTTGAAAGATCACAACGTTAGGTCGAAGCTCTGATTAGCACTGAAGTGTTCCGAGATAGCAAGTGATATCTTGCATGACGTCTGAGGCTTCTACTTTTCGTTCTTTAAGGAACGCGGTTTTACAAGCATTACGTTCTCTTTGATACGAATTACAAAATACTGCTCCTCCCTCGCATACAGATCGAATCGCTTAATTTTGCCGTAAGCGCGGTCGTTCACCAGGATATAGTCCTTGTCTTCGGCAAACTTCTCTCTGACGGGACCATCATGCGTCGTACCGATCGTTTTAACAATCTGGACAGCTTTGCTATGACCTTCGTGTGTTATCTTCAGTAGATTTCCACTTCATTTGACAATTCACTTTCACTTTTGCGCATTTAAAAATCCACACTTCTGCATAAGGAGCGCCAGCGACCAATTAAGTCCTTGAAGGACAAAGGAGTATCCTTGCAAAAGTGCGGATCTCTTCATTTCTTTATTAGAAAAAGAGCCGTCAACCCGGTATTGGAAAACAGAGCAGCACAGAGGTGCCGATGTCCTTCTGGCTGCTCACGGACAGGCCATAGTTTTCTCCGTACATGGACCGGATTCTCTCGTGCACATTTTTTAACCCAACGGACTTGCTTGGGGCGCTGGGCCCGTACAAGGTTTCATTAATGCGTGCCAGCGTCTCTCTGTCCATTCCCGCACCGTCATCATAAATCGTGATGGCCAGGTCTTTTCCCTGCTTTTCTACAGTCACCCCAACCGTTCCTTTTTTCTGCTGGCGCAGTCCGTGCTGGACCGCGTTTTCCACGATGGGCTGCAAACATAATTTCAGGATCGGCAAGTCCATGTCCACGTCAGGAGCGATGTCACACCTGAGCACATATCTGTTGTCATACCGGACCGAAATAATATAGAAATAGTCATGCAAATGCTCAAGCTCCCGGCGCAGACTTACGCGCTCTTCTCCATAATCAATAACGTATTTCAATTGATTGGACAAGGAATGAATCATATCCGCGACCTCTTCCGCCTCTTTATCCACCGCATTCATCCGGATCACTTCAAGGGTGTTGTACAGATAGTGAGGTCTGATCTGGCTTTTTAGCGCATTCAGCTCGGTTTGCTTCTGCTTGATCTGGGCCACATAAGCTTCATCAATATGCACCCGCAGGCGCTCGACCATCCGGTTAAAGCCTTGGGTCAGCCTGCCTATTTCATCGTTGCTGTTGACCGGAAGCATGCTGTCCAGCCTCCCGGACTCCACCACTGCCATTTGCTGAATCAGCTTGCGGATCGGCGCAGCCAAACGGCGGGAGAACCAGGCTCCCATGACAATCAAAGCCACTGAGCAAATCAGGATCGCAATATATACGGTGGCCCGTGCAGAAAAAAGCTGCTCAAACAGTCCTGCCCGATGAATCATTGCAATCAGTTGGCCGTTAACAAAAGGAATGTCTTCACGCAGCACCAGCAGCTCATGATCCTTGCTGCCCGCTAAAATTTCATCCTTCGTCCTGTTGCCCTGATTGCTGAAATAAATATGATGCTCATCATCGATCAGAAGCACCTCGTCCTGCTCCCCAAGATAAAGCTCATTCAAAAATTGCCGGAACACCGCTGTATCAATGTCGAGAAACAAGGTGCCCACCACCTTGGGTTCCCGGGTCAGCACGCCTGAGGTATCAATAAGATTACGCGCAAGCGTGAAAACCTCCCGTTTGGACCCGGTGAAATACGAGTCCTGATGCTTCGGGAAAATAGCTACCTTCGCAGGCTGCGTGCTCATTTTGTCTTTCCATTCCTGCACAGGCAGCAGTTCGCTTCTAAGTCCGCGATTCTCCCGTTCCTGGTAATAGATACGCCCGTCTGCCGCCCGGACAAAATAAGCGCCGGTAATATAGTTATCACTAAAAACGATCGTTTTCAGGAAGGAATCGATGGGCGTCGCATTGATCTGCTCCAGCTCATTGACATTAAACGTCTGATTCCGGTTAATATCTTCGGATACTCCCTCATAACGGACGTTATACATAAGCTTCGAAATGTCATTGTACTGCTGGAAGGCCGAATTAAGATTATAGCTCATATACAGCACCATTTGCTGCAGGTTGCTGGTTGTATATCGTTCTACATAACCCGAGAATATTTGCACGGAAAAAAAGCTTAGCGCAAAAAGAGGGATAAGCCCCACCAGCATAAAGGAAGCCGAAAATTTTACGAATATGCTTTTCATCAACAATCTCCAGAAGCGCATGAAGGCAGCACCTTCTTTGTCCGTTATGGTTAATTATGTTTGATGCTGGCGGAAGCACTGCCGGTATTCTTGCGGCACCTTGCCAAATCTTTTTTTGAACATATCGCTGAAATGTCTCACATGGTTATAACCTACACGGTCGGCAATTTCATAAACCATAAGCTCCGATTCCATCAGCAGCTTAAGCGCGTGCCTCATCCGCACCTCTGTGATATAGTTTTTGAAATTTTGACCGGTATGCTTCTTGAAAAAGCTGCTAAAATAGTAGGGATTCATATAAACAAGGGCGGCCATCGATTCCAGTGTAATATGGCTGGCATAATGCTCTTCAATATACGCTTTGATCTTCGTTAACAGCGCCCGTTCTTTACCCGACAGCTTGCCCGCAAAATGCTGCAGCATTTCCGCTACGATCTCTTCAACCATGCGGGCAACATCCGCGTAGGAAGGACAGGCAGCCAGTTTTTCCAGCAGAGCACCGTGGTCAGCCTGGATGAGCTCCATCCCACTCCCGATCTTCGCAAGCTCCTGATGTATGAACAGCATTGAATTGTAAACCCCCGTAACCGCCAGATTCCTGTTATCCCCTGCCTGAATCCGGATCTGCTCCAGCAGTTGCCGTATCAGCGGCTGCAACTGTTCCTTCTGTTGAGCGGTCAGCGCTTTGACCACATCGGATTGCAGCTCTGCTATGGACTTATCCTCCGGATTACTCCCTGCACGCTGCTCTTCATAACAAATTACCTGGTTTATGCCTGTAAAATATTTTCTATTAAGCGCTTTCAATGCAGACTGGCAGGATGCCTCCGCTTCTTCAATGCCTGTCACACTTACCCCTATACCACACGACACACTCAGCTTTAAATAACCGTTGATTTTATTGCGAAGGTCGTTGGCCAGTTGAAGCGGATACTCTCTCTGCTCATGCTGGATTAGAATGACAAAACATGTTTCTTTCTGCACCAGCCATCCGTTACCCCCGTTCCGTTCCTGCTCCAATGTCTCTCTAATGATATTGGACAATGCGAAGTTTACCAGATTGCGCTCCCGCTCCTTCCACGATGTGCCAGTGCTATTTTCATCGATCTCCAGTACACACACGGTAGTAAATCGGCTGATTGCAATGACGTCCATTTGCGCAAGCGCGTCGAGTGTCTTTTTGTCCCCGTCCAGTAAACCGTCAAGAAGCTGTTCTATGGTGGTGGATCGATTCTTTTTTTCATAATAAGTCAGCATCTCTTTATTTCGCTCACCGTCGGATTCTTCCCGGATGATAGATGCGGCTTTTCCTGCTGCTTTTTCGAGCTGATGTTTATTGATAGGTTTTACCAGGTAATCCAGCGCCCCCAACTGTATCGCTTGACGGGCATAACCAAATTCCTGAAAGGCGCTGATAAAAATCACCTTGGCACGGTATCCCTGTTCATTTAACTCGGCAATAATATCAATCCCATTGCCATCCGGCATACTGATGTCGCTGATAATGAGCTGAGGTTCATGTGTACGGATCAGTTCGCGGAGCTCCTGCCCATCATTTGCTTCGCCTACAATGGTAAATCCAAGCGAGTCCCAGGCTATCAGTTTTTTCAGACCACGCAATATGACGGGTTCATCGTCTGCAAGTAATAATTTAATGGTTTCCATAGAGCGCCCCCTCCTGCTTACCCGTGAGTATTAATATTTACTGTACGCGTGTAAAAACATGGCCTTCATCTGCTGATTAAGATTATAACGACAAACGCTGCCTGAAAAAACAGGAACCTGTGCCGATCATCCGGTCCTGACGCTAAATCCAAAAAAGAATGCATATTTCGCTTAAAAAAGCAGCATACCTCTCCTTCGCCATTCTGCTATTGTGTTTCTTGACTACACAGGAAAAGGAGGAGATTTTTCTGAAGCGAACGTATGGGAGACCGTACCGCACAAGTCTGTGGAGGCGGGTGACAGCCGGATTGACTGCATTCATTTTTGCAGCTATGTGCATTCCCTGGCTATCGCCGTATGCCTCGGTATCTGCAGAGGAGCTGCCTGCTGCAACCAATACGGTAGAGATTACGGAAACAAGCAGCAACGGATTTCTTCATCCAGGCATCGGGGTAACCAAGAACATTCTTGAAAACATGCGGGCACAGATCATGGCTAAGCAGGAACCGTGGTATTCGTATTATAAAGCCATGCTTGTTTCGTCAACAGCCTCTAAAACGGTCACATCCAGCAATCAGGATGCCTCGAATCCCACCACACCGGCGAGTGATGCATTTGATAGTCAGGGTTTTAATGCGCGTTTTATATCCGATGGTTTGAAAGCGTATACACAGGCCTTGCTGTATTATATTACAGGCGATGAAACCTATCGGGCTAACGCGATGCGCATCATTCGCATTTGGTCCCAGATGGATCCTGCCAAATACGTTTATTTTACCGACGCCCATATTCATACGGGAATTCCGCTGAACCGGATGGTAACGGCGGCAGAAATATTACGGTATACGAGTTCACGGACGGAAGCCTTACAGTGGACGGAGCAGGATACGGCTAATTTCAGCAACAACCTCATTATACCGGTAACGGAAACGTTTCTTCACGATAACAATCACTTCATGAACCAACATACCTACCCCCTGTTGGGAGCCATGGCAGGTTATATTTTCACAGACAACAAAGATCGGTACGAAGAAGCTGTAGAATGGTTTACCGTGAACAAAACGGCGAAGGATCAAGGCATTAACGGTTCGATTAAACAGTTGTTCCGGCTCGTAGATACCAATGCGGTTACGGGAGAGAAGCTGGATCAGCCGGTTGTGCAGCATGTGGAAATGGGCAGAGATCAGGCTCACGGTGCCGGAGACATTACGAATGCAGCGATTATTTCCCGGATGCTGCTTGCCCAGGGCACCAAGGTAGACCCCATAGCAGGCACGGTCTCAACCGCTCCGAATGCGGTGGATATTTTTTCTTTTCTGGATCACCGGATTTTGACGGCAGCCAATTATTTCTGGCAATACATGCTGGGCTACGATACCCCTTGGACCCCAGTGGTTTACACCATGGATGAGCACGGTAGTCCCTTGGGCATTTATCGGGTCATATCCGATTTTTACCGGGGCCGCATGAACACCGCCCAGTTTTGGGATATTTACTATTATTATACCTATAGCCAAAAAGTCGATCTCTCGGAAAAAGCGCCTTATTTCTATGAAGCGTTCACGAAACGGATCCCGTCCAATTATTATTATCAGGGAAAGCTGGCCCAAGCCTGGGAAAGCCCGGACGGTGGCGGGGATTTCTGGCTGTATATCCCGCCGCAAGCCGTGGGGGAAGGTTCCAAATATCTGCCCAAGGAAATGACAAATGAAGCTTTGGCAGAAATCGAAGACCGGTACACGGCCCTTGACAGCCATTCGGCGACCAGGCAGGAAGGGAGCATTTCCTATGTGGAGATTATGGCAACGGATGAGGGGAGCACCATTGTGCCTTTGAATCTTTCCTTTGGCCAGCGAACCTCCCCCAAGCTCATCGGCTTGAAAATCAGGACCAACGGGACCGCCACCCTTGAGCTCAGTAAAGAAAGAAACTCCCTCCCCTTCCATACCATTACGCTGCCGGATACAAAGGGGCAATGGAGATACGTCACCTTTGATATGTCCATCAACACGGTTCCCTACGCACAGATCGATGAAAACTATAGCCTTATGTATATGAAGGTAAAGGGCAGCGACAGCAAGGTGGACCTGGATCATTTCCATGTCCAGGCAGGCAGTCAGTTATCCGCTCCGGTATTTAAATCAGGTTCGTCAGCACTGCATCTGATCGCATTTACCGGAGGAACGATCAACGTGGATTTTTCGGCTACGGATGCGAACGTCTCGGACGTTGTCACCTATGAAATGGCAGATGGTCCTGCGGGAGCCGTTTTGGATGGCAATACCGGCGCCTTCACCTGGACTCCCATGCAAACCGGAACAAGCTCCTTTATCGTCGTGGCCAGCGACGGAACGTCGATATCTGCGAAACAAGTGAAGATTGAGGTAACAGCCGACCGGGCGGCCGCCGTTACTGCAGCCTCCACCGCATATAACCCGGCTCAGAGCTATGTGTCAGCTACCCTTGCGACGTACACCAATGCTTATACCGATGCGATCCAACATATTGAGACGGATACAGATGCAGCGTTTTATGCCAAATTGCAATCGCTTCAGACGGCAGTAGAAGGCTTGGAGCTTCTAAACAGTGCTTTGCCAGATGGAAGCCTTGACTTTATCAAAATGGGTTCTGCTTCTTCCTTCGGCAATTACCTGCCAAGCCTCACGGATGATAATGACAACAGCTACGTCGCTTACGGCTTGGCACCGGATCAATACCATACCCTTGATTTCGGCAGCAGGTTTAAAATCACGGCGCAAGCTTTCGAGATCCAGGGCAGAAGAAGCTTCCCCGAGCGCATCGCCGGTCTTGCCGTGTTCGGATCAAATGATGGGGACAGCTGGACACGGTTGACGGATGAGATGACTGTTCGCAGCGAAGAGAAACAACGGCTCGCCGTGAAGGATGAGTATATAAACACCCCATTCCGTTTCTTCAAGCTGGCCATCATTGAGCCGCAAAGCACGATGTTCGAAATCAGCGAATTACGTATCTATGGTCAACGGCATGAAATGTTCAGCAAAATGAGCTCTGTGTCGATCCGTTCGGAGCAAAGTCTGAAAAACCGGATTGTAGCGGGCGATACGGTGAAGCTGGATTTTAAAGCGGTCGAACCGATTCGGGATGTGAAGGTCTTGATTCAAGGGCAGGAAGCGACGGCTGTTACAACCGACAATATTCACTGGGCAGCACAATGGACCGTCGGCCCCGATGCCAAGGATGGGAAGGTCCGCTTTTCGATCAATTACAAACTGATATCGGACGGAACCGCTGGAGATGAAGTGTTCCTGACGACGGACAGCACCCATCTGTTTATAACAGATGAATCTCAGCTGATCCCCAATGTGACGGATATCACCTATCTGATGGATCCCACAACAGCCGGAAATCGAACTCCTGCAGAAACAATGAAACAGGTGAGTTATCTGTTTGACGGGGACCCAGGCACCCATTCCGATTTCCGGCTTGGCAGCAACGGGGCGGGAGGTTTCATTACCTTTGACTTCAAAGCAGATCAGAGGCTTCTTGTTACGAAGGTCGAAATGTTAGCCAGACAGGATCAATACTTTGGCCGGATCAAAGGTGCCGTGGTTCAGGGCTCCAACGACAACGAAAACTGGTCAAACCTCACGCCGGGGGCCTCCGCCCTTCTTGATTGGCAAGTCTTTACAGTAAGTAATGCAACACCATACCGATTTATCCGCATTTATAATTCAGGTTCATGGTTTGGCAATATGGCTGAATTGAGGCTTCATGGTTCTCTGCAGAGTGTGAACGCAGTACCCTAATGATAGACATCCTTACTTTTGAGCAACCAAACGACGTAGAATTTGCACAGATCAGGCAATAAATCAGGTTTGAAAAAAACGGACACCAACAATGTATTCGGTGTCCGTTCTATTCGCCTAATCCCATTCCGTGATTCATCCCAAGCCTTTTAAAGAAATTTCGGGGATGCTGCATGTTTATTTGAAAACCTCCTTGCTCAGTCGTACTCCGTATACCACAAGTTCCTTCAAAAAAGGTTCAACCGCCAATTTGGTAACCAAAACTTGAAATGGATGCAATACAGACAACAAGTCTTCAATATCCTTTGGATGGTAACTGGTACCGGCTTCTGGCAGACACATCTGCTTAGTTTGACCGGAAAGAGAGATGTTTTTGAATGAAATGCTGTCTGATCGCTTATGTCCCGTCTGGATATGTCCAAGAGCTTCAGTCAATACACGACGCAATGCCAAAGTGGGATTTAAATCAATGGCATAATACCAAGTGCCGTTTGAGCGAACCCAGACAATTGGAATGTGGGGATATAAATCTTCACTGTATCCTAAAACCAAGTCCTCTGCTAATGCCCTCAACGATTCAAGATAATATTTACTGCACAGATCATCAAGTTTAGACAGGTCAAACGGAACTACTACAGGAGTAGCCTGTTGCATATCCCATCGATACAAACGGTCCAGTTCACTTTGCAGAAGGGACTGCAGCCCGCGTCCTGCCGCCTCCGAACCAGTCGTCCCTGCACCTACATAAGTATTTTGCATTTTATCTAACAAAAGATGATCGCACAGTCTGGACATATATCTTTCCAACCCCGATAAGCCTGCTTCTCTCCTGGCCTGAGTATGATCCATTCCTGCATGAATCGTGGCTGGAAGCCTCGTGGCAGGACCATCGGAAAGGGGATCCGCTATCTGGATACTGCATAAAGAAAGCGGGAGCTGCTCAAAAGAACTTTCTTCAAGGGAATAAAAGACACCAGTCCGGGAAGAGACAAGTCCAGTAAAATAATTTTGTAATTGTTCCTCATTCATACTGCTTTGCTCCTGATTGAAGGGAATATGGAGGGGGAACCAGTCGGAAAGCGGAATGTGCTGAAGTGTCAAAGGGTGTTCGAAAAAGGAATGGATTTCTCCGTGGATTGGATCTTCACTCAAGATATAGACACTGTTTTGGAGTTCAGGAATGCCGGTACTCAGATACCGTTCTACGTAACTTGATGTTATATGGGACATCCTATCTACAATAGTCGGTGCAGGAGAAGTGGGCATCCGGTTCTGCACATGCAGACGCAGCCAGCAGGACTCCCAGCATGCATCTGTTTCTTTTATCGTAGTTGGACCCAGAATTCCGTATTCATGCGTAAACGTTAAAGGCAGAAGAACCTTTTGCTCCTCTATGCAACAACTGTAAAATTCATGGTAAAGCTCAAGATTGTTGTTTGCTGAAGCTAATAAAACCAGATGAAATGGCTGAACCAGTTCTCTCCATGTCATTTCATCTTTCTTTATTATTGTTATCCTTCCGTCAGATTGCTTCCCGTACAGCATTTCATTCATTTCTTCATCAATTTCGGTTTGAGACGATGAGCAATCATCTGTAATTACGATTGTGAGTGGTTCGGGGATAGCCTGAAGCAAAGAGGGAAGCAAAAACTTTAGAACCGAGCGGTTGCCTGCAACCAATAGTTTATTCATAACACGCCTCCTTTTTTCACTGGTGGACACCGCTTAAAAAGCAGTTTTTTTGCTTTGCAGCCCGGCAAGTCGTAATTATTATATGGCAAACCAAGTTTGTAGGAACACAGAAATACCAGAAAAAAATAAATTCCTCCTGCTGAACAGGAGGAAGTGATGCAACGTGCTATTGAGAACTGTCATTGAACTCGCCCACCGCCGGTTCGCAAAACATATCCAAAATAAGATTCACAAACTCGACCTGCTTTTCTTGCGACTCCTCTTCACCCAAAAAATTCAGTTGAAACGAACGTTGAAAACACCCTCCCAGCAATAAATCCGCTACTGTCCTTGGATGCAATTTCTCGCTGATCCTTCCCAGTTCTCTTTCTTTCAATAAATAGGCTTCCACCGCTTCATTTGATGGCAGATATAAAGTTTACTTTGGGGAACAGTTGGTGTCTGATATTTCAGTGTCAGATATGATGATGAATATGTACGCCAAAACGGAACCTGGTTAATAAAGGAACGTGCTGCCCACTTCATTATTATAGAAGCAAGACCATTACAGGGCTAATTTATTAGATGAAACTAAGCTGTTTATTTTCTAAAGCTCAGGCTGTCGAGAAGACTCGACAGCCTTTTAATTTCTTCTCAGTATTTACATCCAACTTAACCACACTTGCTGTATCCGCAGTTGCTGCAGGTTTTACAGCCCTCGATATTAATCAGCGAAGCCGAGCCGCAGGACGGGCACAGATCGCGAGATGCCGCTGTTTGGTGGCCGTAACCCGTTCCGGCTTCGCCGCCGTGATTGGATTCAAGACTTGCATTTACCTGCTCCGCAGGGGCACCTCCCATGCTTTCCTCCTGTGCCAGCGTAGCCGCAATCGGAGCAGGCGTGTCCGTGTCCAGCTCATGGTCTGCAATCCCATTCTGCACATGAAGCTCAAGCGCCTTCGCCACCGCATCGGCAATGGATTCAACCCGGTTCACGCCAAAGCCGATTGCCCCGGAGCCGCCAATCCCCTTTAAATGCTTCACCAGCAGTTCCACCTTATGGCCATGATCGCCGTAACGCAGGAATAGCGAGCATACACGTCCCAGCGCTTCTGCCATCGCGAACACGTCCGAGCCGGCTTTACCAACGTTCAGGAAAATTTCCGCAGGGATTCCGTTCAGATCGTTGATCGTAATGTAAGCCATGCCGAACGGGGTGTTGATTTTGTAGGTCGCTCCCCGCAGCACCTGCGGGCGGCTTTTATACTGCTTATCCACCACTTTTCCGGGGGGCTGAATTGCCGCCGTTGCTGGTGCTGGGACAGATTCCTTCGCAGTCCCCTCATCTTTTTTTTCGGTAGACAGCACCTGCACGTCGCGGCTGCCGTCCCGGTAGATGGTTACACCTTTGCAGCCCAGATCAAACGCGAGCTCATACAGCTTCTTCGTCTCCTCGACCGTAAAATCGGCCGGACAATTCGCCGTCTTCGAGATCGAGCTGTCCACCCAGCGCTGGATGGCGGCCTGTGCGCGGATATGATCCTCGGCCGACAAATCCATGGCCGTGACAAAGTAGTCGGGCAGCTTTTCACCCGGATGGGCGTCCAGCCATTCCTGTGCAATCGGTACGAACTGCTCGTCAAACCCGAGCCGGCTTTGCCGGAAATATTTAAATGCAAAGTACGGCTCAATACCTGTGGAGGTACCCACCATCGTACCGGTGCTGCCTGTCGGCGCCTGGGTAATGACCGTTACATTGCGCATGCCTTTGGCAGCGACCGCTTCTCCGACTTCAGGATATACCTCGATCATGTTTTTCATAAATCCGCTCAGCACATATTTCTCTGCATCAAAAGCCTGGAAGGAGCCTTTCTCTGCCGCAATATCCGCAGAGGCGAGATAGGCTTCGCGCGCCATAAAGCCATACAGCTTATCCAGGAACTCCAGCGATTCCGGGCTGCCGTAACGGATGTTCAGCTTGATCATCAGCTCGGCCAGTCCCATCGTGCCAAGCCCGACACGGCGCTCTTTCTTCTGGTTTTGCTCATTTTCCGCAAAATGATATGGCGTCTTGTCGATGACATTATCAAGGAAGCGGACCGAATATCTCGTCGTCAGCGCCAGTTCTTCCCAATCGACGTCATGCCGTTCCTCATCATAGAACTTCGACAGATTGATGGCCGACAGGTTGCACACGCCCCAGCCGGGAAGGCCCTGTTCTCCGCAGTTATGAGCCACCATTCCTCCGGCAATCAAGGAGTTGGTCTCCGGCTCATGAATATCATATACGGTAACGAAATCACCTTTTTCGATCTTGTTTACCTTTGAGGCGAATTTTTCCGATTTCCGCGAAGGTCTGGCAATCCGCTCCAACGCCCGCTGTTTTCTTGTCACAAATTTGAAGCCGATCTTTTCTGCAAAGACAACGAGATTGTTGCCACTCACGATTAATTCGTAGGACCCGGAGCTGGAATAAACCTTATGTTCATAAATGGAACTGTTGATTCCATAATTCAGCAAGAGCAACTGTACTCCCTGCAACAGCTTCCGGGAGGCCGAGGTTAATCTCGCTGTCCGGTGCATCTCATCCCTCTCATTCACCGTACCATCAGCGGAGAACAATGCTTGCAGAAAAGCGGTAACGGTAGTTCGGGACGAAGTGAACAGTGCAGACGGAACTTCTTTTTCTGTAGCCCTTACTGCCTTAACCCCCAATTCATAAAGCTGCTCAACAAGCGCTTTCCGCCACCAATACACTTGTTTGGTACCATTGCTTCGCTCAAAAACTTTGGCGGTAACCCCTGTTATTTTCTCTCCTGCCTTAAGCAACTGAGGGATAACTTCGCTGTCTGCCGCGCCAAACACCATACCAACATCCCCACGCTTGGAGATCCAGCCGTCTCCTGTCAGCCATCCAAGGAACAGCCCCCACTCCTCGCCAAGTGCATCTTGGGCTGCAAATTTTCCCTCTCCGGACTGTAAGTAAACGTAATCATCTGCGCTTAATTGTGCAGCTTCTTTCCATCCATGATTGGTGTACAAACGATGCTCGGGAGTCACTGAAAGCTCCATGCCGTTTTGCAATGAAATGTTCAGGGTTTCTCTCTGTCCTGTAGGGAAAACAGTAGCTGTCCTCATTTTTAATCCAGGAACCTCGTAGCTTCTTCCCCCTACAACTTTTGCTTGCTCCACGAGCCTTAAATCTGTTCCGACAAGAAAAGCTTTACCTTGTGTTTTCTTATATAAGTCTTCGATGGTGATAAGCCCATATTCGGTTGTAATCCGTGTGTTCAGGTGAAAGCACGGATTCGTACAGATAATCGGATTAAAATACCAGCTGTTGGACATCTGGTTGTAGTACTCCATGAACACAACGCCGGGCTCGGCTGATTTCCAGGCCGATTCGATAATCGTATGCCAGATTTCACGTGCTTTGACGGTCCGGTAGTGAACGACCTTGCGACCGGCCTGCTTCCATTTGTCCAGGTCGCCATCCCATAGCTCGTCATAATCCGGCGTACTTGTATCTGGAAATACCAGCTCCCAGTCCAGATCCTCCTTGACCGCCTTCATGAAACCGTTGCTCACGCACACCGACAGATTAGCGTTGGTCACCTGCCCCATCGTCTGCTTGACCGTGATGAAATCGAGCACATCCGGATGCCAGTCGTTCATCATGAGCATAAGAGCGCCCCGCCGGCTATTGGACGTATAAAATCCGTTGCCGCAGAGCATGTGCACGTCCTCCACCTCAAAATCAAACACTTCGCTCGGCCCGATCGGTTCAATCGACATGATTCGGTCGGGCACCGTCGCAAGCAGTTGCTCGACCCGTTCCGCCAAAGCCACTTGACCATCCGCTTGCAAACGATCCTTCACTCGGGTCAAAGCCCGAAAGGAAATACGTGCCTTCGTCGCATCCCAAACTCCTTGATAATATTTCCCGGGAACAGCTTCATTTTTCAGGGACAACTCGATGAAGCGGCTCATCTTGTCTTTAAATTCAGCGCCGGTCACGCAGAGCCGATAGATAGTACGCCATCCTTGTCCGCTGCGGTCTGTCGATCTGATATGAGACATAATGCCGTTGACGGCAAGCAACTGCTGCACGTCGCGAAGCATTCCGAGACTGACGCTGTCGATTCCGTGACCTCCTTTGGCACCGCGATCACAACCGTCTGCGTCGAAATAACCGGCGACAAAAGCCCCCATAACACTAGCGGGGGAACGGAAAATCGGTTCGGGCACTCTGATCTCTGCGCTCCGTGCTTTCAGAATTTGGTTTTGTTCAAGCCAATCGACCGCTATCCGGGAATAAAGGGCTACATTTTGGCATGCGCCGTCGCCCTTCTCCACAACCGGTTCGATGTTGAATAACTCCCGCAATATTTCGATCAGACATTGACGAATTTCCGGACGGTCGTCTGCCGTGGCCAGTTTGATCGCCTTCGGAGCTTCCCAGTTGACTTTGCGCCCCCAGTGAACGTATCCGTCCCCATAAAAGTAACCGAGCAAATAAGCGAGCTGTTCATCGAGCTGCTTGGGCAGCTTCACCGCTTCGTTCAGCGTTGTGCTCATTTCAGAGCGATTGTACGGCTTGGCTTGGAGCTGCACATAAGGAACCTCTTGTAGGCCTTCCGCAAGGAGGAGAAGAGTTTCGTCACGGACATCCAGATCCTGCAAAGGAATCGTGACGATGGAGCCGTTGCGAATCGCCCCCATCTTATGGTCCTTAGTCACCTCTACCGTAAACCCGCGCTCGGTCGTAACCCGAAATAAAGGCTTCACTCCGTTGCGAAAAGAGTGTGTGATACGTCGCGGTCCCCAGTGGGTTAACGCGTACAGCGTCTCTCCGCGGTCCAAGCGATCGGCGAGTTCGCTTGCAGGGATAAGGCCACGATTAGTCGCAATCCGTTCGCGGGGACCGAAGCATCCCCCTTGCTCGATCAGCCCTGTCGTATAACTGAACAGACCTCCCCAGGAAACAGCGCCGCTGGAGGAACCGTTCACTCCTTTCACAATAGCCCTCCGTGGACGCAGTGAGGAGAGGTTGATCCCCACGCCACCGCCGCGCGCCATAATTTCCGTCATTTCGGTCAGCGTCTCCATAATGCCGCCCCGGCTGTCCTTGGGCGAAGGGATGACATAACAGTTGAATAAGGTCAGCTCGTCGCTTGCCCCCGCCCCTGCCGCAATCCGCCCGCCGGGCACGAGCTTCCAGTCGTCAAGCACGGAACGAAATTTGTCACGCCATTCCTGCTGCAGCTCCGGAGTTTTCTCCACGGATGCCATGGCCTGGGCGAGCCGATTCCACATCTCCTCTGGCGTCTTTTCTATATTCAAGGTCAGCTTCTCTACATCGGTTTGAACCATTTCACCCGAGCGGGTACGGACCGTCACTTTTTTCCCCTCACGGCTGACGATTTCGCCAACCTCCTTGGTCGGGAATTTCGGGTCATCCTTGGTCAGGACAAGCACGACGTCGCCCACCTTGGCGTTGTTCGTATCCGCATCCTTCCAGGCATAGCGGTCCAGAAATATTTTTTCACTTAACCCTGTCAGTTGCTGCTGCATCGTTTTCAAAGAATCAGCCTCCCTATATGTAGTGATGATTAAGGCATAAACGGATTTCAGCAACCAAATCACTATATATTGTGTTCTTATATCATTTTAACATACCATATATAGGTTCAACCATTTCAAAATTGTGAACTTTGCGGAGAAAAAACACTTCATCTTATAGAGCTTCTCTGCCATTCTTTCACGGCTATGTTATGAACTTTCTGCTTTAAGTCCATACTAATACCTACGAGTATCAGGTGCTGCCATTAGCCTCAGGAAGGAGGACCTATTGTGAGACCATCGACAAATTCAACTGCTGTTCCAACTTCCGCGCAAGAGCTGCCTGTCCCTGTCCATTTTGACTACTCATGGGCGGAGGAACTGGACGCCAGAATGCGCAAAGGAGGTCCCTGGGGGGACTGGGAGCTGTTCAAGCTCGCTATTGAAGCCGAAGAAGCGAACATCGTTCCGAGCTTCGACGAGCTTCAGTGTCTTAAGCATCTGCAGGGACTGACCCCTCTCCCGCACCAGCTGGATACGGCCCGCAAGGTACTATTCGAAATGTCCGGACGCGCCATTCTCGCCGACGAGGTCGGACTGGGCAAAACGATCGAAGCCGGCATGATTCTCAAAGAATATATGATACGCGGCCTCGCAACCAAGGTGCTGATTCTGGTTCCGGCTTCGCTGGTGCTGCAGTGGGTCCGGGAGCTGAACAACAAATTCGGCATCCCTGCCGTCGCCCAAAAGAAAGCCCATTCCTGGCATTCCGATGTGGTCGTCGCCTCCATGGATACAGCCAAGCGTGAGCCGCATTGCGATATTTTGCTGGATACGGATTATGATTTGCTGATTATTGACGAAGCCCACAAGCTGAAAAATAAAAAAACAACCAACTACCAGTTCATGACCAAGCTGCGCAAAAAATACTGCCTGCTGCTGACGGCGACACCGGTACAGAACAACTTGTCTGAGCTTTTCAATCTGATCAATCTTCTAAAACCCGGACAGCTAGGCAGACAGGGAGATTTCGCAGCCAATTTCGTAGTTGACAAACGTCAGCCCAAGAACGAGGAGCAGTTGAAGGACGAATTGGCCAAGGTCATGATCCGGAACCGGCGCGGGGAAGGGCCTGTGCAATTTACAAAAAGGAATGTCTCCAACATCAACCTGGCGCTATCGCCTGACGAACAGAATCTGTATGACGGAGTCACCTCCTTCGTTAAAGATCAGTATCAGGCAAACGGCCGCAATCTGAGCAGCATGCTCTCCATGGTGACGCTGCAGCGGGAAGTATGCAGCAGCCGAGATGCGGTGTTCATTACTCTCGTCAATCTCGCCAAAAAGCTGGCGCCGGATTCCCCGCTGCGCGACCGTATCTGGGAGCTTGTCGCCGCGATCAAGGCGATCCAATCCAATACCAAGGCGGAGAAGACACTTGAGCTGATCCGCGAAATGAACGATAAAGTTATCATTTTCACGGAATACCGGGCCACCCAGGAATACCTGCTCAATTATTTCAGGGAACGCGGGCTTACTGCCGTCCCTTACCGCGGGGGAATGAACCGGGGGCGCAAGGATTGGATGATGGACCTGTTCCGCGGCCGGGTGCAGGTCATGATCGCGACCGAAGCCGGGGGCGAAGGCATTAACCTGCAGTTCTGCAGCCAGATGATCAACTTTGATCTTCCCTGGAACCCGATGCGGGTGGAGCAGCGGATCGGCCGCGTGCACAGGCTGGGCCAGCAGAACGATGTCCACATTTACAACCTGTCCACGACAGGCACAATTGAAGAGTATATCCTGAACCTGCTGCATGAAAAAATCAATATGTTCGAGCGGGTCATCGGTGGACTGGACGTCATTCTCGAACGGCTTGAGCAACGCGAATCCATTGAAAAAAGCCTGTACAAAATTATGCTGGAGTCAGGCAGTGAAGAAGAAATCCGCAGCAAACTGCACTCCCTCGGCCGTTCCCTTGATTCCATCAAACAGGAGGTAGAGCGGGAAGGCCACAGCTGACCTGTGAAAGGAGAACGTTAACTTGTCCATGAATCCTGACGAGATCCAGCGTTATGTAATGGCCTACCTTCGCTCCACCGGCTGCAGCGTTATTGAAAAATCACCGGCACATGTCACCGTCAAGCTGTCCCCCGAGGCGGACAAGGCGCTGACGAACCGGCCGTATTACTGGAGCTATGTCGAGCGCACCGGGGTTCCTCCGGAAACAATGTCGTATACGTTCGTTTTTGATCCGGCGGCTTATGGGCAGTTGCAGCAGAATAGTCCTCCCGCAGCCGCCAATCCGGATTCGAACGGGCTGCTTGCCCGCTATTTCGGGGCCGCTCCGGCTTTGCCGCAGTTGGGTCCGAACCGGATTCTGCGCGAAGAAGTCAGCTTTGGCAGCAGAAGGCTGCAGCAGATTTTTGCCGCGGCCCGCGAGGGAGGGCGTTATGTCAACCTGTTCGAGCAGGCTGGTCCCAAGCAGCTTGATGCGCGCAGACCGGTTAAATATGAAACCTGGCTTGGCGTGTGCTTCAAGGTGGAATTTATCTGCGACCTGAAGCGGGAGGAGATGCACTTTCTCGGTATCTCCATGCGGACAGGACAGATTCAGGAGGACTTCGGCAAGCTGCTGGCTGGCAAGGAGCTCAGCCCGCAGCTTGCAGGAAATATGCATATTCCGGCGGCCAAGCTTCCGCTTGCAGCAGCGGCGGCACAGCTGGAAGCTTATCTGCTTGAGGAGATCCGGGAGCGGGATTACCGATGGTCAGAGCTGGCGAGAGAGCGCCTGTCCGAAGAGCTGGCAGTGATCGACCTGTACTACGAAGATTTGCTGAAGGAGCCTGATGAGGAGAAACGGACGGGCGTGCAGGAGCAGCACAGCGCGCGCCGCCAGGAAATGGCCTGGCAGTATGAACCGAAGGTGCTGATTTCTGCGATTAACTGCGGGCTTTTTCATCTCCGCTAGGGACATATCCTTTCAAAATTCAGCGGTGCCGGCAGCCGAATGCCATGATTCGCCCGCTTCAGGCCATCTGCTTGCTGTCCTAAGCCGTCCCGGCCCTTTAAATCGACAGCGGCATACGCCTTTCTTTATGGCCTGTCCAGCGACAGCAAGCGGCAGCCTTCTCGCCGTGCCCGGTTTATGCTTATCATACGACACTTTGCAGTTATGTAATATGAAAGAGGTGGATATCCATGAAACGCAGAAGCGCATCCGGCAAAGGACCAGGACTTGTCGCTGCGGCCATCATCGCTTTTACGGCAGCGGGGCTATGCTCCCTGCCCGTCCGTGCGGAAACCGATGGACAAGCTCTTGTCTCCTCCGATTCAGCGGCAGAGCTGTCTGATACCCAGATCAGCCAAAGCCGGCCCGACGTAGACAACAAGAGCACTCCGGGCAGCCTCTTGGGTCAAGCCGCAACCGCCAGCACTGCTCCAAAGGCCGTCAAGCTCGCTGCCGAAGCAGCCCGTGCCTCGCTGGCCGGACAACCGCAGTTCAAAGGCTGGGAGAACGCGGATTTAACCTACAGTCCGCTCGGTCCGGGGACGCATGCCTGGCTCGTATTGGTGCGGGGGGCAGGAGAGCCGGAAGGCTATATGATCATAGGCCAGAACAAGGATGGGTCTTTCCGGTTAAATGAATACGGAGCCGGCAGCCTTCCTCCCTTCAGCCTGAATATATTGCAGCCTGTCCTTCAGTCTCTTGCTGCGGCTGCCCGGACCACCGTGGACCATATCCGGGTAACACCCGTATATGAGGAGCCCGCGTTTGCCTATTGGACAGTTCAATCCCCTGCAGCGGAGCATCTTATATATATAGACGCTTTTACGGGACAAGACCTGCCTCTGGGAGAAGCGGGCTGGAGAAGCAAACTCGAACAGGCAACCAGTTCTGCCGGTACAGCCTCTCCGCTTACGGATGCCGCACGGCCCGTTACCGATTCCACCCATGGGGACAACAGTCCCTATGCGGACTTATCATGGTTAAAGCAAAAACCGCTTTCCCTCGGCAGCATCCGCGAATTCGAACAAGCACTGCAGGCATCACCCAAAATGAAGATGATTTACAGCGCTCAAGGGCTTAATTATGTATTTAATTCTCCTTTTACAGTAAACGGATATCAACAATGGAACTCCGGAGATCTTGCTGCACCCGGAAGTCTCTATATACGGACAGATTACATCGGCCAAACTGCCCGGTACCTGCCGTTCAGCCGCCTTGCGGCTGCAGGCGCATTTTATACAGTGCAGGACAAGAATGATTGAGTGAAAACCAGCAAGCCCGTTCCATATCCGGAGCGGGCTTGTCGATGGGCATTATCTGCCTGCCTTCTGCTTCCTGTCTTCGCTTCGCGAAGATTTAAGCCACATGGAGAATGAGAAGGGAAGCATGCCGAACCATCTTGTTCGCCACGATTCTCTCTCCATTCTGCGGGCACGCCGGACATCACGGGGCAGCTCTATATATTTTACAACCTGCTCCGTAATATACCGGACAAGCTCATCACCTTTAGCCATCTTATCCGCCTCCCTGCCACCCTTGCGGGGCAGCCGTTTTTCCCCCTCTTTACTCAGCATGCGCATTTCCCCGTTAAACTAAACAGGTTTGCAGGTGCATGTATGGATTTCCAGAAATTACACATGCTACTGTCAGACCATAATTGTTCCCGGGGGGAAATGAAGATGCAGCTTCGAATTCCTTTTAAAAAAATGTTTGCGATGCTATTGACCATCTTGACCATGCTGTCCGCCGGAGAGCCGTGTTCTGCCGCGGCCGCCTCTCCGCCCAACGAGAGCACCGAACAGCTTCCCAATCTATTTTTCAGCAGACCGGTCGTCATTATTGATGCCGGTCACGGAGGAATTGACGGGGGCACAAGTCACAAGGAAGTTCTTGAAAAGGATATTAACCTGAAAATCGCCCAAAAATTATATCTCTTCCTCCGCAGCAGCGGTTATGCCGCCATTCTGAACCGGAACGGGGATTACGCCCTCAGTGAGGAGAACCGTTGGCTAAAATCTTCAAGACACCGCAGGGATCTGGCGCAGCGTAAAAGTCTGACCGATGAGCTTCCGACTACGCTGCTTGTCAGCCTTCATGTCAACTGGAGCAGGCACAGTGGCAAAAACGGTCCTGTTGTTTTATACCAAAACGTTGCCGAAAGCTTTCTGCTGGCTGATTCGATCCAGCAATATCTGAACAGCTTTTACCATTCCTCCCGCCTGCCCATGTACGGCAAGCCGTTTTATCTGCTCAACCAGATCAACCAGCCTGCCGTCATTGTGGAGACCGGGTTTATCAGCAATGAGCGTGACCGGAAGCTGTTATGTGATCCTGCGGCCCAAAAACGGATTGCATCCGCCATCGCCGACGGAATTATGGCGCACTTAACGGCATGGTAGGCTGGGGTGTCCATCCCCAGACCGTGCTTACCAGCCGCCTGATACCGACCAGCTCCGTTTTTTGCTGAAGCTCGGGGATGGACTGGCGCAGCACGGAGGAGGTATACAATCCGGGCATCCCGACATGGCCGATCATGACACAGGTATCATGGGAGTCCAGCCAATTGGAGACGGTGTTCATCTTCCTGGATACATGTGTCAGCGTGTACACATCATCCAGGAAGATATCGTTATGAACCGGAGGCAGCCCTTTTTCCGTTGCAAGCTCATCCACCACCGACTTATGGCTGGTACGGCTGTCCACAAAGAACATCCCTCTTTCTTTGCACACGTCCAGGATGACGGACATAATCCGGCGGTCCGCCGTAATTTTGGAGCCCATATGGTTGTTAATGCCGACCGCGTGCGGTACATCATCGATGGCCGCCTCTACCCTGGTGCGCACCTCTTCATCCGTCATATCGGACATAATGGCACCGGGTCCCAACCATTCCTTCTTACCCTTGTTAGGCTCCATAGGCAGATGAACAAGCACGTCATGTCCTTTTCGGTTGGCTTCCTCGGCATCCTGCTTCGTGGTGGGCATAAAAGGCATGACTGCAACTGTAATATGTGCTGGCAGATCCAGCATCTCCTTAGTGCCCTTCATTCCGTTGCCGAAATCGTCCACAATAACTGCCGCCAGCTTTCGAGTCCGCTCCGCATAATGTTCAGTATTTCCTTCCTGTTGACTGGCAGGCGCCAGATCAGAAACAGGGGGATTCAAAGGGCCAGCCGCCGACATCAGACCTTTTACGGGGAAAACAGCGTCCATAGCCAGCCCGAAAAAACAGCTTACCCCAAGGACTATACAAAGGTTTTTGAACCCTGAACTCATTTTTCCCATGACCTTACCCTCCTCTTGGCTGTGCTTTCATTGTGTGAGGAAGCAGGCACAAATATGTATGAGTACAGACGATGAGCCTATTCTTTAGGATTCATCATGGTTCGTCATTTTTTGCACTAAACTGCGCAAGCCCTGGTTGGTCTCGTTCAGCTGTACAACTCCGAAGCCGGCTCCTGCTTCTCCCACCCGGGTCTGCAGTGATTCCAAAAACTTCGGCAGGATAATGCTCTTTTGCTTTCATGCCATCCTTCAGCATTTTGAAATCTTTGTGCATGTCCGCTATGGAGCCGCCAATAATGTCCTCTTCTTCCTATATCAACTTCAATCTGTAAATTATTTAGCATAAAAAGCATAGGACCCAATGATTTCCTGTGTAGAAAAAATGGCCTGCTCTTGAAATATAACACCTATAGGTGTTACTATAAACAGAACCAAAAGGTGTTATGAATCGAGGAGGCCTGTCATGTCAACTCAAGGAGCGTTGCCGGAAATTCGTAAAACCGTCATTCTGAATGCTTCCATTGAAAAGGTGTGGAAAGCCGTTGCTACATCGGAGGGAATAGCCGCATGGTGGATGCCCAATACGTTTGAACCGGTAGAAGGACATGATTTCATCCTGTATGCCGGCCCATTTGGCGATTCCCCCTGCAAAGTCACCGAAATTGATCCGCCCCACCGTGTTGCATTCAAATGGGGAAAGGACTGGCAGCTCACTTTTGAACTGTCCGAGCTGGACAATGGAAAAACAGGATTCACGCTAATCCATTCGGGCTGGAATGAAGCCCAGGTTACCGAGTTTGGACAACCTCATTCGGTTGTGCGCGGGATTATGGACGGCGGTTGGGAAGATATTGTCAAGAACAAACTCGTTCAATATGTTGAGGTCTAAACTTGGGCGCACCTGCATTAAAGCATGATGTTTTTCAGGCCATCGCTGATCCCACCCGCCGCAAAGTGTTAAAGCTGCTTGCAAATCAGGACATGCCCATTGTAGCTATATCGAAATGCTTTCCGCTGTCACGGACGGCTATTAACAAGCATTTGCACATTTTGTCCGATGCAGGTCTGGTCAGCCGTGAGAGAATTGGCAGGGAGACTCGCTATAAACTGAAGCCAGAGCCTCTCGCCGAAGTCAGGGAATGGCTCTCCTTCTTTGAAGCGTATTGGGATGAAAAGCTGGATCTGCTGAAAAGCTACGTCGAGAATGACATGGATTGAAATCCGGAAAGCCACCCGGCCATAACACTTGATCATTCTCATACCAGGTCGCACCATAATCATTGCTGAACGATAGCTTGCTGTTGTTGCTGGTCACCGCCAAACGCCCATCCGCCAAATATCCTAAATGAGGCTCATAGACTCCTCTCGCCCCAAGCGTTCCGGGCCCTCCGGCATTGCTGTCGATATTGCTTAGATAAGTCCATGTCGCACCGCCATTCGTACTTTTGTATACGGGAAGATAAAAGGACTCTGCCCAACGCACCGAGCGGGCTGCCAGAAGAATATCCCCATTGGGCAATTGAATCATTTGACCGTTGTCAAGATCGCTGCCCGGATCGCTGATTGTGCCAAGAACGGTCCATGTGCGGGCATTGTCCGTATTCCGAGCCGAACGTACCGGGACGAATCCCTCTGGCATCCGTCCCTGCATCCGTGAAGGTGGGAAAGTTTTGTAATTAATACGTATGCAAAAAAGGCTCTTGATTACAATAATTATGTAATCAAGAGCCTCCCGATTCATTTTCTGATTCAATTTGATCTGCGGCATAATAAACTTTAAGGACAATATCCTGTTCATAATCGCCGAATTGTCTGCCGAACAGGTTCATGCCCCCTTGGTGAACCGCATCGGGCTTTACACCGACCCGGAGTCTGATATTGGGACGCTGCATAAGCTTCAAGTCGCCTATCGTAACATCAGAAATTCTCTCCATGTCGAGCGTTGCCCATTTCCTGTCGATACGCCACGTCTTCAGCAGCCCGTATTGTGTTGACCAATCCGCCCACCAGGACGGATTCAGCCTGCCGCGCCGGTCGCCAAAATCTCCGGGACTTGTCCATGTGCCAATCTCAACACCATTCATCCAAACCGTAATATCAGATGGCCAGTTATTGTCATAGTTCGGCGCCTCGGAGCACATTTCCATAGACAGCTCCACAGCATCGATACGGGCCTTGGGCGGTACCTCAAGTGGCAGCAAATATTCCAAATACCCTTTCCGCAGCCAAATGATCTGTGCTCCAACATGCTTCGGATGATAAAAGCTGGCCGGCTCGTCCTCACGGACGATCATGCCGTCGGCGTTTGCCATCCCACAGGTGGGATGAACCTCACAGTCACTATAATGACCGATCGGCATTTCCATCTCATACGTATTCAAGACCGCTCTTGGCACCGTCTTCTCTATATTGAAGGCAATACGAATGTCGTCATAATTACGGCTGCACACCTTCATCGCCCCCCGGGAAGCCGGGAGGAGCTCCGTGTTGATCAGTTTGGCTGCCTCCAGTATTTTCACATTATTGGCTACCGTCGACACCGGGAGTTTTAGCGTTTCTGCAATTTCCACAATATTCATATTCCTTGTGCTGAGGAGCTGTAGCATATCGACACGAGCACGGGTAGACAAGGCATGAGCAACAGTTACAAGTTTATCTGGATCATCGAAGCTTAATTCCAGCATGTCAGGTGTCTCCTCTAATATCATTGATTACAATGATATTACCTGAAATCGTTTTTGTTATCAATATTTTGGAATTTTATCGGATGGGTTTAAATGCATCGTCAAATGCACGCTCCATTTGATTTGCCTCCTTAGAGACCGCAAAGAAGACTAATCGTCCCTCCGTCTTTAACACATGATTTTCGACCAAAAAATATTCGTCTGGACGATAATCCGCAAATTTTATTTTCTGCGCGGCAATTCGCTCCTCGATCTTCTCTTTGACGATTTCCGCTTGAGTCTGTTCCTTTACTTTGATCACGGCCCATTCGTCCGCTTTCACATTCGATACCGATGTGTAAAGAATAAAGTCTTCCACGATATCCGCATCAAGCTTATACAATTTCTGCAGCTTTGCATGATCCCCCTTCTTCATCTCTTTTAGGTCCACCGTCTGTTCGATGCTCTTGCCCACTTCAGCGGCCGAAAGCTTTTCCGTCGCCTCGCTGCCCTTGCCCACACATCCGGACAGAACGCCGATCGTAACAGCTATAACAAGAAAAATAGTGAGAATGCCCCTCCTACTTGTTGTCCATTGTTTTTTCATTTAACATCACTCCGATAAATATTGGATGGACGGGTCTTCCGAAAATGTGTTCACATTGTAAAGCAGCAGCATCTCCTGAATCCCCTGTCGATTTACAAACTCCGCCAGATCCTGCTCGTAATAACGAAGATCCACCACGTCGATTTCGCTGAAATGCTTCAGCAGAAAGGGAATGAAGCTGTTCGCGTACGAATCTTTGACCACCAGCAGCTTTTTTTCGTTCGTTTGGGCCGTTTCGATTCGAATCAGCCCATGGTTGCCGTTCAGAAATACCGCGTATTTATCCTTCTTCTCCAGTTGCTCCGGCGCATACAACGAATTCGAGGCCTTGCCTTCGTCGACAAACGTTACGGTATATTTCCCCTGATCCTTTGGCCGATACAGCTCGATGCTGTCAGGCTGCACATGCCTGAAACCGCTCTTCGAATAAAGCGATCCGTAAAATTCACCGGTTGCCTGCCGAACAATAAAGTCCTCCTCCTTTTGCGGGTTCAATCCCATTTGCTTGCACAGCTCAAGGTAAGCGGTATAAGCGCCTTGAGTCGTCCAGTGGTGGTCGGTTTTATAAAAAACATGCTCCCTCTTCGCATACAACGCGGGAAATACATCAACAAAATGAATATCAGGAGACAGCAATCGCCTGATTTTATCCAGATAACCTTCTTCAGCACCGGTTTCGGCGTATTTCGGAAGCTTGTCCTGAAGCACAGCCGCCGCCGTGGGCACGATCATCATATATTTGCGCAGGCCGGATGTGGCATCGTCAAATGCTTGGATGGCCTCCATCTTCGCCTGCAAATCCCCTTCCACGGGAGGGACAAACTTCTGAATCAAATACCCGTCTTTTCCAAGGTAAACCCCGTTACTCTCCTTTTTCCCCAGCAAACGGTCCATATCGGTTTTCGCCCCAACCCACAGGTCACGAAGGGCAAACTGGTCGGATACGTAGGTCTCAAAATCGGAAGTAAAGGCACCTGACAGCAATGCTGTCATAGAAAACTGCGGCATCTGCTTCAGCACCCGGTTCTCCGCTTCCGAAAAGGCGCGATCCGGCACAACCAGATTAAGCACGGCAATCATGCCCGTAAACAACAGCAGCAATAAAGCCAGACATTTTCCGTTGAATTTGTCGTTCCCGTCCATCGTCCCCCTCCTTAGAATCGAAAGTATAGAAACGGATTATAGGTTGCATCCACCAGGTACGCCGTTGACAGCACCATGAACAGAACATACATAAACGGAACGACTATTACACCGGCAGTCCTCCACCTTTGCTTCATGTACGTCAGAACCTTCCCGGGAAGCGGAGTGGCACAGAGAGCCAATACGATCAGCAATACGGCATTCGCTGACAGATCGTACAACGCCTGCCGATCCGCAAATCCATGTCCGCCAAAGCCAAACATCACGCCGGTGAAACGCCAGGCGGAAGCCAATTGCTCCATTTCAAACAACACCCAGCCGATGATCACAATCAGCAGCGTGTAAACATGGCTGGCAAAAACAGGCAAACGCCCAAGCCACCGCAACAGAAACAGCTTTTCGATCATCACGAAAAAGCCGAAATACAATCCCCAGACGATAAAATTCCAGCTTGCGCCATGCCATAATCCGGTCAAAAACCATACGGCCAATACGTTGCGAAGCTGCTTCATCATCCCATGCCGGTTGCCGCCAAGCGGGATATATACATACTCGCGGAACCAGGCGCCGAGTGAGATATGCCATCTGCGCCAAAACTCCGTCACACTCCTCGAAATATACGGGTAACGGAAGTTTTGCATGAAATCAAAGCCGAACATTTTGCCAAGACCACGGGCCATATCGGAATAGCCGCTGAAATCGAAATAAATTTGCAGGGTAAATGCGATAATGCCAAGCCAGGCGGACAGGATGGAGAGTTCAGCGGTCGGCTCCGCTTTGACGCTTGTCCACAGCAATCCGATATTGTTGGCAAGCAGCACCTTTTTCGCAAGGCCCCTGATAAACAGCTCTGCCCCTTCGCCAAAACGATCCAGCGTCACTCTGCGGGAAGCAAGCTGTGCCGCGATATCGCCGTATTTCACAATAGGACCTGCCACAAGCTGGGGAAACATCGCCACATACGTCCCAAACGCAATGATATTTCGCTGTGCCTGCACCTTGCCCAGATATACATCCACGACATAAGACATCGTTTGGAAGGTATAAAAGGAAATACCCACCGGCAGAGGCAAATCGGCCATTTGAATCTGCAAATGAAATATATGGTTGATATTGTCGATGACAAACCCGCCATATTTAAAAAAACCGAGAATCCCCAAGCTGCCAGCCATCGAACCGAAAAAAAACATGCTGGCGATTGGCTTGCGGTGCCTGTATTTATCGATCATAAGCCCGTTGAAGTAGTCAAACACCGTCGAGAATACCATAATCACAATGTATACCGGCTCGCCCCATGCGTAAAAAATCAAGCTTGTGATGAGCAAAACAGCATTTCGCAGCTTCCTTGGCGAGACATAATAAAGCAGAAGAGTGAAGGGCAGGAAAAGAAACAAAAAGACAAGACTGCTAAAAACCAACCCTCATCACCTCCAAAGAAACAGACCCGCTCGCATGTTATTTCACTTGCCCCTTCAGCAGCTCCAGCAGCTGCACATAAAATTCCGGTTTAAAATGAATGCCGTCCGCATCGTAAAAATCAGCGCCGTTTGCAAAGAGCGGAGACAAATCGGTAAATTCGACCTGCTCCTTGTCTGCCAGCTCTTTTACAGCCTGATTGTAATCCCCGATATTTTTGTAGCGGGGTTCCTTCTTCAGCGCTTCAGCACTTACCGGGGTAACCGTTAACAGTGTGATCCGGGCTTGCGGCAGTTTCACCTTGATCGAATCAATTAGCTTAGCGTAGTTGTTCATGGAATAGGTCGTCGGATCATCTGTCGGCCATAAAATATCATCTGAGCCCAATTGGATAAAAATCTGCTTCGGATTACGCTTGGTGAGCTCGTCGATGTCATCAAACGCAAATTGTGCTGTTTTCCCCGCGCCAGCGAGCACATTTTTCTCGTCCAGCACATCATGGAAGGACAGCCCCTCCGTAATGGAATCCCCGAAAAATACGCTATCTTGAAAGATCTGTTGATACGATTTGGCGGTCGGCTCCGGTGCTGCAGCACCCGTGTCTCCCTGTTCCTGCGCTTGAAGCGTCGGCTGTTGTGCGGTCACGTCAGGCGTTTGCTTTCCGCATGCCGCCAGTGCCAGCGTGATGCTTCCCATTAGTAATGGCAAAACGATTTTTTTGTTCATGTCATCTACCTTCCTTTCGAAAAAGAGTGTAACCGCGTGAGATCAAGATAAAGTGCAGATTCAATCAAAATGGTTTATAGATTGGGAGAGTTGTCATATAAACAAAAAAGAGCTGTTCGTCCAAGGACCGAATGGTCCTCAGAGACAGCTCCTTTTTCCAAAATGCTCGTCATCCTACGCCTTTTTATACAAATAAAAATAAAACAGGACTCCGTCCCGGGTGTTCATCACTCCATAAGGAACGCCTTGCAGCTCCAATATTTTTTTGGAAATGGCAAGGCCGAGTCCCGTTCCTCCGGTCGACCGCTGGCGGGAAGGTTCGCCGCGATAGAAACGATCCCAGATTTTCTCCAGCTGCTGTTCCGGAATACGGGCTCCTTTATTTTCAATACATATTTTCACCCGATCATGCTCTTCCATGGTGTTTATGAAAATGTACTCTTGCTCCGGCGTATAAAGAATTGCGTTCGTAAGAAAATTGACAAGGACCTGCTCAATCCGCAGCTCATTGCCGACCACCTCGACAGGTTGAAGCGAAGCGTGCAGACGCAGCTGTTTTTTTCCCATGTCCGCAGCTAATTTGGCACAAATGCGCTCAATGAGAATGTCGATATAAAATGCATCTATCTCCATTTTGTACGTTCCCGATTCATACTTCGCCAGCTCCAGCATATCCCCGATGAGCAGATTCATCCGGTTCACTTCATCCTCCATCGCCGCAAAATAGTGCTCCCGCTTATGGCTTGCTACCCCGTCCTTCAGCACGGAAAGACAGCTTTGAATGACGCTTAACGGGGTCTTAAGTTCATGCGACACACCGGAAATAAACTCCTTCCTCGTATGCTCAAGCTGTTTTTCCTTCTCAATATCCTGCTCCAGCCTGACGATATAGGCATGCAGCCGTTCGGAGAGTTCGTTAATGCTGCGTGACAAGTCACCGATCTCATCGTGGGTTGTGACGGGAATTTTTTCAGAAAAATCGAGCGCCGCCATCTGCTGTGCCGTTCGATTGATACGTAATAGCGGCCTCGTGATTTGACGGGAGTAATAAAACGAGACCAGCAAGACGAGCAGCACCGCGGCGGCAATGATGTATACATAATATTGTTGAATCATCCCCGCAGCTTCATTCACCGGCTGCAGCGATGTGACCGCAAATAAGTATCCGGGTTTTCCGCCGCCTGTATCCTGAACCGGATCAATAAATATTTTATAATCCACGTGGTTTTCTTCGTAATCAATGACCCGGCCCATGTCCGCCTGCGGATAATCTCCATACAGCAGGTCCGCTTGGAAAGCTTGAACCCGTTCCAGCAGCAGTTGGTTCGTATAACGCGAAACCGCCGCTCCTTCCGGTATCCGCAGCTTCGTAATCGTGCCTTTTACCAGAATGCTGGGATACTTTTCGTGGTACTCGCCTGGACTTGCATATCTGGTGACGACTTCGTATTCTTTGTTCACCAGCTGCCGATTTTCGAGATGGTTTTCCTCCCGCAGATTGGATACGCTTCTCCCCATCCGCTGAATGACCAACTCATCATTCATCAGCAGGCCTTCCATAGCGATGGGTTCCCCTTTATTAATCCATGGAGCCTTAAACGGATTGTCGCTATAAAAATCTTCCACATTCATGAAGCTGTACAGCGGAACCTTGATCGTGCGGCCGGAAAATGCAGAATCTCCGTCAACCTGGTCCAGCTTAATTTCCATGAAAAAATCATCGGTGTATTTCAAATACCCCATTGCGTCAAGCGGTGCGACCCAGGTGTTATAACGTTCATAAAAATCCTGTTCCAGCGTGCCCGCCTGCTCTCCATTGACCGCCCGTTGCAGCAACCCCTGTTCGTATACCCCGAGTGCCGTTTTTACGTCCTTCACCTTCTGATGGACATAAAATCGCTCAAAAAACACGGTTTGTCCGACAAAAATAACTGCGATCAGGAACAGGCATAACCCGGACGTTAACAAAAACAGCTTGAGTACGATGCCCCTTTTCATGGCTGATCCTCAAATTTGTATCCCGAACGCACTACCGTAACGATATGCCTGGCATGATCCCCGAGCTTGGAACGCAGGTTGCGGATATGGCTGTTGACCGTGCGATCATCGCCGACAAAATCATATCCCCAAATTTTTGTAATCAACTGTTCGCGGGTGATGATGGTGCCTTTGTTTTTCATCAGGCAGGCTAAAATTTCGAATTCCGTGTGCGTTAAGCTGCAATTTGTCCCATCTATCAAAACGGTTCGGGACGGAAAATGAATCGAAATGCCGCTGCTGGTCAGCGTAGCATTCTCTTCTTCGCGAACATGCTGGCGCTGCAAAAGCCGCCTCACTCTTGCGAGCAGTATGGGTGGACTGTACGGTTTGGCAACGTAATCGTCAGCGCCAAGCTCAAAGCCAAGCAGCGTATCATCTTCGTCCGAACGGGCCGTCAGCATAATGATCGGGACATTCGATGTTTTGCGGACCCGCTTGCACACAGACCAGCCATCCAGCTCAGGCAGCATGATGTCCAGTATGATCAAGTCCACCTCATGTTCTTGAAATAACAAGAGTGCTTGTTTCCCATCTGGAGCTTCAAGCACGCTATAACCCTCTTCGAGCAGATAATCCTTCATAATTTCCCGTAAAATATGTTCATCTTCTACAATCAATATCGTTCTTGGCATATGATAACCTCACAACGTTTTCTAGCACCCCATCTTCTTAACACCACTTATTCCATAATCTTGTCTGGCTTGGCAACCTCCTGAATCTTGCTCTCTATGTGCTGCTCGCTTCCAAGGTAATATTTCGCTATCGGATGTAACTGGTCATCTAACGTATATACTAGCGGAGTACCCGTTGGCACATTCACATCAATAATCTCTTCCGAACTGAGATTGTCCAAAAACTTGATTAATGCCCGCAAACTATTGCCATGTGCAGCGATAATTACTTTTTTACCTGCTTTGATCTGTGGCGAAATTTCCTTATCCCAATAATCCCTGACCCGAACAACCGTTTCCTTGAGGCTTTCCGTTAACGGGATAAATGCATCATCAATGTCGCGATATTTAACGTCGTATCTTGGATTACGGTCATCGTCCTTTGTCAAGGCCGGGGGCAGCACATCATAGCTTCTGCGCCATAATTTAACCTGCTCTTCTCCATATTTCTCAGCGGTGGTAGTTTTACTTAAACCTTGAAGCGCACCATAATGACGTTCATTTAGCCGCCAAGTCTTATATACAGGGATCCACAGCAAATCCATTTCTTCAAGCACATAATCCAGTGTTTTAATCGCTCGCTTCAAATATGAGGTGTAGGCTACATCAAATACGAACTGTTCTTCCCTGAGTAGTCTGCCGGCGTGCAAAGCCTCTTGAATACCTTTATCCGACAAGTCTGCATCCATCCAACCTGTAAATAAATTCGCTTTGTTCCACTCACTTTCTCCATGTCTAATCAAAACCAGCTTATACATCTCTCTACCTTCCCTTTCTGATGAGTTTTTTCCATATTGTCGGTTACCGAACTATCTAGTCTACCCGCTGCGCCTTTCTGCTAAACCCTGATACTATTCTATACTGCCCTGGCAATGCAAATAAACCCGCCGACCCATAATAGGTTGGCGGGTTTTGTTTATGACTCGACTGTCGGGTTAAGGCTCGATCCCCCACACCAGAACTCCGTCTTGGTATAGCGTCACTTTTTCCCAGTCGGCGAAGGAGGTTTTGGTCGCATCGTACGAGTAATCGTCGGTCTCGTCAAAATTGCTCCAGTTCGACTTGGCCATTCGCGTCTGGATTTCTCCGGTTTGTCCGCCCGGAGCAAGCGTGCCTGCGCCAGCCGTGAAACCGACCTCCATATAACTGTCCGTGAACGTGACCGTCACGTTAGAAGAGCCGATTTGCGCCCAGTCGACCCAGGCTTGCATCGCTTCACTGCCGTCTTCGGTGAAATAGTAGCGCAGCTTCAAATCGCTCAGCTGGACGGCGTCCTGGCCGTTGTTCTTAATATTGAAGTGCGGCCGGATTTGGTTGTCGGTTGCGCTGGAATCGCTGTTGCGGTACTGCACCGCCAGATCGCCCCTAGGCGCTTCCTGCGGAGCCGCGCTGGCGACGCCCGAGTCCGCGCTTTCGCCCGACGAATTGACGGCGCTGACGACATAGTAATACGTCGTGCCGTTCTCTACGGCGTTATCCGTATAAGACGTTCCCGCGACGGATTCCGCGATCGTCTCAAACGGGCCGGACTCGCTCAGCGCGCGCTTGACGTTGTAGCTGTCCGCGGCGGACTCCGCCTCCCAGGTCAGTTTCACCTGCGCGTCCCCGGACTCCGCCGCGAGGCCCGCAGGCGCAGCCGGAGCCGGCTTGACGGCGGGAGTCGCGGTGGCCACGGCCGAATCCGGGCCTGTCCCGACTGCGTTGACGGCGCTGATCACGTAAAAATAAGCCGTACCGTTCATGACGTTCGTATCCGTAAAGGTCGTCGCAATCCCCGTCTCGGCAATAGGCACAAACGGGCCGGACTCACTTGCCGCGCGTTTGACGATATAGTTCTCCGCACCGCGGACCGCGTTCCAGTCCAGCTTCACTTGCTGGTCGCCCGCCGTTGCGGTCACCCGCGCCGGAGCGGCCGGAGGCGTATTCTCGCCGCCGTTATCGGTTAGCGGAATGGCCGGATAGGCGTTATTCACGAGCTCGACAAACTGATCGTGGAACCAGTGACCTGAAATCGGGGCATTCGGTAAAGCTCCTGTCAACGTGCCGTTGGACGTTGTGTAGGTCGGATCGCACATCCGGTCGAAGCCTTTGCCTTCGTTATTCGGAATTTGCGTGCTTGAGCCGTCCGATTCTCCGGGTGGCTTCACCCAGACGAACGCATCGACACGCGGATAACCCTGCGGATCCGCCTCAGGCCGCACACCCATCCCCGCGCCCGCAGCGTTGCACCAGTTGCCGCGATGCAGACGCTTGTCTACACGGCCGGAGTTCACATAGGTATTGATATCCGAACCGGACGCGCCGGTCGGCCGATCGGGCCCGCCCCATCCGTTGCGCGAAGTGTCGATCAGGAAGCCGATGTCGGACGGCCAACCTTTGGCCACAAAGCCAGAGTAGAGCGCCGTCGTAAAGTCGGCCTCATCGAAATACGGGTTCCATTCATAGAACTTCGCCGAACGAATCGGCTGGCCGTTGATCGTCAGATTCGGATCCGGCAAATTCGGTTCAACGAGCGGCGTCGTATTGGCCGTATTGGTAATGAAGCCGTCAACGCTGTCCAACCCCGCCTCCGTTCCTTGAACTACAGATGTATACAGATTAATCGACGGCTGGAGGTTGGAATCCCATCCTAGCCAACCGGAGTGGCCGATGTCCAAATATTTGTAGACGTTCGGGATATCAGCCAGTTGATCCAGCGTATAGCGGACCGCATCCCGGTAGATATTGGTCGAGTTCGCCGCCGCACAGGCCGGGTCGTTCAGGTTCGTCACCAGGTTCGGCAGCGAATCCGGTTCGATCACTGCAATAATGCGAATATCTTCGTATTTCGGGTCAGCGAAAAGATTTGCGATCACATCGATATATTCCGTTTTGTATCTTTGCAGCGCTGCCTGCGTAAGCGGCAGTTCGCCGTTTGAAGCCAAGGCATGACAGTCGCGACCAGGCAAATTGTAGATAACGAAGCTGGCCGTGATCGGCGTGTCGCCCTGCTGTTGCGCCAGCGCATTGTCCAAATGCTCTTCCAGACTAAGGCGCCCGCCGGCGGCTTCGCCGCCATGAATCGCCGCAATCCGGTCCAGCCAAACTGCCGTCGGATACGACTTGACCGTCTCCATCTTGGCCGCCAGTTCATCGTCTCCTACGCTGGCAATCGACATATCGACGGATTTTGCGTAATCCGGATTCAAATACGCCGTAGCGCCGATAAACGGATTGTCCACGTGAGCTGGGGACGCCTCCCCTGTCCCGGCCGGCAAAGACAACGGAACGGCTAATGCCGCAATCAGACAGCCCGCGAGAAAGGGCTTCATTTTAGGAAAAAACTTTCTTTTCATCTCGTTTCACTGCTCCCTTCATTGTTTTTTTTATATTCCATCAGGACTCCAAGCCTCCTCCTACGGGCAAATACGCCCGATCTCCGGAGATATCTACCGATAGCATCACTCTCCTTATCGTTTGATAGAGGTGCGAGTGGAAAATAAGTAGATGTAATGTAAATATAGTTAAGTATGCGCTTTCATTTCCAATCTCATCATAAGACAATAGGGATATTTTGTCAATCCAAAAAAACGCCTTCAAAAAAAACATCTCAAAATATTCAATTTTTGCTTGAATATTTCGAGATCTGCAAGCGCCGTACCATTGATCGGCTCATTCAGGAACGCCACTTATTCCATAATCTTGTCTGGCTCGGCAACCTCCTGGATCTTGCTCTCTATGTGCTGCCCGCTGCGTCTTTCTGCTATACGTCTATTGGCTACAGCAAAATACATAGGCAGGAGGTATATTCCTTAATTCTCTTTTAATATTGATTTTACCGAAATAATTTCCAATTAAATCTTTCTTTAATAAAGTGTACTGAAAAGTAATAAACTTGCCCCCCTGTCTCAAATGCGTTTGTGTCAGCCGTAGAATGTTTGAGGATATACTATGCGGTAAACTTGCAAATGGAAGTCCTGAAACAAAATAATCCACCCATGGAATCTCATACTTAATCATATATTTCTCTATATGCTCTGCAGAATCATTAATAATATGAAGGTTAAGTTCATGTTCAAATTTCTCTTTTAAAAGGTTACAAAATGCTTTGTTACTTTCGAAAAGCAATACTATGGTGGTTTCTTTCCTATTTCTTAAGATTTCTTCAGTAAATACCCCCGTACCCGGACCATACTCCACAATGAAGCTTGCTTGGTTAAAATCGATATCGTCAACCATCTTGCTTGCAAGATATTTCGAGCTTGGAAGCAGGGCTCCTACCGTTCTTGGCCTGGTGATATATTGTTTTAGAAATGATAACACTCCCATTTCAATCCCTCCCTTTTTTAGGCTTATGGACTATAACAGCACTTGCAATGTAATTTTGAGGCAGAATCCATGCATTGCATATTCCAATAATGCAAAAAGCTCCTGAATCTCTACTAGAGATAATTCAGGAGCTCATTCGTATCACGATGCGGTCGAGAGGACTCGAACCTCCACGGGGGTTAGCCCACACGGACCTGAACCGTGCGCGTCTGCCAATTCCGCCACGACCGCAAATTATAATGAGTGCTTTGAATTTTTTTATTCGCAGCAACAAGATTGATAGTATCATATTTACCAATTAACAGTCAACACAAAATTGACAGATTCCAAGGACCTGTCCATAACAACCCCGAAAAGCCCCCACTAGGGAGGCCCTATCGATTGTGCTTACGCGCGAATGACAAATTCATGGCTTCAGCCGCCTGATTTCGTTATACGCCATAAGCAGCGGTGCCACGCCGTGCCCGTTGTTCTCGACGATCTTCTCGCCGAAAACGTAGTACTCGTAAGTGCCGTCGCGCAGCTCTCCCGTTTCCGGCTTCCTGCCGAGGCCGGCGCTGCGGCAGATGCCCCCCAGCAGCACTTCTCCACTCTCTTCACGCAGATAGCGGCTGATCGTTCCATCGAACGCTTTTTGGCCATAGGCGGCGTACGCTTGCGGCAGGTAGCCGAGCCGGACTCCCTTCAGAATGGCATACGCAAGCATCAGCGTTCCACTCGTTTCCAAATAATTTCCTGCCCGCACACCCTGATCCACCACCTGATACCACATGCCCTCGCTGTGCTGATGCGGCAGCATACCGTCCACAAGCTCATGCAGGTATTGTTTCAGGAAGTCGCTATCGACCGGCTCTCCCTCCAGAATCTCCAGCATATCAACCAGCGCCATGGCGTACCAGCCAGCCCCTCGCCCCCATACATGCGGCGAATAACCCGTCGCCGGGTCGGACCAGAACATGTGCCGGCTCTCGTCGTACGCATGCCGATACAGCCGTTTTGACTCGTCAAAGAGAAAACGGCGAACATTGCGGAACTGGGCGAGCGGATCGCTGTAGTCTTTCCCCTCCACAAATCGCTTGATGTAGGACGCATAGAACGGCTGCCCCATATACAGACCGTCAAGCCATACCTGATAAGGGTAGTTCTGCTTATGCCAGAAGGAGCCTGCGCCTGTTCGCGGATAAACCGCCAGCTGCTTGTAAAGCAGGTCCAGGACCTGTTTGTATTTCGGATCTCGCTCTTTGTCGTATAAAGCGAACAAGACGGTCGCCGTCCGAATCTGGTCGATATTGTAATTTGCCGGGTCGATGACGGGAATCCGGCTTTCTTCGTCGTACAGGCCATCGATGAATCCTTTGACGAAGGCGTATTCCGCCTCGTCGCCTGTCTGCGCATAGCTGTCCAAATACGCCTTCAGAATGCAGCCTTCGATATAATGCCATCTCAGCGAATACCATTTGGGCTCCGCCATGTATTGCGCTTTAAGCCGATCAACTAACGCATAAGACAAGATAACCAGCACCTCCACAGTGAATCACGATATTTCTATTGTCATGATGGTTTTCGCAGGCATGATCATTTCCATAGTCATGATGATTTGGAATGTTCTTCACGATACTGCCCCGGGGTCATGCCCGTCTGTTTGCGAAACGTGCGGATAAAACCCGTAGCATTCCTGTAGCTCAACCGTTCGGCGATTTCGTTGACCTTCAGCGAGCTGTCCTTCAGCCACAGCTTTGCCATGTTGATCCGGTACTCCGTCAAATATTCGCTGAACGTCACACCGATTTCCTTCTTGAACACCCGGCTTAAGTATACCGGATGGAATTTCAGCTTCTCCGAGCACGCGTCCAGCGTGATGTCCTGATCGTAAGCATCATGAATCATCTGCACCACTTGGCGGGCGATGCTCATATATTGCGAATCGATCTGCTCCTTCAGGAAGGACAAGGCCAGAGGAAACAGCTTCGTTTTGAACCAGGACTCGATGTCCGCCGCCGTGCTCAGCTTCAGGAATTGCTGAACCGCCGAGTTAGTGCCAAGCAGACTGTTCAGAGCCCCCCCGTGCTGCTGAACAAGCCGGTATATCCGCGTGATCAGCTCAAGCATCAAAATTTGAAAATCGTTGAACGGAACGTTCTGTTCCATGATCGACCTCACATACCTGTCGAAATGCTCGAGGGCCGAAGCCTCATCGCCCGCCTGCAGCGCATGGATCAGGCTGTTCTCCAGATAAGCCCAGGAAGCGTCCGGTTGAATACTGACCACGGAAGACGATTCGATATCATCATAGCTCACGATTACATGATAGCCGAGGCTAATTCTCCGCTTCAACGCCTCCAGCGCTTCCGAATAAGCGTTCATGGCACCTGCATATCGGTGAAACGCCCGGCTGATGCCGATGCTGACCTGGAGCTGAAGCAGCTCGCGCACCTTGCTTTGAATTTGGCCCGCCAACTGATGAAACAGCGCTTTTAGCTCATCAGGGCGGTCCAAATCGCTTGTAATCAGCGACACCTGGGACTGGTCCAGCAGCAGCGAGCCGATCAGGTTGTGGGACGGAATCAGCTCTCCGACGATATTGTGTATTGCAAACAACAACAGCTCTTTATCCTTCTCCGTATATCTCGTGTCCTGCAGCGTATCAATCTGAATGACGAGCACGCCGAGCAACGCGCTGTTGTCGGCAATCCCGTACACGCCGCTTTTGTAAACAAACTCGCGCTCAGTCACCTGGCCCATGAACAGCTTGTGCAGAAAAAACTCCTTGATCTGTCCGCGCTGCCCTTGCAGCTGCTGCTGCAGCTGCTGCTGAAGCTGCCTGCGCGAGCTAAACAAGATGTGCAGGCGCTCCTCAATATAGGCGAACTCGTCTTTTTTGCCGGCATCGTCCGCTTCTCCGCCAAACTGCTGCATGATCGCGAACATCCGCCGGATCGGCTCGTACATTCGTCGGCTTCCGAAATAAGCGAATACCGCAATCACGGAAAAAATAAGCACACAGGCGTTGACCGTAACGAGGGCGATTTTGCGTGATTCCTTGGTAATCTCCTGGATGGATACGATCGACACGTAAGTCCAGTTATGAGGGTCGGACCCGAGAACATTGACGGCCAAGCCCTGTTCTTCAAAATACCCCGTCTCCACTGCTGAATACGCTTTCAATTCTGTCAAAACCGCATCGCCGATCTTGGGCGAGCCCGGACTGGACAAAAACGGCTCACCCTCGCTGTTTAGCACATAAATGTTTCTCCACTCCGTATTTTGCCGCAAGTCTTGTTCCAGCTCATTGTAAGACAAATCGACGATCAGCATCCCTTTCGGCTGAGAAGAGGAGTTGATCATTGGCAGCTTGACAATCAGGCGGATTTTATAAGGATCTGCCACTTCGTCTGCCGGCTGATCCGCCTGGTTCGCAGCCTCCGCGCGCCAATACATCTTCTTCGATTGCAAAGCGTACTCGCTCATCCGGTCGCGGTCGGGGAATGTCCCGGAAGGGGTAAATCCGAGCTCGCTGATCATCCAGTCGTGGTCGAGATTGATCAGAAAGGTGTCGGTCACGCCTGCAATGGAATGAAGATTGTATAAACCTTTGGATAAAGCCGTTATGTTCTGAAAATCGTCGGCCGTCAATGCGCGGTCGTACAAGTTGGCCGCCAGGGGAGAGTTGATATACTGCACCGCGCCCATTTCCACATTTTTGAATATTTGCTCGATTCGCGTTTTGTTTTGCAGCAAAATCTGCTCATTGCTTTCGTTGACTTTTTTCTCAATATCCTGTTTGGCAATGAAGTAGGAGATCGTCCCGGTGGAGACGACCGGAACGGCAACCAGCAGCAGGGTGAAGACGAACAAACGGACTAAATATCTGGGCATCGGGCATCCTCCCCCTTCGACTACTGTATCAGGCGTGCAAGGTTATACCGACACCCATTATACCAGAAATTTGCTTCCGAAAGTCTGGTTCCGGCTCTCCTCTTATTTGTCCAGCTTGTTGTACCCTTCCGTAAACTCTTCCATCACCTTGTCACCACCGGCTTTGCGCCAATTGGCTACTTCCGCTTCCCAGCCTGCTTCATCCACTTTGCCCATGATGAATTTGGTCTGGGCATCGCGGATCATCGTATCCAGTTCGCTGCCTCTCTCCGTATAAGTCGGCGACAGCAGAGTCAACGCCACATTCGGAACGGCATGCTCCAGGTTCGCAGCAACGATATCCCAGCCTTTAGCCTGCAGCTCGTTCAGCTTGAGCGGAAGCCCTTGTCCTCCCACCTCAAACGACGGCAAGCTGTCGCGGTACGGCTTCACTTCAAGATTGAACAGTGTCAAATCGGTAATGTCCGCTTTTCCATCCTCTGTTTTTTTGAAATGCTTGCCTTCGATCCCCCGGCTCAGCAGTGTAGACATGTCAGGCTCCAGCAACTTGTCGAAGAAGGCCAGCAGCCGCTTCAATTCCGCTTCCGAAGTCACGGACGATTTCGGGAATACGAAGAAGCCATTATTGCCCGGCTCCGCCGGCAGGCGATAGCCCGACGGCCCTTTGAACTGCACAACATCAACAACCGCATGAGGCACCGCCTTGGATACATTGATGTACGATGTGGCCGCAGCGGACGCCACCGCATTGCGCATTGCAGCTTGACCCGCATTCCATTTGTTATCAGCATCGGCCGTTTGCACGACGGAGAAATCCTGATTGATCAATTTTTCCTCATATAGTCTGCGGAGCAGCTTCATCGCGTCCATATAAGGCTCGGTCATGAATTCCGGAATGACTTTGCCGTCCACAACTCCCCACTTGTTCGGGGCGCCTTGCGATACAGCAAGCCGTGTCAGGAATGCGCTGCTGGCGGCCGGATCGTTGTACGATTTGTCAAGGAACAGCAGATATGAATCCCTCTGCCCATTTTTGTCCGGGTCCTTCTCGGCTACGGCCTTCGCCGCCTGATACCAGTCGTCCAGCGTAACCGGAATCTTCAGCCCCAGCTCATTGAACCAGTCCTTGCGGTAAACAATGCCTGCGCGGCCGATATCCCGATAGAGCGGCAGTCCGTACAGCTTGCCATCCACTTTGATATTGTCGTAATGCATGGGGTTGATCTCAGCCAAATTTTTGTAGTCCTGCAGGTATGGGCCGATCTCCCAAAACAGGCCGGACTGAATTGCGTTCAGCGTTGAAGCGTTATACGTAATCTTGAACGCTTTCGGCATTTCATCGGAGGCAATCATAATGTTTTTCTTGTCTTCAAACGCCGCGGCCGGAATCCATTGAATATCAATTTCCGTACCCGTGTATTTTTCGATGGCCTGCTCGACCTCTGTGTCTTTGCCGGGGGCTTCCCCGACCTGCGGTGTGGCGATGGTCACTGCCAGGGGCCCGTTCTCCGCCTGCGCGCCGTCCTGTCCTGCTTGACCATTCTTCTCTCCACAGGCGGCGAGAATACTTGCTGCGGCGACCAGGATGCCGAATGCGGTTACGACGGATATGACATGCTTTTTTTTCATTAGCGAAACCTCCTGTATGATAGGTATGGGATGAAGACATTTAACCTTTAACCGAGCCTAGCATGACACCTTTCGCGAAATATTTTTGCAGGAAAGGATATACGATGACGATCGGAATCGTCGCGATCACGATCGACGCCATGCGGATCGTCTGCGGCAAATACTCCATCGGCTCCGCCTGTGCGGTGGAATCGCCGATCATGTCCTGGGACAGCAGCACAATTTGTCTTAACACGATCTGCACCGGCCATTTTTCGGAATCGTTGATATACATCACCGCACTGAAATACGAATTCCAATGAGCGACCGCGTAAAAGAGCCCGAACGTCGCCATCGCTGGCATCGACAAGGGCAGCACGATCCGGAACAGGATGCCCAGGTCGTGACAGCCGTCGATTTTCGCCGCTTCCTCCAGTCCTTCCGGAATCTGTTGGAAAAAGTTTTTAAGCACGATCAGGTTGAAGGCGCTGATTGCGCCGGGGATGATCAGGGACCAGTAGGTGTCGATCATACCGAACGCTTTGACAACGAAATAGGTCGGGATAATGCCGCCGCTGAACAGCATCGTGAACAGCACCAAGAACAGCACGACACCTCTTCCCCGTAATGTCGGTCTGGCCAGGGGATAAGCCATAAACGAGGTGAGTAGCAGATTGATCAGTGTGCCGAGCACGGTAACATAGACCGATACCAGGATGCTGCGGACCAGCGTTTCGGTAGAAAAGATGTACTGGTACGCGCCGAGCGTAAACTTCGTCGGAAACAGCATAAGTCCTCCCTTCGCCACCTCCTCGGGAGTCGCGAACGATACGGCCACAATGTAAATAAAAGGAATAATGGTGATGATGGAACTGAGAGTCAGCAGCGAATAGTTGATGAGTGTGAACATGCGGCTGCTGATCGATTTATCCGCCAAAGGCATGGCCTGATCGACTCCTTCCGCTTAGTAAACGCCTTCTTCGCCCATTTTTTTGGCCAGTCGGTTCGCCCCGATGACGAGCACCAGACCAACCAGCGATTTGAACATGCCAACGGCCGCGCTGTAGCTGTATTGCGCCTGCGTCAATCCCTTCATGTACACGTATGTGTCGAACACCTCGCCGACCTCCCGGTTCATGGAATTCAGCATCAGGAAAATATGCTCGAAGCCCGTATCCAGGAAACTGCCCAGCCTCAAAATAAACAGGATCACAATCGTGCTGCGGATCGCCGGCAGCGTAATATGCCACAGTTGGCGCCACCGTCCGGCTCCGTCGATGCGGGCCGCTTCATAGAGCTGAAGATCGACGCCGGACAAGGCCGCCAGGAAAATAATCGTGCCCCAACCCGCTTCCTTCCAGATCGACTGACTGACGATCATCGTCCTGAACCATTCCTCGCTTAATAGAAACGGGATTTTCTCCATACCCAGCCTGGCGATGAATTCATTCACAACGCCCCCTTCGGTCGTGAACAGCACGTAGAAGATGCCGACAGCGACGACCCATGACACAAAATGCGGCAAATATACGAGCGTTTGCACGAATTGCTTGAACAGCTTCATGCGCACTTCATTAAGCATCAGCGCCAGAATGATGGGCAGCGGGAAAAAGAAAACCAGGTTGTACACGGCAAGCAGGAACGTGTTGCGGAACAGCATCCAAAATTGCGGCTCCGTAAAAAAACGCTCAAAATGCTTCAGACCCACCCAAGGACTTTCCCAAAAACCCAAATGCGGTTTGTAGTCCTGAAAAGCCATGACCAGACCGGCCATCGGAAAATATTTGAATATGACGAAATACAAGACGCCCGGAAGGAGCAGAACGTACATCCAACGGTCTCTTAAGATGTCTTTAACAAACTGCGATCGGATCCGTTTCTTCTTCACTCCTAGTGACGCCTGGGCAGCGTATTGCTGGTCCATCTCCTGACCCTCCCAACCTGATGATGTTTTTTTGAAGCGCTTACATTTCACATCATAGGTTCTTCCTGCATGACAGGCAATCATACGCTGCTAACCGTTTGAATTTTAAGCAATTCTGCGCCTTTTTAGTACGTATTTTGCGCGAATCATATTCTCTTTCAGCCGAATCGTACTGATTTAACCTGCTGCGGGCCACTGTGCCGCCGCACGGGGTAAGCCTTTATCGGTTCTTTTGAAAATAGGTCCATTCGTGTCTTGGTGTCCCTGCATGCTGTCTTTGCACGATTATCCCTTTCGTTCAGGGGGCAGGGTTGAGGGTTGGAGCCGGCAAGGGTAAAGAAATAAAAAGAGAGAAGAAGAAGAAGATGGTCCAAATGAGAAGACTAACTTGAAATAAGAACATACGTACGCTAATTCTTGATTCGGGGGGCGAGCAGACATGGAAGTCCAGGCCGTCGTTATCACAACGAGCAGGCCTGCAGACGAAAAAGTTCAGGCTGCAGAAAAATCACGGTCTGTTCGTTTCCCCTTGCCTTGTCCTCCATCTACTGTCAGGTCTGCTTTACTTCACTTAATCCTGCTTCCTTCTCGTTCTCCTAAACCCATCCAATTTATCTTGAACCTAATGATCTTCGAAATACAACAATTTCTGGTACCTAGCCTCCATAAATACATACATTTTCAATTATTTTTGCCGTTAAGATACGCGCGGATGACAATATCTTGATCATGATTACCGAATCCGGAACCATAGAGTGTCAATCCCCCTACGTTAACTGCCTGCTCATCAACCGCAAATCGAAGTGTCCAGAACGGTTCCCGCAGCTTGATATCCGCGAGGGTCACCTCCGACATCCGCTCGCCATCTATAAATGTACCCGATGCGTCAATGCGGATCGTCTTCAATAACCCGTATTGATTCACATTTCGATGCCACCATTCGGGTGTAAATCTGCCGCGCGCAGCTCTTCCGAAGTCAGCCAGACTTGTCCATGTGCCAAGAGAGGTGCCGTTGAAGGTGAACTCAATATCCGAAGGCCAATAATCTCTTAAGCCAGGAGCTTCTGAAGCAATCTCCATTGAGATTTCGATGGCTTCCGCGATTTGATCGGCAAGCAAGTAGTTAGGCATTTTGTATTCAACATAACCCCACCCAAACCACAGAATGGCGGCGTGAACCCGCTCGGGATCGAGAAAGTAGCGCGGGTCATCCCACACTCCGATTTCTTTCTCACGCGTACCGAGCCCGCAAGTAGGATGGACTTCAAAAGCGGTGTAGTGACCAACTGAAATACTCTGCTCGCTGATCTTCGCGGTGTGGCTGGCAGACGGCAGCTCAATCTCGATATTTTTTTGTTTGAGGAAACACATTTTATGCGTTCCCCCGCTCAGCCGTACCCTGTGACTTCCGACGAGCCCGGCTTGTTCAAGTTTGCGGATATGCATGGTAGTGATAGAGGAGCTGAGTCCCAACTGATCCGCAATATCCTTCACATTCATCTCGTGATCGGCAATGAGGCTCATAATTTTCCATCTGACTTCACTGGCCAACGCCTCGTATAACGGCATAAATTTCGCTTCCCCGTTCGCTTTGATGATCATCATCATCTCCTGACTGCATCTATTGAAATCACATATATATTAATTTAAAAGATTTAACATGAACCATCAAGCCTAATCCATTGCAAGGTTCTAAACAATAGTGTTTAATTTCCTTAGCTACTGATCACATTAGATTTATATCATTGTGAATTTATAAAAGAGGTGGACTATGAAATACAATAACCCGGTCATCAAAGGATTTTATCCTGACCCTAGTGTATGTAAAGTAGAAGATACCTATTATCTGGTCTGCAGTTCCTTTCAGTACTTCCCCGGTGTTCCGATTTTTGAGAGCAAAGACCTGCTTAACTGGAAGCAAATCGGCCATTGTCTAACAAGAGAGAGTCAGGTCCAACTCGGTAAGGTGGGCAGTTCCGGCGGAGTTTTCGCTCCCACGATCCGATACAACAACGGGAAATTCTACATGACCACGACCAACGACACCACTCGTCACAATTTCTATGTATGGACTGACGATATTTACGGTGAATGGTCTGAACCGATCTATGTGGATCAGGGAGGAATCGATCCCGATTTGTATTTTGAAGACGGAAAGGCCTTCTTTATGAGCAACGGGAAAGATGATTACGGGATTGGCGGGATTGCTCAGTGTGAAATTGACATTGAAACAGGCGGCAAGCTGTCGCCAAGCCGTTCGATTTGGCGTGGAACAGGCGGACGATATTTGGAAAGCCCGCATATGTATAAAATGAATGGCCGGTATTACCTAATGGTGTCTGAAGGCGGAACGGAATATGGCCATATGGTCACTTATGCACGGGCAGATTCGATCTCCGGTCCGTTCGAAGCCTACCCGAACAATCCGGTACTGACCAATCGAAATCTGGGCGGTTATGAGGTGCAGGGGGCTGGCCATGGTGATCTGATTCAAGATCATGAGGGAAATTGGTGGATGCTGCATCTGGGCTTCCGTCAAATCGGCCGCTGGCTTACCTACCATCACCTTGGCCGCGAAGTTTTCCTGACACCGGTTACTTTCAGTGAGGATGGCTGGTTTACAGCAGGACATAACGGCACCACCCTTACCAGCTTTGAGACCGACCGTATCCCAACCCATGTCGTGCAGCAGGAGAAAAAGATCTTTACTTTCGAGAACACGGAATGGAACTTGGACTGGTGTTATCTCCGTCATCCTGTTGCGGAGAATTATGTGTTAGAGTTTGATAAGGTAAAGCTTAAAGGGACCGGGGTAACTCTGGATGTGCCGGAATCCCCGACATTTATAGGCATTCGCCAAAGGGACTTCAATGCGGAAATCTCTTGCGATGTACAGCTTGCAGACGGGGAAGCGGGCATCACGCTTTATATGGATGAAAATCACCATTATGATTTAGCCATACGTAAAGATAAGAACGGATATAAAGTGATCGAGCGCCTGAATATCGGTGATATTAAATCCGTTGAATATGAAGTAGACCTGGGAAGTACGAGCCAGGCTCCTCTGATGATACGGGCAAGTCATGAGCGCTATAGCTTCCTCATTCATGCAAACGGGAAAGACATCCCCTTGGGCACGGCGCAAACCCGATATCTTTCCTCTGAAGTAGCGGGAGGATTTACAGGCGTGCTTATCGGTTTATATACCTGTGGTGAAGGCTCTATGGCCGAGTTTTCGAACTTTAAGTGCGAGTACCTTTAACAGATATATATCGCAGATGAGCAGGCATTCCCGATTACGGCGACTGCCTGCTTTACATTTCGTCTCAAATTCAGCAAACCCTATCAATTTCATACTCAACAGAGTCGTCAGCTTCGCCCGTCAAACAAGTAAAGCAAGAATTCCATTTTATGTTCATCTTGAATACAGCTCAAAGCTTTCTTCGGCTCAAGTGATGAGCAATACCTTGCAAATTCCAGGTATGTAAAAAAGCTCCTGAATCTCCGCGAGAGGAAACTCAAGAGCTCGTTCATTGTTAAGTTGGTGCGGTCGAGAGGACTCGAACCTCCACGGGGGGTTAGCCCACACGGACCTGAACCGTGCGCGTCTGCCAATTCCGCCACGACCGCAAATTGTAACGTCATCTTTGAAATTATTATTTCACAGCGACAAGATAGATCATAACATATATATCATTAAAAGTCAATAATAATATATATATTTTGGGCAAAGGCATTTCCCAGAAGCGATTTCGAAAAATTTCTGTGCGAAAAGAGCTGATTTTTCCATATTTATATTGATTGACGCTCATACGTTCGGTTATAATAAGAAAAAAGAACATGCGTTCTCTCAATGTGGTTATGCTGCTAACAAATAATCGAAAGCGGTGACTGGATATGATTACTGCAGTCGTTACGAAAGAAGATTTTGCATTAATTAAGAGCTATCTGTTGCTGCTGTTTATTCAGAAGGTTTTTGAGCGAGACAGTAATATATTGGAAGATAGCGGTGTACTAAGAACACCGGACTTATACGTCGAGCTTGTGAATTCCGGAGCGAACCGAACCGGCATTCTGATGTCCGAGGTCAAACATGAGTTCAGAAAGCGCGGCATCGCTGTTCATCATATCCGGCAAAACGAATCCGCTATGCAAGCCTCCTGCACCTGCGGGAATTCCCAAGGTGAAATCAGCATCCCTATGCCTGAATTCCGTCAGGAAATGTACGAAAGAATGCGGGCTTACCTGGGATTGACAACCTCCTTGCCGATCACTTCAGTGTCCACAGGAGTTGAACTGTACAAACGTATCGAACCGTCCCGCTATACCGGACGCCGTTCCAGACCAGTTACAGCGATGTTCACCTCCGCGCAGCGCAGACCGCTTCGCCGTCCCGCTGCTGCAGCAGCAAGAGGTTAATGAACAATAGGGTAGGAAAACCCGAAGATTTCCTGCCTTATTGTTTAGTCCTGTCTTGGTTAGTGGTGTCATCCTGTACCATTTCCAGGATGTCCGGGCGGGGTTCTTTGAACGGCTGCACCGTGTAATTTCTGCTGAGCTTGACGACTCTCCGATTCGGTCTGCGGATCAGCAAATGCTCGTCATCCCACGCAAGCACGATACCAACAACATCATTTTCCTTCAGACCGTCCCGAATCACACGAACTTTTTCACCGGAAACCCGATAGACATCAAGTACTTCATCACTGCTCATTGACTCACCTTCTCCCTTCTCTACATCATCGACCTATGAAGAAAAGACCTAAATATAATCATTTAGGCCTCGCTTTTGTGTATATTGAATGCCGACTAAGCAACAATTGTCCTGAATGATTAACGCTGTGCGTGCTCTTTGCTATCGTTCTTCTCAAACCAGAAATCAAGCACTTTTGCAGACAACACACGTTGTTCTACATACGCTACCTGGTGAAGAGTAAATTGTTCCTTCCAAGGAAAAGACAGGTCCTCGCACAAATTAACGAGCGTCAGTAATTCAGACCAAGCTACATATCGCTTATACCAGAAAAATTGAGGATGTTCGATCATATAGGGATACAGATCATCAAACTCTGTGTGCTTACAATCCAGGGCACGTTCAAAATGAGTTTTTGCCGCCGCCAACTTTTCCAGAAAGTATTGCTCCGTCAATTGCTCTTTCCCCATGTTGCTGCCTCCTCTCCCAAAACCTTATCTATATTATAAGCGATAATACCTTCGTTGCAAAGGCATTGCAATAAATTAGGTCAAGGAATTGGAGAAATGTTACTATTCTGCAAACTGGACAGTTCCATCAGACAAGGATGCGATTCGGACAAGCGATTCAATCCGGATTCCCTGCTCGCGAATAGTCCGTGCCCCTGCCTGAAAGCATTTCTCGACGACTACTCCAAAGCCGACCAAATGCGCGCCGGAACGCTGGATAATTTTCACCATTCCTCTGGCCGCATCACCGTTCGCAATAATATCGTCAATAAACAGCACCCGGTCATTCTCATGAATAAATTGCCGGGACAGCATGATGTCTGTTACGATCCCTTTCGTAAACGAAGGCACCCGCTCGGAGAGCGCATCAGGGTCTGCCAGCAGCGTTTTCTTGCGCCGGGCAAACACAAGCGGTACCCCCAACTCATACGCCGTGGCGAATGCTACAGCAATACCGGAGGATTCTACTGTGACTACCCTTGTAATGTTCTCATCACGAAACCGTTCAGCAAATTCTTTTCCCATCTGCATCGTCAGCATAGGATCCACCTGATGATTCAATAGTCCGTCCAGCTTCAGAACCTGATCCGAAGCGACAACGCCTTCTTCCAATATGCGTTTTTTTAAAGCTTCCATATTTATTACCTCCCATGCCGAACCTACTGCCGTAAAATTACCACAGTGGGCTCCAGCTTTCAAGCTAAAGTGCTCAACCTGTAGAATTGCGCCCGACGATCGTGCGGGTAATACTTTTAAGATCTGAAGTCATGTCCATCACCGGCAGGACATACCTTGTATTATGCGCAGTTCTCATGAGTACAAGGATTGGGGGAGGGACATGAGACGCAATATTCACGTACTTCAGATCGCTTTTACATACATAGGGACCATCGTAGGGGCCGGTTTTGCAACTGGACAGGAAATTTTACAGTTTTTCACCCGGTTCGGAAGCCTGGCGACCGCTACAATCATGCTGGCAACCGCTATTTTTATTTGGCTGGGCACAAGGCTCATGCTCATCGCTCATGAGATCTCCGCACATTCCTACGAGGATGTGAACCTGCATCTGTTCGGCCCGAAAGCAGGAAAATGGATCAGTTGGATTACACTGGTCATTCTGCTCGGTGTGAACAGCGTCATGCTGGCGGGCTCGGGCTCGGTATTTATGGAGCATCTGCATTTAAACTACCAGACCGGCCTGCTTCTCACCCTGCTCTGTACGTTTTTGCTGCTTAGAAAAGGAATGCATGCCATCCTGCAAATGAACTCCATCCTGGTGCCTGTAATGATGCTCCTGTCTTTTTTAATGATCATCAGTACACTGAATACGCCCAATTATGACAATTTTATTGTCATCAAGACCGATCATCACCCGCTGGCCGTATGGCTGGCTCCGGTTCTGTACACTTCCTTTAATCTCAGCATGGCGCAGGCCGTGCTTGTCCCCCTTGGAAGTCAAACAGCATCCAAAAGCACGATCCGCTGGGGGGGCGTACTCGGCGGAATCGGTGTCGGGATTATGCTGATGGCGGCCCATTTTGCCATGTCAGCCCAAATGCCGGGTATTCAGCAGTTTGAAATTCCAATGGGAAATGTCGCTGTCCAGCTTGGAATCGCCGTGCAAACCGTCTATATGATTATGATTTTCCTGGAGATTTTCAGCACCTTCGTAGCCGATATCTATGGCTTGACCCTGCAGCTGCAGAAGTATGTGTCCGTTTCGCCCCGTATCATTACATTGTTCATTATGCTCGTCTGTTTTCTGATCAGCCAATTTGGATTCAGCTCACTGCTATCCCTCTTGTATCCCATCTTCGGCATGGTTAGCGTGTTTTGGGCAGGGGTGCTCATTTATTACGGGCATAAAGGGCATCCCCTGACTCCGTTTAACCGCAGAAACGGTATCCTTACAGGCAGACTCAAGCAGACTACCTACAAAAGGTGAACATCACTTATTGGCGTATTCAAGATACATCTTCTTCAGCTCATGGACTGCCCTGCTGAGCGAATAATTGGCTTTCGCCCGCTCACAGGCAGAACGGGCAAGCTCATATCTGTACATCGGATCGGCAATCACCCCGGCAAGCGCCTCCGCCAAGGCTACAGGGTCATTCGGTGGAACGAGCAGGCCGTTGACTCCGTTCTCAATCTGCTCGGCGATACCGCCCACCTCCGTACCGACGAGGGCAAGACAGCTGAGCGCCGCTTCCGCGAATACCGAACCGAATGCCTCCGCCCGGGAAGGCAGGACAAAAATATCGAAAAAAGGCATAAATTCTTCCGGGTGGAGCGTGTAGCCGTAAAAAATCGTTTCATTGTAGATGCCCAGCTGCTGTGCCATCTTCTCAAGCTCAGGACGAATTGGACCGTCTCCAATGATATGAAGCACGTATTCGACCCCTTGCTTCTTCAATTCCGCACATGCCCGCAGCAGCACATCGAGTCCCTTGGCAGGGACGAGACGGCATACCGTAATCAGCTGGGCGACCTCGTTTTCATGCGGGATCGGCTTAAATCTCCGTTCATCATAGCCGTTCGGAAGAACTCTGATATCTTCATGGCGATCCACATAAGGAGCCATATACCCGCGGAACGATTTGGAAACCGTCATCAGTTGGTCCGTACAATATTCAAGCTCCCGGTACATGGATACCAGAAATTGATGCTCAGGCCCTCCTTCTGCAATTTTTCCATTGAGGATCAGCTCACGTTCGTAGGAGGAGTGAAGCGTCTGGATCAGCGGGGTATCGGGAAAGACGCTTCTCATAGCCAGACCGGCAATGGGGTGATGCGCATGAATCAGGTCAAACGGTTTATGAATGCGCAGCCGGGTCCACCATAGATAGTCGCGGTAGGTTTGGATATATTTCTGTACGACCGGGCTCTCACCGTATTGGGTCCAATCAAAGGTGTGGAACTTGATCTCTTCTTTCCCCTTGTTGCGGATTCGTTTCGGCAGCGAGAACAATTCCATCTCCCAGCGCGGTGAGGTGAACCGTTCCTGCAAATAAGGAATCATCGACGATACGCCCCCCGGCTGTTCCGGAGGGAAAAACAATGCCTGCAGCAGTCTCATATATGTTGCTTCCCCTTTCAAGCAAGGCCGTATTGCTACTTGCCAATCATCAGAATGCAGTTGAATGATTTGTATGATATATTAAATTTCTGATGAGCTGTTCCTACGACATCCGAACGATGCAAATACAAAAAAATTGTAGCGGATTAAGAGCCCACATTCAACAGATAGTAATGGAATGGGTTTCCATGTGCAACGCGTATATCTCTGTTTATTATATTCCTTATGTCTCGGGGGTGTCAGAAGCGCGTCGAGTGGAAATAAGTATGGTCTTCTCATATTATCGCATGTGGCACGGGAAGCAGCAAAGCGTTACCACAATGCAATTTTAGCACTAAAGGAGCCTCATCATATGGACAAGCCAACGTTGCTATCAGCATACACCGAACAAATTGCCGGCCTGCTCGGACCAGAAACCCGGGCATTTCTGGAGTCCTACAGCCAGCACAAAGTACAAGGACTCCGCATCAATCCGCTGAAAGCCACCCCGGAGCTGCGGGAAACGATCATCAGCGAATGGAATCTGAAAGCTGTTCCGTGGTGCTTCGAAGGCTATTATTATGAAGAACCTCATCGTCCTGGCAAGCATCCCTGCCATGCAGCCGGGCTTTATTACATCCAGGAGCCGTCGGCCATGTCAGCGGTGGAGCTCCTTGATCCCCGTCCCGGTGAAAATGTTCTGGATATGGCTGCCGCCCCTGGTGGCAAAACAACACATATCGCCTCCAAATTATGGGGGCAGGGGCTGCTCGTATCCAATGAAATCCATGCCGGAAGAGCGAAGATACTGGCTGAGAACGTCGAGCGTATGGGTCTGAACAATGTGATTGTAACCAACAGTACGCCTGCGGGACTGTCCGAGCGCTTTCCCGCTTGCTTCGACAGAATCATGCTTGACGCCCCCTGCTCGGGCGAAGGCATGTTCCGGAAGGACGCGGAAGCCGTCCGCGAATGGAGCCCTGAACTCGTCGCCATGTGCGCCTCAAGACAGCAGGACATTCTCCGGGATGCATATAAGCTGCTGAAGCCAGGCGGCTGGCTGGCCTATTCGACGTGCACGTTTAATAAAACGGAAAACGAAGAGGTCATGGCCTGGTTTGTATCCGAATTCCCGGATATGAGCCTGGTGCGGACCGAACGCATCTGGCCTCATATACAGCGGGGGGAGGGGCATTTCGTTGCCCTGCTTCGCAAGGACGACACTGAAACGAATGAAACAGCCCGCACTAAAGACACCACCAAAGCCAAGAACAGCCGCAAGCGACCGTCCAGAGAACTGGACAGTGCCTGGGCAGGCTTCAATGCCTGGCAGAAAGCCGATCTTCCGGGATACACTCCTGGGCCGGGAAGGCCGCTTTTATTCGGCGAATCCCTCTACTGGCTGCCTGAAAACGACGGATTCGCCATTCGGGACGAACATTTGACCGGATTAAAGCTGCCCCGGGCAGGGCTGCATCTTGGGGAATGGAAGAAAAACCGCTTTGAGCCTGCCCATGCGCTGGCCATGGCTTCCAAGCCCGATGAAGCGCGCGGTGTATTCAACGCTTCTGCGGAATCGGAGGAAATCCGGTCATTCCTGCGCGGGGAGACGCTGGCAGTGGATGCTGCGCTTAAAGGCTGGGTGCTTGTTGCGGCAGACGGGCTTCCATTGGGCTGGGGCAAAGCAAGCTCAGGCCAATTAAAGAACCATCTTCCCAAAGGACTGCGCCAGCTTCATTAAAACATCAGCCTCCATCTGTGGAAATCGCAGCATGGAGGCTGTTTAATTTTGTAAGGGTTCCCTTCAGCTTAAGCAATATTTGATGAGGGCATGTCTCACACCCTGTTCATTATTGGATAAAGTGACCTCATCAGCCGCAAGCTTCACTCCTTCAGGAGAATTGGCCATGGCTATGCCTTTGCCTGCGTAGGCCAGCATGCTGAGATCATTGTAATAATTGCCGATCGCCATAATAGCATCGGGTGTTACTCCCCGCTGCAGCGCCAGTTGATGCAGCGCTTCCCCTTTGGACGCTTGCTTGTGCATCAGATCGATAAAAAAGTCTCCGCTGCGCAGCATATTAAACGGCTGCTCCCAACTGCTCCAATCCCGGTATACCTCGTCCAGCCGCTCCATGGAGCCAAACGCCGTAAACTTGACGAGCGGTTCCGACCAATCAGCCCATCGCGGCAGCTGCAGCGGCTCCATCAGAAATGTCTCATACATGCTCCGTACTTCCAGCTTCAGTCCCTCAAGCTGATCCACATACAATCCAAATGCCGTATTGACGTCAAAATGAACTCCGTTTTCCTTGCAGTAGCTTATGTATGGTTCCAGACTGCGTGTATCCATTTGGTATTGGAGCACGATCTCCCGGGTTGTCGCATCCACTATAGCCGCCCCGTTATGAGAAATGACATATCCAGTCAGACCCATGCGCTCCATGAGCGGAATGGCTCCAAACGGAGCGCGTCCCGTACAAAGTACGATTTCCGCGCCCTGGGCAGCAACCTCCCGGATCGTGTCCACCGTTTCAGGGGCAAGCTCGTGCTGATCATCAAGCAGCGTGCCGTCGACGTCAAGCGCAATTAGTCGGTAACTCATGTATATCCCATCCTTATCTGTATAATCAGCAATCCCTTTAGTGTCCCTCCGACATCTCCCGGTTCAGCGAAGCGAGCTCCTCTGTACTCAGCTCACGGTATGCACCAAGAGGAAGCCCCGGATCAAGGCGCAGAGGGCCCATTTCCGTTCTTTTTAAATACAGCACTTTTTTGCCGATAGCTTCAAACATCCGCTTCACCTGGTGGAACTTGCCCTCATGGATAACAAGCGAGATATAAGAAAGAGGGCCACCCTCCGTTTGTGTTTTGGACAAAAGCGTCAGCCGGGCAGGCAGCGTTACATACCCGTCATCCAGCTCAACCCCCTCCGCGAAACGGGCTGCATCCTCTTCCCCAACGTCCCCCGCTACTGTTGCCTCATAGGTTTTGGGGACATGACGGCGCGGGGAAAGCAGCTCATGGGCGAGCTTGCCGTCATTCGTCAGCAGAAGCAGCCCCTCGGTATCCTTGTCCAGCCTGCCGACCGGAAAAGGCTCAAAATGGCGCTCTTCCTCATCCAGAAGATCAAGGACCGTCCGCTCACGCGCATCCTCCGTCGCTGATATTACCCCTGGAGGCTTGTGCAGCATGAGGTAAATGAACTCCTTGTAGTTCACGGTTTCCCCCTCTACCTCAATCCGGTCCCGGTAAGGATGAACCTGCATGCCGCTGTCTTTGGCAACCGTGCCGTTAACGGTGACGCTGCCCTGCTTGACCTGTCTTTTAATATCGCTGCGGGAACCGAACCCCATGTGGGTGAGCAGCTTGTCCAGCCGCTGTGTCTGTTTGCCTTGCCCCTTCATACGGAAGTCCACCTCCATCCTGCCGGATATTCATTTTTCAGCATGCCGTCCTGCCATTTCCCCCATCCTGAAGCATATCCGTCAATACAGATCAAAGCGTAGCCCTTTGTGGAAGCTCCTTCGGTAAGCACAACTCTGTCCTCTTCCATCGGCAGCGTTTCGCCTTTAAGATAGCGGACAGCCTCCGGACTGCTCCCGTCCAGCACAATAGACCTGACAGCGTCATTTCTATGCAGTGCCGTCGCCAGCGGATGAGAGGGAGCAAAGCGCCCGTTTTTGACCGTGCCCACGAACCAGCCCGGCCGGACCACCTTCAGGCCGTTCAGCATATCCGGGTTCAGCGGCGATTGGTAGACGCGGTCTCCGTATACAACGGTGCGGCCCGGAAGCTGCAGCTTGAGCTGCCCTGCGGCAAATGCAGCCAAAGCCTCTGCAGCGGTGTGCTCTGCCCCCGCCTTGCCGCTACGGCGGCCCTCTCCGGTTTGCCCGCGGCCACTCTTGTGCCGCTGCGCTTTGGCTCGGCCGCGTGTACCCGCCACTTCCCCCGCTGATCGCTCAGATATAGGCAGCGTTATATCGAAAGCCGTCTCCTCCCCGGCATCCCCTTCCCATTGCAGCACGGCTGCAAAATGGCCTTCTCCCTCAATCCGGTGCGGCCACAGTCTGCCGGTCCCTGCTAACTGCTCAATATCGGGATACCGTTCCCGGGACGGAATCCATTCCGGCCGCCCCGGGGAAAATCCGGGCTTGCCTGTTAACGGCACCACACGGAATCCGGGATTTGCCTGCAGAAATTCCGCGATCATCTCCTCGTTCTCCTCCGGTGCAAACGTACAGGTCGAATAAACGATGACACCGCCCGGAGCGAGCAGACGTGAAGCGATACGCAGGATATCCCTTTGCATCACCGTACATTTCTCGACCGAATGAGTCTCCCACTGTCTCGCCATGTCCTCGTCCTTTCTGAACATGCCTTCACCGGAACAGGGAGCGTCAATCAGCACCTTGTTAAAATAATGCGGAAAAGCTTCCGCAATCCGATCCGGGGATTCATTCAGTACCACCGCGTTGCGTACTCCGTAGAGCTCGATATTTTTGGCCAAAGCCTTGGTGCGCTCTGCATGAATATCATTGGTGACGAGAACGCCGCTCCCCTGAAGCTTGGCCGCAATTTGTGTCGATTTCCCTCCCGGTGCGGCGCACAGGTCCAGAACCCGGTCCCCGGGCTGAATGTCAAGCAGCTCCACGGGAGCCATGGCACTCGGTTCCTGGATGTAATACAAGCCTGCATGGTAATAAGGGTGCAGCCCGGGCTTGGACCCGTAAGGAACGTAGAAGCCTGCCGGACACCAGGGAATTGGCCGCAGCTCAAAAGGTGATATTTTCACAAATTCTTCTACTGATATTTTCAGTGTATTCACGCGTATTCCCGTATGAGGCACCGCATCATAGGCCGCCATAAAAGCCGCAAATTCCGTCCCCAGCAGCCCGCGCATTCTCTCTACAAAAAGTGCCGGAAGTTGTACAGCCATCTCATCTGATCATCCTGTTCTGTTGAAAATCATTCGGTCTTCATTTTATCAGCCGCTCTATATTTTAACACAAATGACGGACGGGTTATCCTGTACGCTGAAAAAAGCATGTCAGGTTTTATGTGTTCCCCCTTGTTTCACTACACGCTGTAATGCTGTATAATGATAGACAGTCGCCATACTATTTATACTTTGATAGGAGAGATTATTTTGAAAGCAAACAACAAAAAGCTTATTCCGATTATCGGCTTCTTTGTCGTACTGGCCGTGCTGATCGGTGTTCTGATTGCCATTAATGCAGGCAACCGGAGCGAGCTGTACAACAAATCTGTTTCCTCCCTCGACCCTGCTACCCGAGAGCAGCTGAATGACCCTAACTATCAGCAAATCATTCTGCCGGATGCTCTTCAGCAAAAGATCAACAACAAGGAAAGCTTTTTCGTCTACTTTTTCGCTTCCGACTGTCCTCACTGCCGGGTTACTACTCCTCAGCTTATGCCGCTGGCAGACCAGGAAGGCATCACCCTGCATCAATTCAATCTGAAGGAATTCGAAGAAGGCTGGAACCAATACCATATCGAATTCACACCTACCCTGGTGTACTATGAAAATGGCGTGGAAAAGGAAAGAATCGTGGGCGGTCTGAGCGAAACGGCCGGAGACAACGGCAACACACTGGATCAGTACAAGACCTTGTTTGAAAAATACAAAACAAACGCCTCCTGACTTCTGACTCCTGATAGAACCCATAGAAAAATAGAACAAAAGAACCTCCAATATCACCATTGTGCATTGAAGGTTCTTTTGCTTTATTCATTCCGACCAGAGTCTTCTTTCCGGCGGCTGGCAAGAATGATCTCTCTTTCCTTATGCTTGGCCCCCCTCTGCGGTTTGACCTGCTGCGGGATGTTGGGGAAGATCCGGGCTGATGCCTGATCCACTTCCCGCTGCAGCTCCGGGGCGGTGATGCGGATCGTCAGGTCATAGAAGCCGAAAGGAGTCTGTTCATAGGCTGCCAGCAGCTCCGTGTAATGAGCCGTCTCGCTCACCAAACGGCCCGTATCAATCCCGAGAGCCTCCTCCTCCGCAGCCTTCAGCTTCTGCAGCGCGCTTTCCAGCATCATCCCTGCCCCGCGCACGTTGCCGTTGCGGAAATGAAACAGGCCGACTGCAAGCTGGAGTAAGCCTTTATACAGCGGATTCCGTCCGGTTTCCAGCCACAGCTCCTCCAGCACCTCATGACACTCGAAGTAATCGCGGTCCCGGTTAAAATATACGAGGTACGCTATATAAAGCGGTGGATAGTTAACCGCCATGCTCAAACTTCATCCCTGTCCTCATCCGTTTTGGAGCTGTCGAGCAGCCTCTTGATCTCGTCCAGCAGCTCCTTGATGCCTTCCATATCCTGTCGTTCCCACAGTTCATTAAACCGGTTCTGGGCCTCGATCGCTTCGTTCACTTTATGGTAAAAATAGAGCTTGTGCACCGCGGTTAATGTCTTGGATACGATGTTGGATTGGTCCTCAAATGTTTTTTGCGCGTCCAAAATTTCCAGACGAATCGCGGACATTTCATTATCAAGCACAGAAGCCGCCTCCGCCGCTTTTTTAAGCCGCTGCTTTATTACCTCCGGCAGGCTTTCACGGTATTTATAGCTCAGTGAGTGTTCAATGGTTGCCCAGAAGTTCATCGCCAAGGTCCGGATTTGAATCTCGGCCAGCACGATTTTCTGGCCGAGGGCCGTTTGCACCGGGTACTCCACGATCATATGGAAGCTGCGGTATCCGCTTTCTTTAAAATTGGTGATATAGTCCTTCTCGTATAATACGGTTAAATCCTTGCGTCTTCGGATATACTCGGCCACACGGCGGATATCTTCTACAAACTGGCACATAATGCGGATGCCGGCGATATCTTCGATTCCGGTTTCCAATTGGTCCATCGGTACCTGCAGCCGTTTGGCCTTATCCAGAATGCTGGATATTTTCTTGATTCGACCGGTAACAAACTCGATCGGCGCGTATTCCTCGCGTTTTTTCAGTTCCGCACGCATCGTTTTGAATTTGACCTTCAACTCTTCAACTGTCTGTTCGTATGGAAGCAAAAATGTTCCCCAATCTCTTCCATCCATATCATCGCGCCTCCTGTCCGTTCGTCTGCTTACCGGTGGTCAGCGCCCACCGCCTCGCTGATGTGTTTAAAGCCGTCCTGCCGCAGCAGCTCGCGCAAGCCGGCATGAATTTTTCCGTTAACACCCGGTCCTTCATAGATAAGAGCAGTATATATTTCAACCAGACTGGCTCCGGCCTTGATTTTGTCGTAAGCATCACGGCTGTCGAAGATGCCGCCCACTCCGATAATCGGCAATTTTCCGCCTGTTTGGTGGTAGACACTGCGGATCACCTCTGTCGACCGCTCACGCAGGGGCTTTCCGCTGAGCCCACCGGTTTCTCTGGCATTTTCATGCGTCAGTGCGTCGCGCGAAATCGTCGTATTGGTGGCGATAATGCCGTCCACGCCACTGGCTGCGATCACTTCTGTCATATATTCAAGCTCCGCGTCCGTTACATCAGGGGCAATTTTGACCAGAACTGCTTTGGACTGCCCCGATTTTACCGCTTGAACCCCCATTTCCGCCTTGACTGCAGCGAGCAGCTCTTTCAGTTCACTCCCATGCTGCAGCTTGCGAAGATCAGGCGTATTCGGGGAGCTGATATTCACCACAAACAAATCCGCATACGGGTATAAAGCGGCTATACATTTCTCATAATCCGTATAAGCCTCCTCATTGGGTGTCACCTTATTCTTGCCTATATTCACGGCGACCGGGATCACTCTGTTCTTCAAGGAAGCCAGTCGTTCCGCCATTTCCGCTGTCCCTTTATTGTTAAAGCCCATCCGGTTGACCAGCGCCTCATCGGGCGGAAGCCTGAACAGGCGGGGCTGCTCATTCCCAGGCTGGGCGAGCGGCGTAACGGTCCCGACTTCAATAAATCCAAAACCGATGGCAGAGAAGCCGCCCACCGCTTCTGCATTTTTATCTAGCCCCGCAGCCAGCCCGACCGGGGTCGGGAAATGCAGTCCAAATAAATCCACAGCCAGATCGGCTGTTTCCCGCACACCATACATGCCGCGCAGCAAGCCAGTCCCGCCGGGTATCCCGGCCGCCTGCTTCATGCCGTCGATCACGATATGATGCGCTTTTTCAGGGTCCATTTTAAAAAACACAGGTTTGGCAAAATTGCGGTACAACACTCCATCCACTCCGTTCTCTACCGTCTCCGCTTCAGCGGCGTCTCTACTGACTACTCTGAAATAGTTTAGCTTTTTCTTTCCGAAAAAGAAAGTAATAAGGATCACTATTATGGGACAAGCAGGAGAGTGAAAGCACCTTAGCGAATCCATTGCAAAGGAAGTGCAAATGATATTTCAAGAAGGAGTGATTTCCATGTCAGTCAAAAGAAAACCACCTGCCCTGCAACAGAAAAAGGAAGAGGTAAATAAAAAAGCTATTGCCTGGACTGCCGGCAGTCTGGTTCTTCTGCTTTTGCTTATCGTGGTCGTCATTGTGCTGGCCAATGCTGGCAATCAATGAAGCCAGTGGTAGATTTTGCGCGGATTGGTCTGCTCGCTGACCTGCTCGCTTGTGAAGCGGACACCGGGGACAAGCACCTGATCAGGCAGACCGCCTGACTGGATCGTAACCTTGGTGCCTGAAGGCACCAGGGCGAACAGTTCTTCGACGTCCTCCTTGCTCATACGGACACATCCCAGGGACTCATCCTTGCCGATGCTGTCCGGCTCATTCGTTCCATGGATGGCATAGTTGGTATCGGACAGCTGCATGCCGCGGCTGCCGAAATCTCCATCCGGTTTGCCGTTCGGGTTCACAACCTTATCCGAAATCTCAAAACTGCCTTCGGGGGTTCTGTTTCCGCCAAGCCCCACTTTATAGTTGCGGATCATGACGTTCCCGCTTACAACAGCAAGACGGTGGTTGGATGTGTCCACGATGATCCGCAGCGGCTCGGTGAAATAAGGGGCTCCGTCCAATGAGGAGGCAAGCGCCGCCCCTTGGGCGGATGGCTGATTCTCTGCCAAAGCCTCTCCGCCCTTAGAGCTGGCAAGGCGTTTTTTTAACAACGGAAAGGCCGGTTTCATGCCCTCCGATATCCCGTCCATCACATTGTCGGGAAATGCCCCTGTCAGGTCGTTCAGACGCTCCGGAAGCTTGCCGTATCGTTTGCGGTAGGCAGCGAGCGAACTGTTAAGCACAGCCAGTTCAACCTGTCCGGAAGTCCAGGCCGCTGCTTTCGCTTTGACGCTTGTGACGTTCTCAGGCTGGCAGCGGCAGTGCGCAGGATCAAGGGACTGCACCAGCACCTTGCCGCTGCCTTCTTTGTCCAGCCGGTATACGGCTTTAAGCTGCTCACCCCACAACAGCCAGTCCCCTTCCTTTTCCATTCCAAGAATGGCAGTGCTCGCAGGAAGATTGACTTGGCGGCCGAGGAGAGAGCCCAGCTTCACAGACATCGGTCCCGGGCTGCCGTCTGCCGCCGTAAATTTGACATCCGGTTTGGCGCTGCCCGCTGCCGGACTCCCCTCTTCCCGCAATCCCTGCTCTCCAGCACCTTCCATACCGGCTAAAGCCTGCTCGCTTTCAAGCTTAGTGTTTGCCATTCCGCTCCCCGGTGAGATCTTCCCGGGCGCATGAGCCGGCGGCATCATAATCAGCAGCAGAAAAAGACTGCTGACCAGCAGCGTGCGAAGGCGGGTGTTTCTTTTCTCCTTCGCACGGGCGATCTCCACAAGCTTGTTCTGGTATTCCTCCCACACATCCTGGGGAATCTGTTTTTTCTCGAACGCTTCGAACACTTCTCCCGCTTTATTGAAGCAGTAGTTTGCTTTACCTTCCTGTCCGCTGTTCTGATATTCCTTGCCGAGCAAATACCAGCCCATTTTATTGTCCGGATGCATTTTTACATAAGTTTTAAGATGTGATGTATCGCTCACGGAAACCCCCGGTTGTATTAGTCATGCAAACCCATCTATGTATATTTTTCGGCTTGAGTTGTTATGCTTTATATAAGTCAGTAAGAAAAATGACATCTCCCACCGCCATTACGGTAAAAGATGCCATTTTCAATGTTACGGCAGTGCTGATATAAATTAATTTTTGTTAAAAGGCTCATCTGATATCTTGATCGAATCCGTCGGGCACCCGTCGCAAGCATCCTGCATATCATCGTACAGGTCTTCGCCAATCGCTATAATGCCGCGGTTGTTATCCCCTTCAAAGATGACTTCGGCAAGACCCTCATCATCATAATCATAAATGTCAGGTGCTGTTGCGCCGCAGGCGCCGCAAGCGATGCATGTATCCTTCTCAACCCAAGTATATTTAGCCATAGTATTCTCTTCCTCCTATACAATAAAACCAACCTGTCTTCTTTCCATCTATAGAAACATATTAATACAAAAATATTGTGAATACAAATGATTTTAACCACACGGAACGTCTATTTTAGTCCAAGGCCGGCAAATTATCCTTTTGCAGCGAGGTTCCCCGCAGCGTGCTGTTGCGAAGCAGGACGGATGGATCATCTCCCAGCATGCCTGCTGTCAGCACCGCATTTTCGCCAAATTTATCACGCAGCGCATCCATTGCTTTGATCAGGCTTTCTTTTTTGGGCTGCTTCTCATAATCAAACAGATCCAGTTGCACTGCCGCCTCTTCCTTCGGTACGAGCTGCTGCAGCGTAATGCCGAGCAGTCTGACCGGCTTTTCCTGAGTCCAGTGACGACGGTAAAGCTCACATGCTTCCTTATATATTAGTTCGGCATCCTCCGTCGGATGATTAAGCATTTGGGATCGGGTAAATGTCCGCATCTCAGGTGTTCTGATCGTAATCTGCAGTCCTCCTGCCAGCATGTTCTGCCGCCGCAGCCTTCGCGCCACCTGATCGCTGATATTCAGAAGTATTCGCCGAACGTCCTCCTCCTTATTCACGTCCTGCGGAAGAGTTGTGGTGTGTCCGATGGACTTGTTTGGCTCTCTCTCCGTCCGGACAGGAGATTGACTGATACCGTTGGCGGCAAGCTTCATCCATGAGCCGTTCACCCCAAAATGCTCGATAAGCTGTTGCTCGTCTGTCTGAGCCAGCTGGCCTATTGTCCGGATGTTAAGTTGCACCAGCTTGGCGGCCGTTTTACGGCCGATTCCGAATAACTGGGCACAGGGAAGCGGCCATAATACCTTCGGCACGTCACGCAGCCTGAGAATCGAGATCCCGTTCGGTTTTTTCATGTCAGAGCCCATCTTCGCCAGCAATTTATTGGGCGCGATTCCGATAGAGCATGGCAGGGACAGCTCTTCGGCAATACGTCCCTGAATCGCTTCAGCGATTTCAACAGGGGTTCCAAACTGCTTGGAGCCGGTAATGTCCAGGTAGCATTCATCTATGGATGTAGCCTCAAGCATAGGCGTATAGGAATACGCGATTTGCATAAAGTCTCTGGAATACTGCCTGTAAAGATGAAAGTTCGGCTGAATGATGATCAGGGAAGGACAGATGCGGAGCGCCTGATTTACAACCATGCCTGTCGATATGCCCAGCTTGCGGGCTTCGTAAGAGCAGGTGACGATAACTCCTTTACGCAGCTCGCTGCTCCCCGCAACGGCGGTCGGGCGTCCTTTATATTTATGCGGCTCTTCGGCGGCATGTACCGAGCAGTAAAATGCGTTCATGTCGACATGAAGAATGACACGGCCATCCGCCGGATAATAGTCACTGACCTTTTTCACTTGCAACCCTTCTTACTCTAAGTGTATTTTATAATCGCCGGGATGATCCGAAAAAAATCGCAGTAGTTCTAATTTTACATCAGCCCCATGCAAATTTCATGCCCTGGAACGCCCTTCTACCGTAAAATCTCTTATTTAGGTTACACTTCGCGCAATTAATTGCTATAATCATATAAATTATAGATCTTCATTACACAAACGCTTTACTGTAATTTATTCCAATCCAAAATTCGCTTATGAGACGCATTCCAAAAGGAGGATCTTCATGTCAAAGACCATCTCCATCTTTGATACTACCTTGCGAGACGGAACCCAGGGAGAAGGCATCAGCCTGTCTGCGGACGATAAATTGAAAATTGCCAAAAAGCTGGATGATCTTGGTGTACATTATATTGAAGGTGGCATTCCCGGCAGCAACAGCAAGGACATCGAATTTTTCAAAAGAGTTCAGCAGCTTGGCCTGAGCGCCAAAATCACGGCATTCGGCAGTACCCGCCGTAAAGACAGCGTTGCGGAGCAAGATGTCAATTTGCAGCGGATTCTTCAATCCGGGGCGCATGCAGCTACGCTGGTCGGCAAGTCATGGGATTTTCACGTGCATACCGCGTTGCAGACAACGCTGGAAGAAAATCTTGCCATGATTTATGACTCTATTGCTTTCCTCAAGCGAAACGGCATGGAAGTGATATTCGATGCCGAGCACTTTTTCGACGGTTACAAGCATAATCCCGAATACGCGGTTTCGGTTATGAAAAAAGCCCAGGAAGCCGGTGCGGACTGGCTTGTTATGTGTGATACGAACGGCGGGTCCATGCCTCATGAAATTCACGAGATCGTGACTAGCCTCGGCCAAGCCGTTGAATCGGCCCGTCTCGGCATCCACACTCATAATGACTGCGAGCTGGCGGTAGCCAATGCGCTCACTGCCGTCCAGGCCGGGGCAAGACAGGTTCAGGGCACCATGAACGGGTACGGTGAACGGTGCGGCAACGCCAACCTTTGCTCCGTCATCCCGAACCTGCAACTCAAGCTGGGTTATGAGTGCATTGCAGGAGAGCAAATGAAGCAGCTTACAAACTCCGCCCGCTATATCAGCGAAGTTGCCAATGTCAATATGCCTGTGAACCAGCCCTACGTTGGCAACGCCGCTTTTGCCCATAAGGGAGGCATTCACGTTTCTGCCATTATGCGCGACTCCCGTACGTATGAGCATATCGCTCCAGAGGAGGTCGGCAACAAGCAGCGCGTCCTCGTATCCGAGCTGGCCGGGCAGAGCAACGTGCTGTCCAAAGCGCAGGACATCGGCATCCATCTGGATCCGAGCAGCGCGGAGGCCCGCTCCGTCATCGACAAGATCAAGGATCTGGAGCATCAGGGCTACCAATTCGAAGGGGCTGATGCGTCGCTGGAGCTGCTTATCCGTGAGGCCAACGGTGAAATGAAGGAGCTATTTACCTTCGAGTCTTTCAAGGTGCTAGTTGAGAAATCCGCCGGCAGATCCGTCGTATCGGAAGCATTTGTCAAGCTGAATGTGGCGGGCAGCAGCGTATATACGGCCGCGGAAGGGAACGGACCGGTCAATGCGCTTGACAATGCTCTTCGTAAAGCGTTGGCTCAATACTTCCCTGCTCTGCGGGATATGCATCTGTCAGACTACAAAGTCCGTGTGCTGGACGAAAAAGACGCTACTGCGGCAAAGGTCCGGGTTTTGATCGAATCAAGAAATTACGAAAATACGTGGAATACGGTGGGTGTATCCGGCAACGTGATCGAAGCAAGCTGGGAGGCGCTGGTGGACAGCTTCCGCCATGCCCTGCTCTCCCAGAACATCGAGCTTCCTCCTTCCGGAGCGGCCGCTTCTTCCAACGGAATTGTCAACCATTAGTCTATATTTCAGCTGTAGCTCCGGGTTCAATGTACAAGGTCCCGGAGCTTGTTCACTTCGTATCCAGTCCCTCTGTCAACTTGCGGATTTTGTCCTCCAGCTCTGTTTTGCTGTACACACCCAGCAGCACCTCACGTACCGTTCCATTTTCGTCAATAAGCACACTGGTAGGAAAAGCAGCTCCCCGGTAGACGTCAAATACTTCTCCTGACTTGTCCAGCAGAATCGGATAGGCTAATCCCAAAGATTTTGCAAATTTCCTTACATCTTCCTGGCGGTCATATTTCGTAACATTGATGCCGTATACATCAAGCTTTGTTCTGTATTTGGCTGATAGCTCATTGAGCAGTGGCGCCTCAATCCTGCAGGGATCGCACCATGAAGCCCAGAAGTTCAGCAGCTGTATTTTGCCATTCCCTTTGCCTACCGTATAGGTTCTGCCATCCAGGCCCTTCAAACTGCTAACAGGCGCTGTTGCCCCCTCCTGTGCCATAACAGGAGCCGTTTCCGCTGCTGCCGGGTCATCAGCGAAGACAGGTGTCAGGTTTGTTGATGTGATTCCCGCGAAAGCTGCCCCAATGCTCAAGCCTGCCATCAAAATGGTTTTGATTTTTGTATACATCATGACCTCCATGTTTTTTAATACAGTCTCCCCTATTGCCACATTTTTATAGCTATCTTTGATCTTTTCATCCCTGCATGATCTGCAGCCAGACGGGTTACATTACTGACGACAGAGAGTGAAAGGACTGGTACCATGAACGGCACAAGTGGCAAAAGCAGATGGATGCCAGAGGGAAGACAGCTCCGCAGCAGGCACATCAGCCACACCAGGCACAAAGGGGAGAATATAAAAAAATCATCGAAAGGCGGAGGCAAGTGGGGTGAATATACGGCCCTAGCCAGCGTTCCTCTCGTTCTGGTGCTGGGCAACTCGATGATTGTACCGATTTTGCCTGAGCTGCAAAGCAAGCTGCACATCAGCCAATTTCAAAGCAGCCTCGTCATTAGTCTATTTTCCATTGCCGCAGGAGTCATCATCCCTGTTTCCGGTTATTTATCCGACCGTTTTTCCCGTAAAAGCGTCCTCATCCCAAGTCTTATTGTGTATGGCAGCGCGGGCATTCTGGCAGGCATGGGAGCGGTTTGGAATTCCTACACGGTTCTTATTATCGGACGGGTTCTACAGGGGATTGGAGCGGCAGGCACTTCAGCCATTGCTATGGCATTGGTGGGAGACATGTATAAAGAAGGAACCGAATCCCAGGCTCTCGGCTTAATCGAAGCCGCCAATGCTGGCGGTAAAGTATTAAGCCCGATTCTGGGTTCGCTGCTTGCCTTAATAATCTGGTATGCCTCCTTTTTTGCATTTCCGTTTTTTTGCCTGCTTTCCCTCCTGGCCGTCATTTTTCTGATACATGAACCGAAGAGCAAACGCGAGCCGGTTCCCATCGGCAAATATGTTCATAATATAGCCAGCGTGATCAAGGAAAAAGGAAGATGGCTGCTAAGCTCTTTTTTCACAGGAGCTGTAGGGTTATTCATTTTATTCGGTATTCTGTTTTATTTATCCGATACGTTAGAAGAACCTCCTTATAATATCGACGGAGTAGTAAAGGGGCTAGTCTTAGCCATTCCGCTGCTTGGCATGGTGGCCACCTCATTTATAACGGGTTCAAAAATAAAGAAAAACGGCACCCTCATCCGCCGCTTGATCATTATCGGGCTGCTGACGATGGCCGTCTCGCAGGCCGCCGCCATTTTTAGCGGCCGGAACATTTATTTCTTAATCGGACTGTTGACGTTAAGCAGCATCGGAACCGGTCTGCTTTTGCCATGTCTGAATACGATGATCACCGGTTCGGTCGAAAAAAGCCAGCGCGGGATGATTACCTCCCTGTATAACAGCCTGCGCTTTTTCGGTGTGGCCTTTGGACCCCCGCTCTTCGGCTGGCTGATGGGGATATCCCATGCGGCCGTATTCGGCAGCGTGGCAGTGCTGTCTATGCTTACCTTTTTTCTGGCCTTCAAGCTGATCAAGCCTTCGGAAACGGTTCAGTAACCCCTTGCAGGGATTTCCCTCGCGCATTAGTATTAGACATATGATTACAAAATAAAAGAAGCTCCCACCCAGGGAGCTTCTTGTTTGAGGGAGCAAATATACTATTGGTTCATTCATCCGTACATATTCCTTCCGTTCTGCTGGAACGCCTTGAGCGATATGTCCGCTCCTGCCTGCCACAGGAAGCCTGCGGAGCACTGCTTGGATACACAGAAGGGATATATATCCAAATCTCTAATTTTATACCTATCCCTAACATCGCCGCTGATCCATGCCATCATTTTGAGTTTGACGGACCGAACTGGGTGACTTGTGTGATGCAGGAGAAAGCTCTAATCGGCATATTTCATTCTCATCCCGCATCCCCCCCTGTTCCATCAGAGGAAGATTTGCGGCAACTGCAGCTGTTTGGCCCCGGATTAACGGTCTATTTGATCACAGGAACCGATCATTCAACCGGGGGAGTTTCCACCGCATCTTATTTGGTTATCTCCGATGCAGGTTCTCCATCGGCACTATCGCTGAAGCCGATACCTTTAAGCGTGACTTAGATGGTTATACAAATCCGCCAGATTGGTGACGCCGCGTTTCATAATTTCCGTCATGTAGCAGACCCATAATTTTGCGGTCATCTTCGCGTCTTCGAGCGCATGGTGCCGGCCTACTACAGGTATGTCTTTAGATTGAAGCAAATCATCCAGAGTATAGCTGCCGTACGGGTCCAGCCATCTGGCCAGCATCATCGTATCGATCACCCGATGGGTCAGCTGAACCTTGGATGTTTTCCAAAGCGCGGCATTCAGAAAAGCTTTATCATGAGAGCTTGCATGAGCGACAAGCACCCTGCCGCCGACAAAGGACATAAAGTCATGCAAACCGTCGATCAAAGCCGGAGCATCATCGCTCATTTCCTGGGTAATACCCGTCAATTCTGAAATATGCCCAGGAACCGGTATGTTCGGTTTAACCAGTGTATAGAACTGCTCCTTTTCCATAATCGTGTCACCCACCACACGCACAGCACCGAAGGACAATATTTCATCCCCATGCTGTGGCGAAAAGCCGGTGGTTTCCAGATCAAACACCACGGTCTCTAGCCTTTCCAATGGAGTCCGCATGGCTTCCGACCGGCGCTGCTCACGGGCAAGTGAGCGGATGAATGCCATTTGCTGCGCGGTCGGGGTCCCCAACACGGAAGCAATCGCTGACGGCATACCACCCTGGCGGAACACACTCCAGAATCCGCTGCCACCCCTAACCGGCTCTTTCATAATTTTCTCCTTTCCATGAAGCGAAGCTGCCTCTGCAGCGCCCTGTGCACTCTTCTGACCACAGTGAGGCTTTCCCGGAGCTCATACCATAGCTCACGCTGCTTCAGTTGTTGAACAGGCATATAACCACTGCTGACCAGGAACCCCTCCTCTTCCTCACAAGGCGTGCTGTTTCGAAAATGGAGTGCGATTAGAAAGGCCCGCTGACAGGAATCCAATAGCGGAAAGGGAGCTGCTTCGAGCGAAGCCAGTTTTTTCAGTCGTCTTAAAGTCGATGTTTCTGTTACGCCATTTTGCAGCGCCATGAACCGGACAGAGTTCACCAGCGGAATATAGCAGCCATACTTGATATCGAAATCCCCGGCATGCTCACCGAAACGCTCGGTGACAATTTGGCCTAGAATATTCAGTGTCGCTTTATGTTTGACTGTATTCCGCAGAACTGCTCCCGCAAGCCCGGGATCCCTGCGAAACACGGCGCTGAAGAACTCCTTCCACTGTCTGGACAAGCCTTCATCTCCCGCGATATGCCTCATATCAGAGGCGATAATCAAATGCCGGATTGAATCCCAGTTGTAGTCGGAGCTCCACTCCTCGAGCTGTTTCTTCCATGCTACGGTCTCCTGCCGCCATAATGGCTCCGAGCACATGACCTTTCCTTCACATTTACGGTAACCGAGCCACTCAAGCATATCCGAAAGACGTGATCCGAAGGACGAAAAATAAGCTTCCTTCCCCTCGTCCGCTTCATCGCTGATGATCATTCCGTTATCCTGATCGCTCCAGGGCGTGGATTCCGAGCGACCCATACTCCCGAAAGCTATAAAGGCATAAGGGACGGGAGGAGGGCCGAAGCCATCCTCAACCATCCCCTGTTCGCATAACTGTACAGCTTTTACGGAAATTGCATCATGCATCTCATTGACCTGCTTGAGCCAAGCCTCCGTGGAGGCTTCCGCCCGTATTTCCAGCAGGCGATGCTGGGTATCAATCCTTGCCTGTCGCAGGCGATCAGGCGAATCGGCGTTATGAATCGCCTCAAATGATATTTTGCACGCTTCTATGTGCTGCGATTCCATACCGCCAGCCTCCCTCGCTCGACCCAACCGTCATCATTAGTTCAATGTACGCTTTTCAGCATCCGCAAGCAGCTTCATTTGCTCCGGGTAACCGTATGTGCCATGTTCGCTCATATCCAGACCCATCGTTTCCTCTTCTTCGGTAACACGGATGCCCATTACAGCTTTCATCGCACCGAGAATAATGAAAGAAACGACCAGAACGAATGCAAATGTGCCTACCAGGCCGAGCAGCTGTACACCCAGCTGTCCGAAGCCTCCGCCATAAGCCAGGCCCGGTTTACCTACACCTGTGATTTCCACCAATTCAGGTTTAGCAAAGATACCTGTGGAAACCGCACCCCACATCCCTGCAACACCATGCACGGAGAATGCGTAGATGGGATCGTCAATACGTCTGCGCTCCAGCCATTGGGCAGTGAAGAAGGTGATAATACCTGCAACCGCACCGATAATAACAGCCGCCCATGGAGCAACAAATGCACAAGAGCCTGTAATCGCGACGAGAGCCGCCAGCACACCGTTCAGCATGCTCGGAATATCTGCTTTGCCAAATACCATCCAGGATACAGCCAGGGCGAAGATGGCACCTGCTGCAGCCGCAATGTTGGTTGTCAGCGCCACGTAACCGAAGAAACCGTCGTTCATGGCAGAAACCGCGCTGCCCGGGTTAAATCCAAACCATCCGAACCAGAGGATAATTACACCAAGAATGGAATACACCTGGTTGTGACCAGGAATCACATTTGGCTTGCCATCCTTGTTGTATTTGCCGAGACGCGGCTTCAGCAAAATGGTAGCCACCAGCGCAGCCGTCGCACCCGTCAAGTGAACTACCGTCGAGCCTGCGTAATCCTGCATGCCAAGCTGAGCGAGCCAGCCGCCGCCCCATACCCAGTGAGCGACAACAGGATAAATAACGATGGAGAACAAAATGCCGAAAACAATATATACGCTCAGTTTAGCGCGTTCAGCCATACCGCCGCAAGCGATGGCCAGCGAAATGGCGGCAAAAGCAAAGTGGAACAGGAACATGATCGTTACTGGAACATCGTAAGCTGACAAGGAATCAAAAGAAGGCGCCGCATCGGTGCCGCTTACGAAGAAACCCGTAAGTCCCATAAAACCGTTGCCGCCATCATTGCCGAACCCCAGACCGAAGCCCAGCGCCCAAAACGCCAGAGCGGAAACACCAAGCGTCAATACCGTTCTTCCCGCTACGTGACCGGCGTTCTTCATTCTTGTTGATCCCGCCTCAAGCAAAGCAAATCCGGCTTGCATGAAAAATACGAGAATAAACGCCAGGAAGGTGAACGCAGAGTTCAGGCCAGCCTGAAGTTGAACGTTGGTAGGCCCCTCCTCCGCTGCAAACGCTCCGACCGGAAAAGCCAGAATGGTCAGCAGGGCAAGCAGTGGAATTAACCATTTTTTCTTCATCAAGAACACTCCCCTTAATGTCACTTATCTTTACACAATATGAAATCGTTAATGTCATTATAAGCAGAAGATAAGAAAGTTGACAAGAGAATTTTTCAAAAGAATGAAAAAACATAAACAGGCTTTAGTCCTATGCCTATAAGTCCTTTCTCCTTATCTCTATTTCCGTGAAAAAGCGTGACGTTTGACTGTACGGTTGCGGATCATGTATCATTAAATAATAGCAATGAAGCCACTGCTTGTGGGGCCAATGATTTATCAGGAATCGCGAGGTGAGCGCAATGGGGATATGAAGCTGTACCGGATCGGTGAGCTTGCCAAAGCCGCCGGGGTAAGTGAACGGACAATCGATTATTATACGAAGATGGGACTTATTGCTCCCGAAGAACGTTCTTTGAAAAATTATCGCCTTTACAGTGATGAAACCTTGAACAGGCTCGAACGTATTAATCAGATGAAACAAGAGAAATATAGCCTGGAGGAGATCAGGCAATCGCTTGAGAAATGGAGCGGGCTGTCCAGTGAGGAACAGGTAACCGACAAGCTTACGACCCTTGAGATGCATATGCAGCGCCTGGAGAGGGAAGTGAATGAGCTGCAGCCCCTACTGAAGCAGTTAAAGCCGGTTCAGGCCCGCAAAGTGCTTACAGGTCTGCTGCCGCAAAGCGCAGCCTGTATAGAAGCGCTGAAGTATTTGCTTGAGCACAGTATGTAGTTTCTCTTGTCCAATTCTATTCTATTTTATTTATTTTGGAGGTAATTGAAAATGAGTGGCATGTATCTGTTGGTGATCATTGCCTTTATCTTTTCGTTGTGGGCGCAGTTTCGTGTCTCCGGCACGTTCAAGCGCTGGGCCAAGGAGGGCAACCAGCGCGGCATGACAGGTTACGACGCAGCCCGTCATATGCTGGATTCCAACGGGTTGCACGATGTTCCGATTGAACCGGTGAGAGGCACGCTCTCTGACCACTATGACCCGATCAATCGGGTTGTCCGTCTATCGGAGCCTGTATATTACGAGAGCTCCATCTCGGCCATCTCCGTTGCCTGTCACGAGGTGGGTCACGCTATTCAGCATAAGGAGCATTATCCGTTCCTGACGATGCGGCACCGCATTTTCCCGGTCGTGAACATCGCTTCCGGCATCGCGCCATTCCTGCTGATTGCCGGAATGTTGTTCAGTTCTTTTAATCTGATCGGTCTCGGGATCATCTTCTTTTCCGCTACCGTAGCTTTTCAGTTGATCACGCTTCCGGTTGAATTTAACGCTTCCAACCGTGCACGTGAAATTATGGTCTCGGAGGGTTATATCCGCAATGATGAAGAGCGCGGCGTAGCCAAGGTGCTCAACGCAGCGGCACTGACCTATGTGGCGGCTGCACTGGTCTCCTTGCTCGAGCTGATTCGTCTTATCGGGATCTTCAACAACCGCGAATAACGTGTAATCACAAAAAACAAAATGAATGGCGCCCTGAGCTTCAGCTCAAGGGCGCCTTCTTTTTACTTTCATGAAATATCAGGCTTGCAGACAGCTTCAATATTCTGCTGCAATCCAAAATAATTCAGCAAAAATGTCCGGAATGATTGCGCCACTAACGGGAGCTTGCCATCTGTCCGATGAATCAGGCCGATGGTGCGGGTGACCTTCGGCTCCGATATTTTCACTTTGGCCGGCTCTAAGCGGTTCGTTTGAAACAATGCCATTTCAGGCAGCAGACTGACCCCCATACCTGCAGCCACCAGCCCCCGGATCGTATCGGTCTCCTCCCCTTCAAACGATACATGAGGCGTAAACCCTGCCTGAATGCACGCATCCCACACGATGGGCCGCAGTGAGTATCCACTTCCGAATAAAATAAACTTCTCATCCTTCAGTTGCTCCAGCCGGATGCTCTTCTCCCCTGCAAGAGGATGATTCGGAGGCAGTATCGCATGAAGCTCCTCCGTCAGCACAATATCTCCGCCGATTTGTTCATGACTGTGTGGAAAAGGCGATACAAACGCCAGATCGATCTCACCTGACAGCACATCCCGAATGAGTGTAGGATACATCCCCTGCTTAAACCGGAATTTCACTTTGGGATAGCGGTTGCGAAACTCAGCCACAACAGAAGGAATTAAATGAATGCCCAGACTGTGCGGAAATCCGATCCGGATTTCGCCATTTTCCGGATCCAGAAACTCATGGACCTCCATTACAGCCCGCTCAAGATCCTTCATAATGCCTTCTACCCGTTTGCAGAAGAGCTGCCCGACCGGCGTAAGCTGCAAGTTGCGGCCTTTTTGCATAAACAAATGGACGCCCAGCTCCTCTTCCAGCTGATGAATCTGTCTGCTTACTGCGGACTGGGCTACATGAAGCTCTTCTGCGGCTTGCGTTACATGTTCTTTTTGAGCTACTTTTACAAAATACTGCAGCTGTCTTAGTTCCACTTCACTTTATCGCTCCATTTCTTGTTTGCCTATTACGGTAAGGCTGATCAGGCCTGTGTGCGGCGCTTGAACAGGCGGATCATGAGGCCATAGATAAAGAATCCGCTGATCAAGCCGCCAAAGTGCGCCATCCAATTGATGTTCGCCATGGCCAGTGAGAAGATTACACCGAGGATCAGCAGCGAATACAACGTTTTTCGCGATGCCTCGTCCATCATATGACGCTGGAGCAAGGCGATGTATAAAAACGCGCCATATATCCCGTAGATGGCTCCGGAAGCCCCGATGGAAACGGTAATTTGCCTCATTGAGGTGAAGTAGGCATCCGACATGATGTTCCCCACAATACCTGTACACAGATACAAAGCAAGGTAGCGCACAGAGCCGAGCAGCCTTTCCAAAGGCGGCGCAAACACCAGGATGGCAAAGGAGTTGAATAACAGATGGCTGAATCCCCCATGTAGAAAGATGGAGGTCACATAGCGCCAGTACTGTGTATCGTATATCCCCACATTCAATTGGGCCCCCAGCTCGACCAGCACGTTTGTGGTAAATCCCCCCTTGAGGATCACCAGCCCTGCCATAATCAGATTGGCCAACAAAATAAGACAGGTTACGGGATAATAACGAATGTAATTGTTCCAGCTTTCATGTCTTAAAAAAATCAAAATATGGCCCCTCTCTGCATTACCGTTTTCTAACAAGTGGACATCATCTTTCACAAAAGATTATAATGGATTTTGGCACCAATCACCAATGTTATAAGGAGGAAATACATATGACCCAGGAACGTACCGGTGTAGCAACCTTCAAAGGCAATCCGATTACCCTCATCGGACCGGAATTAAAGGCCGGCGATAAGGCTCCTGATTTTACGCTGAATAAAAATCTGCTCGAAGAGGCTTCACTGAAGGATTTTGCCGGCAAAATCAAACTTGTCAGTGTAGTGCCTTCTCTGGACACCGGAGTTTGTGACGCGCAAACCCGACGCTTCAACGAAGAAGCAGCAGGCCTTGGAGATCAGATTGTCGTGCTCACCGTCAGCGTGGACCTGCCGTTTGCCCAGGCACGTTGGTGCGGAGCTGCCGGAGTTGACCGTGTCATTACCCTGTCGGATTATAAACATCACTCTTTCGGCGAAGCCTACGGTGTATTTATCAAGGAGCTTCACCTGGACATGCGCTCCATCTTTGTCATTGATGCAGACGATAACATCGCTTATGTAGAGTATTTGACAGAAATGGCCAACCATCCTGATTACGAGAAAGTGATCGAAGCTGTGAAGAAGCTTGTTTAAACCAAAAAAGCGAGGAAGGCCAGTCCTTCTCTCGCTTGATTTTTTACAGGCACACTCCGCCCTTACTCGCGAATTCTGTAGGCACCCATTTTTTTATCCAACACGCCATACAACTGCAGGATAATACGATAGTTGGCCCCCAGATCCCCCATGGAGCCCCGTGAAGCAGAGTATATATCGATCGCGCTGCGCACCGGAGAAACTGAAAGAATCGAAACAGTAATATCGATAACACGCCCGAAAGCGGTACGCTTCTCCAGCGTAATTTCCCCTACCGAGGATACCTCATGCAGCACCTTGAATCCGGGTATCTTTTTTAATGTCGATGAGACTTCTTCCCATGCCTTATCCCTCGATAAATTATAGTATCGTGTTTTGAGCAGGGGATCCTTCGCCTTGTCACCCGTACCTTCGTGACTGCGGATTATCCCCACAAGCGTCCTTTTCAGCGACAACCTATTTCCTCCTTCACCATCACCGTGCCTTGCGGCATTCTCTGCAGATGCGTAAAGCACTTAATCTATTGCAAACGCTTTAATACATTCTGAATGTACGAACCCTATCCCTAGGCAGACGGTATTTTGCTACTAACAGTTTATCATTGTTGCACAACAAAAAACACCCCTGTTTCTTCGTGAAAAGAAAAGAGATGTTTCTCATTGAACAATTGGCCCCGCCGTTGCCGTCCGACCATAGTGTCTTCTGAACCTGCTTCAGCAGGTGGGTGACCGCAGGAACAGCATTTGAAGTCCCCTTGTCGGAAGTGACAGGGCTTTTCAGCCGCTCTCCATGTAGGTCTCCCTAGACATCATCATTGGTTCAAAACAACGAATGATCGTAACGTACACAGCAGGAGGTGTTGAAACTTATTATAGACGTTACCACCAAAAAAGTAAATATTGACGAGAAATGTTTTAATTTTTCGTTTCCTCTGCTGCTACCTCTTTCCCTTCCAGCTCACCGTCCGTCTGCTGCTTCTGCAGTTGCTCCTGCATCTTCAGAAAAGTGCCATAGAAATTGAAAAAAGCAAACCAGGCGATGATGCAAGGAATGAAGAAAATAAACAGCACGGGATAGCGAATCCCTACATATACAAGCACAGCGCTGCCGAGCAATGTGGAAAATACACGGAATGGCCGGATCAGAGTGAGCAGAATCGCGTTTTTGATAATCTGTCTGGTGCTCATATGATAATGCGCCACCATGGAGAAGAAATTGAACATCGACACAAACAGGATAATTAGCAAAATCAGCATAATTACGCCGATCATCTGCAGATTCGGAAACTGCGTCATGTACACGGTGTAATCCACATACATCACAATGGTCAGCAGCGTATAGAACAGCCCGCCGATCAGGCTTTGCTTGTAATTTTGTTTGAATCCGGCAAAATAGGTGCGGAATACGGGGATGTCGCTATCCCCCATCACCCATTTCCGCACAACTGTAAACATGGCTGCCGTTGCCGGAAATAAAGTAAGCGGTGCCACAATCGCCATCGCCCAATTCATTTGCAGAGATTCATTGGTCAGTTGCTGGCTCATGACGATCAGCTTCATGATCAAAAAAAACAGAAAGGGCGACGAGCAAAGCGCCCACAGCAGGTTTGTGGCGGCAAAGCGAGTAATCCATTCCGTCAGGCGGTAGAGGCCGCCCATGGCTCCCTTGAATTCCAAATTTAGTCTCCCCCTCAGCGGTTGCCCAATCTCATTCGGTTATTATTTATACTATAACTTAATTGGACCCGTTTCCGCCACCCGCACAAGCAAAAAGCCGGAGTGTCACCACTCCGGTCCATCTGCCTGTCTTTTTACCTCTGCTTAACCAGCGGCAAAATCCTAGGATTCAAACGAATCCTCTCTTCTTGGCCGACGTGTATCCGAGCCTTCGCCGGTACGCGGCTTGCGTTCCCCGCGATCACGGTTGTACCCGCCGCCACCGCTGCGGTTGTCACGGTTGTAGCCGCCTCTTCCGCCACGGTTGTCGCGGTTATAGCCGCCACGTCCGCCGCCGAAGTTGGAAGGCTTGCGTCCGCCAGAACGGATATCCGGTTTGCGACGTTTTGCACGAATCGGATCCTCCGGAGTCAGCTCGATCTGCGCATCACGCTTCTCGCCTGTCAGGAGCTTCATAGCGGCTGACAGCAGCTGCACGGAGTCGTACTGCTCCAGCATTTGAATGGCAAGTCCTTTGTATTCATTCAGTTCGCCCTGCTCCACGATCTCAAGCAGACGCTCGGCTGTAATGCGCTGTTTGCCTTCGATGGCTTCCGCCAAAGTAGGCAGCGGTTTGCGTGGAATACGGTGGCGCGTCACACGCTCGATAAAATGAAGATGATCGATTTCACGCGGAGTCACAAAGGACCATGCTGCCCCTTCCTTGCCCGCGCGTCCAGTACGGCCGATCCGGTGCACATAGCTTTCAGGGTCCTGCGGAAGATCGAAGTTCACAACATGGGTTACACCGGATACGTCCAGACCGCGTGCGGCCACGTCCGTCGCAACCAATACATCGATGCTGCCGTCGCGGAATTTGCGCATTACTGTATCACGCTGGTTCTGCGATAGGTCGCCGTGCAGTCCGTCAGCGGAATAACCACGTTTTTGCAAGGCCTCGGCCAATTCATCGACACGGCGCTTGGTACGTCCGAACACGATAGCCAGCTCAGGGGATTCCATATCCAGCAAACGGCTCAGAGCCTCAAATTTTTGACGCTCAGGAACCTCGATATAGGCTTGGTCGATCAATGGAGCGCTGACCTGCTTAGGAATCACCGATACATGCTCCGGATTTTTAAGAAACTGCTGCGCCAGCTTTTGAATATTCGGAGGCATCGTAGCCGAAAAGAGCATCGTCTGACGATCTTCCGGAACCTGCTTGAGGATGGATTGAATATCTTCCATAAAGCCCATATCCAGCATTTCATCCGCTTCATCCAGTACAACGGTGTTTACGTCTTCCAGCTTGATGGTTTTGCGGTTGATATGGTCAAGCAAACGTCCTGGTGTACCGATAATAATTTGGGGTTTCTTCTTAAGGGCACGGATCTGGCGCACAATATCTTGTCCACCGTAAATAGGCAATGTGCGAAGACCTTTGAAGCGGGAGAGTTTTTCTATTTCTTCGGCCACCTGGATGGCAAGCTCACGTGTAGGCGCCATAATGAGGGCTCTGATTTTATCATCCGTTTTGGAGATTTTGCTGATCAGCGGAATACCGAATGCTGCAGTTTTGCCTGTACCGGTCTGTGCCTGACCGATCATGTCGCTGCCTGTCAGTGCGATAGGGATCGATTTCGCCTGAATCGGAGTTGCCTCCTCAAATCCAAGCTCCGTAATAGCTTGAAGTACCTTGGGTTCGAGATCAAATTCTACAAATGTTGTCAAATTTATTCATACTCCTTCTTGTAACGGATATAGTGGACAATCCGCGGTCTTGTCTGTATTCTTAAGTAGCAGTATTATGGTATAGGTTTTCCCTGCAGCAGCGGCAGCTTACAGCTCATTTTCATCCGTACGAACCATGTATTTCCGCATCACAGAGGAATGACCTTATCACATTTTTCAAAAAATACGTCTGAGTGCCAGTGAAGCATTTCAAATTTAAAGCGTTCAGCTTGGAAATAGCTCCCTACTCAAGAATATCCACATCGCATTATAGCATAAAACAAATCAATTTTACCAGCAAGCTGGTTTACACATCTTTAAATGAGGTGAACTTCACCGTGCCAAGGTTGGCCTGGAACAGTTTTGTTATCATTCTCGGTGCCGCTGCCATCGCAAGCGGTTTTAATTTGTTTTTGGTCCCGCATCATCTGCTCAGCGGAGGCGTCTCCGGCTTATCCATGCTTGTCGGGTATTTTACAAGTGCGAATCTCAGCGTGATGTACTTCGTGTTCAACATTCCCATTCTGCTGGCGGGTTTATTCATTCTGGGCAGAAGGTTCATCGGACTAAGCATCCTGTCCGTTGTCGCCACCACCTGGCTGATCGCTGTCATTCCCGTGGGCACGCTTGTCTCGGATGCCCTGCTTGCCTCCGTATTCGGCGGAGTGCTTGTCGGCATTGGTGCAGGCATTTCGTTTCATGTCGGTGGCTCCTCGGGCGGCTTCGATATTGTAGGCTCGATTGTAACCCGCTACCGTGATTTTCCTGTCGGCACGGTGCTTGTAGGTCTGAATGGACTGGTCGTTCTTGCAGCAGGCTATTTGAGTGATGACTGGAATAGTGCGCTTGCCTCCATGGTATCCATTTATATCACCGGCAAGGTCGTCGATATTATTCATGTGAGTCATACCAAAGTAACGGTGTATATTATTACTGACCGGACTGAAGAAATGCTGTCCCGCCTGCTCACGCTTCCGCGCGGGGTCAGTAAAATCAAGATCGAAGGTGCCTTTTCCCATAAGGAAAAGGATATGCTGATGACGGTAACGACCAGATATGAGCTTGCTGAGCTGAAAAGGATCATCAAGGAATCCGATCCCGCAGCGTTTGTTAATATCGTGGAAACGGTAGGTGTGATGGGTGCTTTTCAGAGAAGATAATCAGGTATCCGTGCACGAATGAACTGATTTATGTTAAACTTATAGTGCACGGTTCCACTAAGACCAGCTTTTCCGGCTTTTCACAGGGCCTCGGCTTTTCCGATTTGCGCACTGAATGATTCGTTGTGAATGATTCCGAGCAGAAACAGGAAAGGGTGATTTTTGTGGAAATGGAGACTGTAAAATTATCCGACATCGTGATGAAGTGGTTTCCTGAAATGCTTCCTTTTCTCAGGGAGAATGAGCTCAACTCCCGGATTGTGCTCAGGGATGGCATCGGCATTCTTGAAGCCGATGATGCTATGGAGATTATTCAGTACAGCATTTGCGAACACCAGAACCATTCTTTTCTTCATTAATTTTCTGGCAAGGCCTCAGCTAAAATAATGTACGACACGCCGCTGCACCGCAGGAACTGTCCTGCGGTACAGCGGCTTTTTTTGTTTTGGACATGCATATCATCGGCCGTTTCAGTCATCCAATAAAGGGTATAGATATTCTGGCATGTTAGAGCCTGATCGTTGTATGAATGGTTACAAACATGTCCTTTTTCGACAAAAAACATCTAGTATAATCAGGTAGACATAGCAAGAAAGGGAGAGAATTCGTAAAGATGAACATCTTATGGGCAATCATGGTCATGTTTGGAGCCCTCGGAGGAACGGGAGATCCGGGAGACACGGCAGGCGGTGCGTCTGTAAAGTCCTCTTTGGAAACAGCGATCAACAGTGCAATCATCCGGTCACAGGGAGCAGGCGCTGCTGTCGTGAACGCAGACAATCCTCCTGCCAAGGTTGACCCACAGCCGGGAGCGCCACGCGTAAAGGGGATTTACGTGACGGCATACAGCGCCGGCGGAGAACGCATGGCCAAGCTGCTCAAGCTGCTGGATGACACTGAGCTGAACTCCATGGTCATTGATATCAAGGACGACGCGGGATACATAACCTACCCGACCCCAAATGCAAAGCTGAAGAAAATGGGCAAACCCCAGCCTTTTATCACGGATATTTCGGCTTTGATGATCCGGTTGAAGAAGCATAACGTCTACCCTATTGCCCGTATCGTCGTATTTAAGGACACAGTCCTTGCCAAGAACAATCCGAAGCTGTCCTTCCGCAACCCGGACGGCTCCTTATGGAAGAATGGCGGCGGCGACAGCTTTGTAAATCCGTACAGCAAGGAAGTATGGGATTACAACATTGAAATTGCCAAGGAAGCGGCCAAACTTGGCTTTAAGGAAATCCAGTTTGATTATGTGCGTTTTCCGGAAGGCTTTGAGAAGAAGGCCGGCAAGCTGACCTATGCCAAAACCGATAAATCGCGGGTGGATGCCGTTGCGGAGTTTGTCCAGTATGCCCGCAAGCAGCTCGCACCCCTGGGTGTCAGAGTATCGGTGGATATTTTCGGATACGCGGCATCTGTCCCTGCGGCGGAGGGCATAGGGCAGGATTTTGTGAAAATATCGGAGAACGTGGATGTCATTTCGCCAATGGTCTATCCAAGCCACTACTCGACAGGCTGGTATGGTGTTAAGGATCCCGATAAAAATCCTTACAAGGTCATCAAGGGCTCCATGGAAGATACGCATAAGAAGCTTGAAGCCACCAAGGATCTGAAGCCTGTCATCCGTCCATGGATTCAGGATTTTACAGCCAGCTGGCTCGGCAGCGGACATTATATCAAATACGGAAAGAAGCAAATCGAAGACCAGATCCGCGCCATGAAGGAAGCGGGTGTTGATGAATATTTGCTCTGGAACGCCTCGAACCGCTATACTTCTGGTGTCGATTATTAATCTTACAGCCATTATCATTCATCCTTGCAGGAGACCCGCAAATGCCGAGGCCACTGAAAAAGTCCCTAAAGTCCAAAAAGAGACAACTTCTCATTTTTATGAGGAGGTTGTCTCTTTTTTTCG